>MELA01000013.1:7365-36398 GCA_001767495.1 Acidobacteria bacterium RIFCSPLOWO2_12_FULL_65_11 | reverse complement strand
GGCGCTCGACCGCGCGGCGCTCGAGGCCTTCGTCCGCGAGCAGCTCACTCGAGGGCTGTCGCCTCGCTCGGTGGCGCGATCGATTGCGGCCATGCGCGGCTTCTATCGGTTTCTCGTCCTCGATGGGCACATCGCGCGCAACCCCGCCGAGGACCTGCGGCCGCCGCGGGCGTGGCCGGCGCTCCCGAAGTTCTTGTCGTTCGAGCAGGTCGAGGCGCTCATTGCGCAGCCCGACGTGTCAACCCCTCGTGGTCTGCGCGACCGCGCGATGCTCGAGCTGCTGTACGCCACCGGGATGCGCGTGTCCGAGCTCATCAACGTTCGCGCCGCGGACCTTCACCTGCGCGAGCATTACATGACCTGCATCGGCAAGGGCAACAAGGAGCGCCTGATCCCGATTGGTGATCAGGCGAGCGACTGGGTCGAGCGGTACGTGCGTGACGCACGCTCCCTGTTCCTCAAAGGGCGATCCTCGTCGCGACTGTTCGTCACCGCGCGTGGCCGGGGGCTGAGCCGCGTGGGATTCTGGAAGATCCTCAAGGGCTACGGTCGTCGTGCCGACCTTCCGCCGACGATCAGTCCCCACGTCCTCCGGCACTCGTTCGCCACGCATCTGCTCGAGCACGGCGCGGATCTGCGCGCCATTCAGACCATGCTGGGCCACGCCGATCTTTCCACGACGCAGATCTACACGCACGTGCTGGCGACGAGGCTTCGGACCGTCTACGATCGCTTCCACCCGCGCGCATGATTCTGCTAGACTGGTTCGCTTTGCCGGTCCGGCTAAGGCTGGACGCTACAACAGTCCGAGAAGAAGGAATGCGACAACAGCTAGACCGGTGGTCCGGCGATGGCCGGACGCTACACCATCTGAAGGTGGAGTGTCCGGCTCCAGCCGGACGTTACGCCTGACTGACATTTACTGGAAGGAGTACGGCATGAGCCGTAAGGGACGGCACCTGTTTACATCTGAATCGGTCACCGAAGGGCACCCCGACAAGATCGCCGATCAGATTTCCGATTCGATTCTCGATGCAATCCTCACCCAAGATCCGGTCAGTCGCGTCGCCTGCGAGACGCTGGTCACGACGGGGCTCGCCGTCGTCGCCGGCGAGATCACGACGACCGCGCATATCGATGTGCAGCACATCGTGCGATCGGCCATCACCGAGGTGGGGTACACGCGCGGCAAGTTCGGGTTCGACGCCGAAACGTGCGCTGTCCTCTCCTCCCTTCACAGCCAGTCACCCGACATCGCCATGGGCGTTGATACGGGCGGCGCGGGCGACCAGGGGCTGATGTTCGGCTTCGCGTGCACCGAAACCGACGAGCTCATGCCGCTGCCGATCATGCTGGCGCACAAGCTGGTCAAGGGCCTCTCGTGTATGCGCCGCGACGGGACGCTCGACTACCTGCGCCCGGACGGCAAGTCTCAGGTGACGGTTGAATACGAAGGCTCGCGCCCTGTCCGCGTCGACGCGGTCGTCGTCTCGAGCCAGCACAGCCCGCTCGTCACCAACGAGACGATGCGCTCGGATATCATCGAGAAGATCGTCGACCGTGTCATTCCCGCGGCCATGATGGACAAGGACACCAAGATCTACGTCAACCCCACCGGGCGCTTCGTCGTGGGCGGTCCGCACGGCGACGCCGGCGTCACCGGCCGCAAGATTATCGTGGACACCTACGGCGGCGCAGCCCCGCACGGCGGCGGCGCATTCTCGGGCAAGGATCCCACGAAGGTCGATCGTTCGGCGTGCTACATGGCGAGGTACATCGCGAAGAACGTCGTTGCCGCCGGTATCGCCGAACGCGCGCTCGTGCAGCTGGCATACGCCATCGGCGTTGCGGATCCGGTGTCGGTCATGGTCCACACCGAAGGCACCGGATGCATCCCGGAAGAGAAGATCACCGAACTCGTCAGGGCGCACTTTAAGCTGACGCCGCGCGGCATCATAGAAGAGCTCAACCTGCGGCGACCGATCTACCGGAAGACGGCCGCGTTCGGTCATTTCGGCCGCACTGAACCCGAATTCACGTGGGAGCGGACCGACAAGGCGGCCGCGCTGCGCGCCGGGGCCGGCCTGTAGCGACACGTTCGTGAAGAGGCTGACTATCGTGACGGCGGCGGCGTGTGCCGCCGTCAGCATGTTTGTCGGTCTGACTCTGCCGCCGCGTCGCGTCTTACTCCCACCGACAGAGGACGGCACCATTGCCGGAGTGCTGCACGTCCACACCAGCCGCTCCGATGGCCGCAGCGGTCCGGCCGAGATCGCCGCCGCGGCGTCACGCGCCGGACTCACGTTCGTCGTGCTCACGGACCATGGCGAGGCGACACGGATACCGGACCCGCCGACGTACTACTCTGGCGTCTTATGCCTCGACGGCCTCGAGCTGAGCACCGAAGGGGGCCATCTGGTCGTGCTCGACATGCCCGCCGCACCGCAGCTCATCTGGGGGCCAGCAGAAACGGTCGCGGAGCAGGTGCGCCGCCTCGGAGCCTTCGTCATCGTCGCGCATCCGGATTCGCCGAAGGCGGAGCTGCGGTGGCAGGCATGGGACGCGCCGTACGATGGCGTGGAGTGGATCAATCCGGACACCAGCTGGCGGGTGCGCGCGCAGGCCGGCTGGCGCCAGCGATTCGCGCTCCTGGAGGCCCTGCTGCATTATCCGTTCAGGCCCGCCGAAACGATTGCCGGCCTTCTAACTGGTTCGGACGAAACCCTAACGCAGTGGCTGGCCGTCGCGAAGAAGCGGCGTGTCGTCGGCCTTGCCGGCGTCGACGCACACGCCAAGCTGGCGCTCCGCAACTCGGACCCTGGCGATAACCGATGGTCGATCCCGCTACCGAGCTATGAGGCGCTGTTCCGCACCTTGTCGGTGCACGTCACTCTGGAGCAGCCCTTATCGGGGGACGCCGCCGCCGATGCCCGCCTCGTGCTGCGTGCGATTCGTGGCGGCCACCTTTATACCGCCGTCGACGGGATCGCGTCGCCGCCGTTCTTTACATTCACAGCGACCCACGCCGGCGGCACCGCCGATCAGGGCGACGAGTTCGACGCGGGCGGACCTGTGACGCTTCGCGTGCGCAGCAACGCGCCGGCCGGGTTCACGACCATCGTATGGCGCAACACAGAAATCCTCGCGACGGAGCGCAGCCGGGACGTCACCGTCGAGGCACCAGAAGGACCAGCGGTTTATCGTGTTGAGATCCGCGCGGGCGAGGCATACGGAGGGATGAGCTGGCTTCTGTCGAATCCGATCTACGTGCGCGCGAGAAATTAGTCGATTCCTCTAGGTGCGGACCGTGAGCAGCATGTACAGCGCGGCCGCGGCGAACAGGATATTGGGCGTCCACGCCGCGAGCACCGGGGAGAGTAGGCCGCCCGCACCCACGGCGCCAAGAACGCTCAGCATCAGCCAGTAGACGATCGCCAGCACGATGCCGATGCCAATACCGTAGAGCGCGCCCCGGCGGCCCGTCGTCACGGCAAAGGGCACGGCAAGCAGCGTCATCACCAGCGCCACGAACGGAAAGGCGAGCTTCCGTTGCAGCGAGACCAAGCCGGACGTCGTGTCGTCTCCGCGAGACTTGAGTTGCGCGACATAGGCCTTGAGCTGGCCGTACGTCATCTGATCCGGTTTCGGCTCGTCGGTCTTGAAATAACTCGGCCCCTCGAGCCGCAGCGTTCGCTCGGTAAACGGGGTATAGCTGACCACCGTTTTCGTGGCACTGGCCTCCACGCCGGCGGACAACTCGCGCGACCATCCGCCGGACGCCTTCCATTCGCCGCGTGGTCCGCCATCGCCCTGACCTGAGAAGGTCACCCGTGCAGCGCGCGTCACCGATCCAAGGTCCGAACCGTCCGGACCGACGTGATAGATCGTGAGCTCGGTGAACTCGTTCCGCCCCTGGTCGAAGTTGTCGTAGTGGTACATCTCGCCGTTCTGACCGACGACCCACCGGCGTTCGAGCGGGCTCAGGCGCGGCAACCCGCGGATGACTCGATTGAGACGATCGGCTTCTCTGTTCGAAGAGGCAAGCGCGCGTTCCTGAAGACCGAAGAGCGTCGCGCCGGCGATCGCGCCGAAGAGCAACAGCGGCACCGCGGTGCGATACAAGCTGACGCCGCACGCACGGATTACGATGAGCTCGCTGTTCCTGGTCATCACCCCAATGGTCACGAGCGTCGCCACGAGCGCCGCCATGGGAATGACGTAGTAGACGTATTGCGGCGTCTGAAAATAGAGGTATCGCACGAGCATGCCCGTCGTCGCGGTGCCACGGAATAGCTTGTCCGCCAGATCCATGAAGGTCGCGATGTAGAAGATGCCCAGCAGAGAGAACAGGCCCAGACCGAAGACGCGGACGTACTGGCCCGACACGTACATGTCGAGCAGCGCAGGACGGGGCAGATTCAGGCGGGGCAGGCGAATCACGAGCGCGGCGCGTCCACGAGCCCGCGGCGCACGGACCCGGGACTTGGCTGGCGAGCCGCCGCTCTCCGAGGAACGGCGCCAGAAGGCAGGGATGCTGATGCTGAGCGGCTGATCGGCTGAACCGGCACGCCATCGTAGGAGCACGACGCCGGCCGCTCCAAAAATCATATTCGGTATCCATGGCGCCCAGGCCGCCGGGAATCGACCGCTAATCGCTGCGGCGCGTGCCGTCCACAGGAATACGTAATAGACGAAGATGACGCCGAACCCGAGGACGAAGCTCGCCAGCCGTCCGTCCTGGCGGTGGCTGACGCCGAGCGAGAGCCCGATGAGCGCCAGCACCAGCGACGCGAAGGGAATCGAGAACTTCTGCCCGATCATGAACTGTTCGTTGTAGCTGGGCTCTCCGCGGCTGGCAGCCTCTGCAATGCTCGCTCGCAGCTCGGCAATGCTCATCTCGGGGAGCCCCTTGACGGGCGTGAACTTCGGAAACACCGTGTTCGGATCGAGCGCGAGCAGGACGCTCTTCTGCTCACCACCCTCGTACTCCTCTGGCTTGCTGGCCACGGTCGTGTGACGCGTCACGTTTGTGAGCTCAATGACGACGGTCCGCTTGTCGCGGTTGATGTCAAGGCGGCCCGCCTGGGCCAGATAAACCGTCGTCCGATCGGGTGCGCTCGTATCGGCCAGAAAGACGCCTCGCCACGTGCCGCCGGACGCGACCTCACGCACGTACAACGTGCGGCCTGGGAAATCGTCGAAAAACACGCGCGGCTCTACGTTGCCCTCGGCACGATCCGCCACGACCTTGAACTTAATCGCTTGGTACGTCTGGTTGGCGTTGGGCAGGGCGACGATGATCGCGTAGGCGGTGGCCGCCGTACCCACGATGGCAATGAGGGCGACGGGGCGAAGGAGGCGGAAGATGCTGACGCCGCATGCCTGCATCGCCACCAGCTCGCGATCGGCCGACAGGCGCCCCAACCCGACGAGAATGCCGAGCAGCACCGCCATAGGAATCGTCACGCTGAGGGCCGAGGGAAGAAGCGTGAGCAGGACCCGCAGAACGATCGACCACTCGACGCCCTTCGAGATGAGCGCTTCGCCGTCACGGAGGATCGGCGGGATCACCAGAACGAAGGTGAGCACGACCAGCCCCAGACACAAGGGGAGGACGGTCTCGCGAATGAGATAGCGGTCGAGAATCCTCAACAAGGGCCTCTCGGAACAAGATACCAGCGGGCGCCACCCTACGGCACTGGCCGCCGTCGCGCCCGTGGCGCTTAGGCGAGCTTAGCCGTAGCTCGCCTCGCCTGCAAAGCGAGCGGAGGCTAGACTACAACGTATGACCCAGGTCGCCATCCTCTGGCACATGCACCAGCCCTACTACGAAGACCTCTCCACAGGCGAGCACATCCTGCCGTGGGTGCGGCTGCATGCGATCAAGGACTACTACGGCATGGTGGCCCTTCTGCGCGAGTTTCCGGACGTCAAAGTGACCTTCAACCTCGTCCCGTCGCTGCTCGTCCAGCTCGAGGCATTTGCCGCCGGCCGCGCCCGCGACCGGTACCTGGAGTTGAGCCTCAAACCGGCGACCGAGCTGACCCAGTTCGACGTCGATTTCATCCTCGAGAACTTCTTTCACGCCCAGCGCGAGCGGATGATCGATGCTCACCCCCGCTACCGGGAGTTGCTGGCGCGGCGCGGGGGGGCCGTCCGAGCGGGCGGCACGGGAGCGGACAGGCGCGTGGTGGCGCGCCGATTCAGCGTCGACGACCTTCGCGATCTGCAGGTGTGGCACAAGCTGGCCTGGATCGATCCAGACTACCAGCAACGCGATGCACGCGTCCGCGCCCTCGTGGCTAAGGGACAGCGCTTCAGCGAGGAGGACAAGTCGCTGTTGCGGACGGTCGAGCTTGAGCTGCTGAACAAGGTCATCCCGGAGTACCGCGAGGCCGCCGCCCGGGGCCAGGTTGAGCTGTCGGCCTCGCCCTTTTACCATCCGATCCTGCCGCTGCTGTGCGATACCGACGTGTACTTGCACAACCACCCTGGCTCGCACATGCCGCGCCGTCGGTTCGCCCACCCTGAAGATGCCAGCTTGCAGCTCGCACGGGCCGTCACGTGTCACGAACGGCTGTTCGGGCGCCGGCCGGTCGGCCTCTGGCCGTCGGAAGGATCGGTTTCGGACGCGATGGTGCCTCTGGTCGCCGCCGCTGGTTTTCAGTGGATGGCGACCGACGAGCTCATCTTGTCGCGGACACTGGGGCTCGCATTCTCGCGCGATGCTCAAGGCCATGTGGAGCAACCCGATCGGCTCTATGCGGCATATGCTGTGCGGGCAGGAGGGTCCACCGTCGCGTGCATGTTCCGCGACCACGTGCTGTCGGACCTCATCGGGTTCACCTACGCGCGGTGGTCGGCCGAGGCCGCGGCCGAGGACTTCGTCGGCCGACTGGTCAAAGCCGGCCGCCGCTACCGGGACCTGGGCGGTGGGGGAGAGGCGCTCGTGCCCATCATCCTCGATGGAGAGAACGCGTGGGAGCACTTCGATGGGGGCGGTCGGCCGTTTCTCCGCGCGCTGTACCGGCGGCTGTCCGGACACCCCGAGTTACGGACCGTGACGATGGCCGAAGCGTCGGCCGAGCCGCGTCACGAACTCGCCAGCATCTTCCCAGGATCCTGGATCGATGCTGATTTCTATATCTGGATCGGCCACCCCGACGATCAACGCGCCTGGAGCCAAGCAGCCGACGCGCGTCACGCGCTGGACGAGGCCACGGTCGACGCCCCAGCCCGCGAGCGGGCAGGCGAGGAACTGCTGATTGCGGAAGGCAGCGACTGGTGCTGGTGGTACGGCGACGACCATTCTTCGGACCAGGATCGCGAATTTGACGAGCTGTTTAGACGCCATCTCCGGCATGCCTACCGCCTGCTGGAGAAGCCCGTACCTGACGAGCTTTTCGTCAGCAACATCTCGACGCGTGCCGCCGCCACGGCCCAGACGGCTCCATCTGCGCTCGTGACCCCCACGCTCGACGGCGAGACTACGAGCTACTTCGAGTGGCTCGGCGCGGGCACGCTAGAGGTTCGAGGCGCCGGTGGGGCCATGCATCAAGCGGAACAACGCCCCCCGATCTTGAAACTCGTCCGGTTCGGGTTTGGGGACGACCGCCTTTATGTCAGGCTCGACGCAACCCGGCGACTTGTCGACCTCCTGGCCGAGGGTTACGTCTTCACGCTGACATTTCTCGAACCCGCAGGAGTCCATTTCACAGTCGCCCAGACCTCCGGGCGACTCATCGGACAACTCACGCGTGAGGCGTCGCAGAACGCCCTGGCTGCCGCATCCCCAGGCGCGCCCCAGCTCGCAGCCGGCACACGAATTGAAATCGGGATTCTGCTTGCCCCGCTCGGACTGAGCGCTGGGGATCGCGTGGCCTTCTCTGTGGGGGTGTCCAGGGAACCCGGTGTCGACGTCGAGCGTCATCCCACCGATGGGCTGATTGAAGTGACGGTTCCCGGTCTGGGGTTTGAGGCGGGTTTCTGGACAACGTAGCCAGACAGCTCGGCGATAGTTAACATAACACTCATTATCGGACCTTGTAACAATGCCTAGGAATTGTCGGCTCCGCCTCGCATCCCATGCTGTTTAGCCACGCGCCGACCTCGCCGCGACTCGCTGCGCCGAGGCCTGCGGCGGCTCCGCCTACGTGCGACGCAGCCCGGATTTATTACCTCTTGCTGCGGAGATCGTGAAGGATCGCCTCGAGCGCTTCGACGATCTCCTCGTGCGTCGCGCGCGTCTTCGCGAAGCTAATCTTCAAATTGAATGCTTTGGTCGGTGCACGGTATGCGAAGACATAGTGCTTGGGGCGACCCGCAGCCGGCTTGACAGCCCGCCGCAGTTGCTGTCGTGTGACGCCGCCCTGGCCGGCGAGCTTTTCGACCAGGGCGGTCATTTTCTCTGCCTTTCCCTGTCTAACAACCTGTAATAACAACGATTTAGATGAAATGTCGGCCAGCCGACACAGATTCCGTACCTCGTCGGGCATCCCAGTCAGAGCCAGCGACTCGGTAATCGAAGTTCTCGACTTGCCCAGCCGATGCGCCAGATCCTCGTGCGTGTAGCCGCAGCGCTCCGCCAGTCCCTGAAGGGCTTCTGCCTCCTCAAACGGTGTGAGGTCTTTCCGCTGCAGGTTCTCGATGAGAGCGAGCTCGATGATTTCCGTGTCGTCGACATCGCGCACGACCACCGGCAGCTCCCGCAGCCCGGCCTGGACGGCCGCCTGATACCGTCGTTCGCCTGCCACAATCTGAAATCGGTCGCCGCGTTGCCGAACCACGAGTGGCTCAAGAATGCCCTGCTCGGTGATGGACGCAATCAGTTCCGACAAATCGCCCATCACCTGCCGCGGCTGGTTCGGATTGGGGTCGATCTCGTCGATCGGGATCAGCCGCCCGATGGGCGTGCCAGCCGAGGCTGCCAGGGCTTCGACATAGTGCTCGTCGTGGCGCATCGAGATGGAGCTGGGCAGCCCTCGTCTAGGCACGATCCATAACCTCCTCACAGAGCCTGTAGTACTCCGTTGCGCCCGTCGAGCCGGGCGCGAACGTGAAGATCGACTCCTTGTACGCAGGACTCTCCTCGAGCCGCACGCTCTTGGTGATGACCGTCTTGAATACCTTCTGGCCAAACACTTTCTTGATCTGCGTGCGGATGTCCCGGGCAAGGGCCGTCCGCTTGTCGTGCATGGTGATCACGACACCGAGGATCCGCAGCTCGGGGTTCGGCCGAGCGCGCACCTTCTCGATCGTCTCCAGGAGATCGTCGGTCCCCTCGAGTGCGAAATATGACGACTGAATCGGGATAAGGAGATGCGTCGCGGCGACCAAGGCATTGACGGTCAGCAACCCCAACGTCGGCGGACAATCGATGACGATGTTCGGATAGATCGCCCGGATGGGCTCCATCTTGTCCTTGAGTCGAAAGTGGGCGTCCATCTCGCCGACCAGCTTGGCCTCAAGCTTGGCCAGGGCAATCCGTGATGGTGCGATCGACAGGTTTTCGACCGGCGTCGGCACGATGACATCCTTCAATCCGATCGTCGAGTCGACGATCGCGTCGTACACGCCTCGCGACACCTCCGGCATCTCGAGAAACGACATCGTGCTGTTGGCTTGGGGGTCGAGATCGATGAGGAGGGTGCGCTTGCCTCGAAGCGCCAGAGCCGCAGCCAGATTAATCGCGGTCGTGGTCTTCCCCACGCCGCCTTTCTGATTCGCGATGGCAACAATCATTAGAAGGGCCGGCCGGCTGTCGGCCATTCTAGGGGTTGAGGCTTACGCTGTCAATACCGCTACATCTTGTATTTTCCGAGATCGTCAGGGTCGAGGCTTTCCAGCCACTTGTGCAGCCGATCGGAATCGGCTTTTTCGGACGTGAAGTCGACCGTCTTGGCGTTGTCGATGACCGTGTCTTCGACGAAGATGGGCGCCCGCGCGCGCAAGGCCAGAGCGATTGCATCGCTCGGCCGCGCGTCAATCGCCAGCGTGTCGCCGCCAAGCGACAGGTAAATGAGCGCGTAGAACGTGTTTTCCTGCAGGTCGCAGACCACGATCTTCTGCACCGAGCCTTTCAGATCCTGGATCACGTTTCGAAGCAGATCGTGGGTCATGGGGCGAGGCGTCGGCACGTTCTCGATCTGCAGCGCGATGGCGTTGGCCTCGAAAATGCCGACCCAGATCGGGAGCACGCGCTGCCCCTCCCTGTCGCGGAGGATCACAATCGGCATGTTCGTGATCGGATCGACCATCAGCCCCTTGATGGTCATTTCAATCTGCATAACGCCACCCTGTCTCTCGTTCCGAGCGCGCCTGTCCCCAGACACTGTGAGGCCCTGCACGCTCAACGCATACTGTCACAGTGCAGCCAATCCACGCCAGCGGACCCGGCAGATTGACCACGACGTTGGTGCTCGTGCGCCCGGATAACTCGGTCTGGTGGCGGCGGCTCGCGGCGTCGACGAGCACTTCCACGTCTTGCCCCACCAGCCGCGCATTGAGCGAGGTCTGAATCTCCCGCTGCAGCGCCTGTAGGGCGACAATCCGCCTTGTCTTTTCGCCCTCGTCCACATCGTCCGCCATGCGCTTGGCGGCGAGCGTATTTGGACGAGGCGAGTACTTGAACGAGAACATGCTCTGATACCCCACCGTGGCGGTCAGCGACAAGCTCTCGGCAAAATCCGCCTCCGTCTCGCCGGGGAATCCAACGATCATATCGGTCGACAGCGCCACCTCCGGCAGCGTCTCGCGGATCTGTGCCACCAGATCGAGGTAGCTTTCTCGCGTGTAGCGACGGCGCATGGCCTCCAGCACGCGCGTCGAGCCAGACTGCACCGGGAGATGCAGATGGCGACACAATTTCGGCAGCCGGGCCATGGCCTTGAGGAAGGTTGGCGTGACATGGCGCGGATGGGGGCTCGCAAACCGGATGCGCTCGACGCCCTCCACATCGTGTACGGCCTCGAGCAGCCCTATGAAGTTACAGGACAGATCGTCAGGCGCTGTGTAATGGTTGACGATCTGCCCGAGCAGCTGGATCTCGCGGCGGCCATGCGACGCCGCGTCACGGACCTCGGCGAGAATATCCGCTTTGGGGCGCATCCGCTCGTGGCCGCGCGTGTACGGCACCACGCAAAAGCTACAGAACTCGTTGCAGCCCTCGATGATGGTGACGTAGGCCCTGACCGGATCGCCGCGGCGTGTGACGCCTAACGGAAACGTCACATCGTCGTACGGATTGAGGTCCAAGACCGCCGACCGAGTTTCCGCCGCCTCGTCGATGAGCATCGGAAGCCGCCGGATCGCCTGAGTCCCAACAACGATGTCGGCCACGTCGGGCGCTCGCCTGAAGATCGACTGCCCCTCCTGCTGGGCGACGCAGCCGGCCACTGCGACGATTGGGTTGTGGCCCTGTTCGGCCGCGAGTTGACGCAGCTCTCCGAGCCGCGTGTAGAGCTTGTCCTCGGCATGTTCGCGCACGCTGCAGGTATTGATGACCACCACGTCGGCGTCGGCGGCGCTTTCCGCGGCCTCGAACCCAGCCTGCTCCAGCAAGCCGGCCATCCGCTCCGAGTCGTGGACGTTCATCTGACAGCCGAATGTTTCGATGAGGTATCTGCGGGCCATGACTATCTGCGGCGCTAACGGAAGCGTGCTCTTTCGCTTTCGCCTTTCCCCTTGTCTTCGCCTTTCGCCTGCCCTGAGTCCTGCCGAAGGGGTCGTCCCGGGACGGGCGTATCGAGGCGTCGAGGGGGCCGCGTTCGACCACCGCCCTGCAACACTGCGCCATTGCGCTCGGTCAGCATCTCTCGCGCAGCGTTCCTGACGCCCTCCGACACGGCTTCACCGCCCAGCATCCGCGCTAGCTCTTCCACTCGGCCCTGACCGTCAAGCGGGCTTACCGTCGTGTATGTTCGGTGCGACTCGACCCGCTTGTCGATGCGAATGTGTCGGTCGGCGTACGCCGCAACCTGCGGCAGGTGCGTAATGCACAACACCTGAAACGTGGAACCGAGCGCGCGCAGCTTGCGGCCGACGACATCAGCCACCCTCCCCCCGATGCCCGCATCGACTTCATCAAAGACGAGCCCCGGCGACTGACTCCCCCGCTCCCCATCCCGTCCGGCCAGTCGCGTCCCACACGTCAGCGTCTTGATCGCCAGCATCACGCGGGAGAGCTCTCCCCCCGAGACAATACGCGCGAGCGGCCGCAGATCCTCTCCCGGATTGGGCGAGACAAAGAACTCGGCGGCGTCGAATCCTCTCGACGTCCAGCTCGTGTCTGGAAGCTGTTCGTCAGCGAACCGCACCTCAAACCGTGTTCGCGCCATGGCGAGCTCGGTCAACAGACGCTCGAGCTCGCTGGCGAATTCCCCCGCCGTCCGGCGTCGCGCCCTCGAGAGGGTGTCCGCAGCCGCCACGTACGCGGCGCGGGCCGTCGCCAACTGTCCCTCCAGATCGCGGACCCGATCCTCGCCTCGCTCCAGATCGCGCTGCTCGCTCCTCAGCGCGTTACGGCGGTCCATCACGTCACGCAAAGACGGACCGTGCTTGCGTTTCAGACGCTCGAGCAGCGCCAGCCGTTCCTCGACCTGCTGGAGGCGCGCCGGCGAGGCCTCAATCGTCTCGGCGTAGCGGCGCAGAAACAACGCGAGGTCCTCGAGCTGCGCCTTGATCCCGTCGCGCGCGTCGAGGTACGGCTGGAACTTGGGATCCAGTGTCGCAAGTTCGGTGACGTGCCGCCAGACGCCGCCCAGTCTGGGCAGAATCGCGTCGTCGCTCTCGTACAGCGAAGCGTAGCTGTCGGCGCACAACCGCTCGACCCGCTCGGCACTCATCAGCACCTGACGCAACGCGGCCAGCTCGACGTCTTCGTCACCCTCCGGCTTCAAGGCCGCGCGATCCAGCTCGGCGAGCTGAAACGTCAGAAGATCCTGGCGTGTCTCGCGCTCCGACATGGCGCGACGCGCCTCGACGAGCGCCAATTCAGAGGCGCGCATGACGTCAAAGGCCGCCGAGGTCGGCACAACGAGCGCCTCCAACTGGCCGAACGTGTCGAGCACGCCGAGGTGCGTCGACCAATCGCGGAGCGTCTGATGCTCGTGCTGACCGTGGATCTCAATGAGCCGCGCCGACAACTCCTTGAGTGCGGCGGCCGGGGCGAGCACGCCGTTGATGAATGCGCGGCTGCGCCCTTCCGCCGTGATTTCACGGCGGATGAAGAACTCCTCTCCCTCATTCTCGAAGATCGCCTCGACGCTGGCCCCGTCGCTGCCCGTCCGCACGAGATCGGCCGACGCCCGGCCGCCGATGAGCAACCCGACGGCCTCCACCAGGATCGACTTGCCGGTCCCGGTCTCGCCGGTCAGCACATTCAACCCGGCGGCAAGCTCGAGTTCGACCGAGTCGATGACCGCCAATTGGTTGATGCGCAGGAAGCGGAGCATGACGTGATGTAGTGCCCGGCTTCAGCCGGACCGTAACTGAAAAACGAGAAGTTCAATCCTAACATAGGTTTGACAGCTCTTCTGCGGCCATGATACAGTCTCGAAATTCGCGCTGTCCCAGCGGCGCACAAGGATGTTGCGGAGGGCCGTTTGTGCACGCGCGGATGCTCCTTCCTTGCGCTGCTTCTGCAGGCACAGGATGGCGGTTTGCCCCAGGGAACCAGCGCCGGGATTCTGGAACGGATAGCGAGTTCCGACCCGATCTCCAAGTTCGTCCTCCTCTGCCTCGGACTGATGTCGATCATGTCCTGGGGCATCATCCTTTACAAGCTGTGGACGTTTCAGCAGTCGCGGCGTCAGACGTCGAAATTTCTCGAGATCTTCCGCCGCAGCAGTAAGTTCTCCGAAGTCCAAGCAGCGTGCGGCTCGCTCAGCGCCAGCCCTCTCGTCGGCCTCTTTCAGTCCGGGTATGCCGAGTTGAACGCTCAGCTGCGCCAAACGCCACCCTCTGACGCGGGATCCACCAATCCGCGCCCAGCCGCGGGACGTCCAACTCTCAAGAGTCTCGCGGCCCTCGATCGCGCCTTACTGCGTGCCTCGGCCATCGAGGTGAATAAGCTGGAGCGGCGGGTCTCGTTTCTGGCGACCACGGCGAGCATTGCACCGTTTGTCGGACTCTTCGGCACGGTGTGGGGCATCATGACGGCGTTCTTGGGGATCAGCCAGACCGGCTCGACTAACCTGGGCGTGGTCGCGCCAGGCATTGCCCAAGCGCTCATTGCGACGGCGTTTGGCCTGGCCGCGGCGATTCCGGCGGTGCTTTTCTATAATTCGTTGACGCAGCGCGTGAAGCTGTTTGCGTCGGAGATGGACGACTTCTCAATGGAGTTCCTCAACATCGCGGAGCGAAACTTCACGTAATGGTTTGCATATGAACATTCAGCACGCCGGAGATGCGGCGCCCGGGCGGTTTCGTCGCGGTCGTCGCGTCGCCACCTCGCTCGCCGAGATTAACGTCGTCCCCCTGGTCGATGTGATGCTGGTGCTCCTCATCATCTTCATGATCACCGCCCCGATGATTCAGCGCGGCGTCGACGTCAGGTTGCCGGTGGCGCGGCGCGCCGAGCGAATCACCGGCGAGCGTGTGTTCGTCACCGTGCCGCTCGCCTATCGTCGTAATCGGCTGGTGTATTTCGGGGACGAGCCGCTTCGGCTCGACGTCCTGCAGGAGCGCGTCCGCCAGAAGATGGAGGGCCTGACCGAGAAGCAGGTCTACCTTCGCGGTGACGGCGGCGTGCAGCTACAGGAGTTGATGGAAGTCTTCGACCGGCTGAAAGACGCGGGCGTCAGTACGGTCGGCATCATCGAGCGAGCGCCAGGAGAGCAGTAAGTGGACCTCAGCGATGTGTTGCGCAGTCGCATGGACGAGCCCGGTGGGCTCCAAGGCATGGTCGCCGTGTCGATCCTTGCGCATGGGGTGTTGCTCGCGGTGCTTCTGTTCGCACCGCAGCGCTGGTTCACCGCAGAACCCGAAGCCCCGCGACCGGTCATGACGATCACTCTCGAGGGCGGAGGCGAAGGACCGCGTAATGGCGGCCTGACGCCGATGGGCGGCCGGCCCGTGCAGGTGCAGGCGCCACCCGCCGAGCCGAAGCGGCCCGAACCGGTCCAGCGGCCCGCGGCGAGCACGGTGGAAATGCCACTCCCCAAGCCCGCCCCGAAGGTGAAGACAACTGCCCCGCCGCCGCCGCCCGTCACACAGGCTCCCGACCAAGCGCGTGGCGAGACGCCGACAAAGGGTGAAGAAACGGCCCCCGGCAGTGCGCCCGCCGTGACAAGCGCTCGGGGGCTGGGATTCGGGCTGTCGAGCGGCGGAGGCCCGGGCTCGGGATCCGCTCTGGACGTCACTGACTTCTGCTGTCCCGACTATCTGACAGTCATGGTCGAGCGCATCAAAGCCAATTGGAACCAGCGTCAAGAAGTGGCCGGCCAGGCACTCGTCAAGTTCACGGTCCGGCGTGACGGACAAATCCAGGATGTGGAGCTCGAGACATCGAGCGGCTACACGACGCTCGACCTCGCGGCGCAGCGCGCCATCCTCTTCACCAGGCAATTCCCGCCTCTTCCGGCGGCATTTCCGAACCCGACGCTGACCGTACACCTCAATTTCGAGTATCAGCGATGACTCGTATGTTTCGTCTGGCCTTGCTCGTCGCGCTCGTCGGAGTCATCGATCTCGTCGCGATCGGCGCGGATCCGCAGCAACCGCCGACCCCGGTGTCACAGTCGCCGACGCCGACGCCGACGCCGCAACAGCCGACCGATATCACGACGACGCTGACCGGTGCCGGCGGTGCGCCCCAGATGGCCGTACCCGCCTTCGTTCCGCTCACGCGGGACGAGGCGACTCTGGCCGCGGCGAGAACCATCAGCCAGGTACTGTTCGACGACCTGACGTTCGAGCGCGAATTCGCGTTGATCCCGCGCGATACCTACTCGTCGATCCCAGCCGCTTCCTCCCTTGACGACGTCGTGTTTGACCGCTGGCGCGAGCTGAACATCGACGGCCTCGTCATCGGCACCGTGCAGGTCGCCGAGGGCGTGCTCACGCTGGAGGTGCGTCTGCTCAACGTCCGTACGCGTCAGCAGGCATTCGGCCGTCGGTACACCGGATCGCCCGCCGATCTGCGGCTCTACGCGCACACGGTCTCCGACGAACTGCACCAGCAGCAACGAGCACTGCGCGGTGTGGCGCGCACCAAGCTGACGTTTGTTTCCGATCGTGACGGCGATCGGTTGGCCGGAACGATCGAGAATCGAGGCGTCAAGGAGATCTATTTCTCCGACTACGACGGCGAGAACGCGCGGCGTCTGACGGTCGGGCGGACACTGAACATCACACCGACGTGGTCGCCCGACGGCCGCTCGATTGCCTACACTTCGTACCGGCGCGGAGTCCCGAACATCTTCATCTCGAACATCTATCAAGGAACGCTGGAGGAGCTGACCAAGGACGCGGGCAACAACTTCCTGCCGGCGTGGTCGCCGGACGGAAAGCGCCTGTGCTTCATGTCCACCCGCGACGGCAATCCCGAGCTGTACGTCGTCAACCGCGACGGCTCGAACATCTTGCGGCTGACGACCCATCCCAGCATCGACGAGGCGCCGACCTGGTCGCCCTCCGGCACGCAAATCGCCTTCACGTCGGACCGGTCGGGCTCGCCGCAGATCTACATCGTGGACGCCGACGGTCTCGGGCTGCAGAAGATCACGCTCGAGTCCTATGCCGATCGGCCCACCTGGTCTCCGCCGCCGTACAACGAGATTGCGTATACCGCGAGGGCCGGAAGAAGCCTCGACCTCAAGGTCGTCAATATGGCGACGCGCGAGGTCCGACAGCTGACGTTCGGTGAAGGCGACAATGAAAGCCCGGCCTGGGCGCCCAACGGCCGCCATCTGGCGTTCGTGTCGACGCGTACGGGCAGGAAGCAGATCTTCACGGTGGCCGGCGACGGCAAGAACGTCCGACAGGTCACCAGGAGCGGGAATAATTCCTACCCCGATTGGTCCAAGTAGATGTCGAAATCACACACGATCACGTCGCGCCTGTTGCTGGCCGCGCTGACGGTCGCTGCCGCCGGCTGCGCCGCCAAGACATCCCCCGACGTCCAGGGCGCCCCATCCCCGGGCCCGCCCCTCAGCGCGGGTTCGCCGATCTCCGTGCCTGCGCCACCAGCGCCGTCGGCGCCGCCTGCGCCGGTCGGTGAGCCTGTTCCGGTGCCGGTGCGAGATGAAGTCATCGTGGCCTCGTCGCTCGACGACCTCAACCGCACGTCGCCGCTTCAGCCCGTGTTTTTCGCGTTGGACAGCAACAGCCTCGACCAGACGGCACAGACCACGCTCGACCAGAACGCCGCCGTCCTGAGAAAGCACCCGAGCTGGGCCGTGATGATCGAAGGCCACTGCGACGAGCGGGGCACGGCCGAGTACAATCTCCCTCTGGGCGAACGCCGGGCGGTCGCTGTGCGCGCGCACCTGATCTCGCTCGGTATCCCGGCCAGCCAGATCCAGGTGGTCAGCTACGGCAAGGAGTTCCCGTTCGACCCTGGTCACGACGAAGCCGCGTGGGCCAAGAACCGGCGTGCGCACTTCGTCATTACCGCACAGTGAGAGACCCATGAACCGCAATATGTGCCTGTTCTCAAAATCCGCATTCCTCACGACCGTGACCGCGATCGCGATGATCGTCGCGCTTGCGGCTCCGGCATCTGCTGCCGCCGACAAAGAACAGCAGCAGATGATGGCCGATATCCGCATGCTGCAGGAGCAGGCACAGCTGCTGGCGAACATGCTCCGATCGGTCACCGACGCCCTCAAGGCCGTGAACGCGAAGATTGACGACCAGACGAATGTCGAGCGCAAAGCATTTGCCGACTCGAAGCTGACCATCGACAACCTCACGAACGACATGCGCGTCGTCCGCGAGAAGCTCGACGATAGCAACGTGCGCATCTCGTCGCTGACGCAGGAGGTTGACACGATGCGTCAGTCGGTCCAGCAGGTGCCGCTCTCGCGCCTGTCGTCGGCCGGTGCGCCCGACGCCACCGCCCCGAGGGCCGCTGCTGCTCCGGCAGGAGCGCCGACCGTCCCCGCGGGCACTTCGCCCACCAGGCTGTGGGACCTGGCAATGGCCGACTACTCCGCCACACAATGGAGTCTCGCCATTCAGGGATTCGAGTCCTACCTCCGGACCTTTCCCACGTACGACAAGGCCGACGATGCGCAGGTCTACATCGGGCACAGCTTTCTGAGCGACGGTAAGTACGACAAGGCGATCGAGGCGTACGACAAGGCCATCCGCAGCTACCCCATCGGCGATGCGTTGCCCGACGCGTACTACCGCAAGGGGGTCGCCCTCAACGCGCTCAAACAGGTCGACGAGGCCCGGACGGTGTGGGACTTTCTGGTCATGACTTTCCCGACGAGCGACGCGGCTCTGCTAGCCAAGCAGAAGATTGACCAGTCGAAGAAGCCTTGAGAAACTGAAAAGTTAAAACTTAGAACTTAAGAGGACGATGTACAATGCGTCGCTCTCTACTTTTAAGTTTTCCCTTTTTACTTTTCACTTCCCGAAGGGCTTATGGGCAGCGTCAACAAAGTCATCCTCGTCGGCAATCTCGGCCGCGACGCAGAGTTGCGTTACACGCCTGGGGGCGCCGCGGTCTCCACCATCAATATGGCCACGACTGAGGTGTGGAACGACAAAGCCGGCCAGCGGCAGGAAAAGACCGAGTGGCATCGCGTCGTGCTGTGGGGCAAGACGGCCGAATCGCTCACCGAATACCTGACCAAGGGCAAGCAGATCTATGTCGAGGGCCGCCTGCAGACGCGCCAGTGGGATGACAAGGACGGCAACAAACGCTACACGACCGAGATTCGCGGTGATCGCATCGTGTTGCTGGGGGGCGGGGGTGGCCGCGGCGCCCCAGTGGCGATGACGGATCGCGGTGAGGCCGCTGGCGCTGCCGCGCCCGGAGCGGCCGAGAACGCCGAGCCGCTGACCGACGACGACATCCCGTTCTAGCGAACGGAACTGAAACGTGAAAACTCAAAAGTCAAAAGGAGAAAGCACATCGCGGCCCTCCGCGTCCTTTTAGGTTTTCACTTTTACATTTTAACTTTTGGCCCGCCCGTACCGGTCTTCAAGCCGCACGACATCGTCGAGCTCAGGCGTCGACACTTCAAAGATGTCGCTGTCTTCGATCGCCGTCATGCGGTGGATGGTCTTCGGCGTGATGTGAAAGCATTCGCCCGGCTTCATCTGCCGCTTGGTCAGCTCCCCACCGTCCTGAACCTCGAACAACAGCAGACCGGAGTGCAAGTAAATCGTCTCGTCCTTGTGATTGTGGTACTGGAGGCTGAGGGCGTGGCCGGCCTTGACGTGAATCAGCTTCCCCACATAGCGATCCGTCTTCGCCCAATGGAGCTCATAGCCCCAGGGTTTCTCGACTCGCGTCACCTCTCCGCCCAACAGAATCCTCCACGGTCCGGCTGCCTTCGACTCCGCTCAGGCCAGGAAAGCCGGACACTACTTCAAGCTAAGCCGACCGACTGCGGCCATCAGCTCCGCTTCGATCTCGCCGGCGGTCGGCAGCCGCAGCACGCGCCGCGCGAGCGTGCGCATCTCGTCCGATCGCACCTCCGCGAGCACCTGCTTGGCCATCGGAATCGCGCCAGGCGTCATGCTGAATTCCCTCAGACCGAGCCCGACGAGCAACGTCAAGAGCGCCGGATCGGAGGCCATCTCGCCGCAGAGCGACACCGGAATCCGATGGCGCGCCGCCGCGCGCCGCACCATCACGATCACGCGGAGGATCGCGGGATGGAGCGGCTCGTACAGGCTCGAGACGCGCTCGTCGGCCCGATCGACCGCCAGGCAATACTGGATGAGGTCGTTCGTGCCGATCGTGAAAAAGTCGACCTCCCGGGCGAGCAGGTCGGCGGTGTACGCCGCCGCTGGAATCTCGATGACGACGCCGATTGGGACCCGCGGGACCACGTCGCCGCGGCCGACCAGTTCGGTGGCTGCGGCGCCGACCATGCGCCGGGCTTCGCGCACCTCATCGACGCCCGACACGAACGGAAACACGATGCGAAGCTGACCGTGTTTGGCGGCCCTCAAGAGCGCGCGAATCTGAACCTGAAAAAGCTCCGGGCGCGCGAGGCTCAATCGCAGGCCGCGCAAGCCCTGGCGGCTCGTGCGCTCCTGGTCGACCAGCCAGCCGCCGGCGAGCGGTCCGCGCGACAGCCGGGAGGCCAGCTGATCTTCGTCGACGTCGAACGTGCGGATGGTCACTTGGGCCGGCGCCATCCCTTCCAACATGCGGCGATAGATCTCGTACTGCTCGTCTTCGTCGACGACCGGCGCGGTCGCATCAGTCAGGAGAAACTCCGATCGATACAGGCCGATGCCTTCCGCGCCCGCATAGCGCGCGGCCGCCAGATCCTCGGGAAACTCGATGTTCGCGTCGAGGCGAATACGCACGCCGTCGGCGGTGGCCGCCAGCCGCCCGAGCGAGCTGTGGGCCCCGTCTGCGACGTGCTCCTCTGCCTGACGCACCGCGCGGGCGAGCACCTCGTCGGTCGGGTCGACGACGACTTCGCCCGCCGTGCCGTCAACGACCACGAGGTCGCCTGCCTGGACCAGCTCGCTCGCGTTATGCAGCCCAACGACAGCCGGGACGTCGAGCGAGCGCGCCAGAATGGCCGTGTGATACGTCCGGCTGCCGGCGTCGGTCGCAAAGCCGCGTACCTTGGTCCAGTCGACCTGCGCCGCCAGCGACGGCGTCAACTCGTCGGCGACGAGCACCGAGGATTCGTCGAGTGCGCTCAACAGGTCCCGCGGCGCCGCGACGCCCTGGCGCAGGTTCATCTTCAGGCGACCCACGAGGTCGGCCACGTCGCCGGTGCGCTCGCGCAGGTACGGGTCGGCGACCTCGTCGAGCACGGCGCGGAACTCTTGAAACACCTGGTGAACGGCCCACTCGGCATTGACGCGCTCGGTGCGAACGCTGTCGGCCGCCCTCGGCACGAGCATCGGGTCGTCGAGCATCAGCAGCTGCGCGTCGAAGAGCGATGCCATCTCGGGGCGGCGTCGCGAGACCCGCGCGCGAATCTCGATGAGTTGCTGGCGCGAACGCTCCCGGCTCGCCTCCAGCCGCTCGAGTTCGCGTGGCACGCGGGCGGGTGCGATCTGATACCGCAGGGCCTGGGCACGCTGGATCAGGATGACCGCCCGGCCGGAGACGACGCCAGGGGACACGCCGACACCGGTCAGGCGCTGCACGCGTTCTCCTCAAAGCCCGAGGCGACGAGCGCCACCAGGGCCGAGACCGCCGCGTCCTCATCGGCACCACTGGCGCTGACCGTGATGGTGGTGCCGCGTGAGGCGGCCAAGAGCAGAATGCCCATGATGCTCTTCCCATCCATCTCGCGGGCGTCCCGTGCGACGCGAATACGCGACTGAAAGCGCGTCGCCACGTGCACGAATCGCGCAGCCGCGCGCGCGTGCATGCCTAACGGGTTCACGACTGTGACCTGCTGCGACACCACCTCGAGCACCTACACCTTCTCACTCCGAAGGAGATCCGACGCGAGCCAGATCGCGCTCCGGCCATCGTCGCGCAGCTGACGCGCGACCGCGAGCAGATCCGACGACTGGCGGAGGCCGGCCAGCTTGATGAGCATCGGCAGATTGACGCCGGTGACGACTTCGAGCCGATCCTTCTCGAGGAATGTCATGCCGAGGTTCGACGGTGTGCCCCCGAACATGTCGGTCAGCAGCAACACCCCCTGCCCTCCGCGCACGCGCTCGATGGCCTGCGCGATATCCTCGCGTGCGTCGTTCACATCGTCATGCCATCCAATCGAGACCGCCGTGAACTGCGGCAACTCGCCGACGATCATCTCGGCGGCGTTCACCAGCTCGGTCGCGAGCTGCCCGTGCGTCACGACGACAACACCGATCATAAGAGTAGGTGCGTGGGTGCGTAAGTGCGTAGGTGCGTAGGTGCACCCAAGCACCTCAGAACCCAAGCGCCTAGGCACCTCATCCTATGCACGTGCGATATCCCGGTGACGGACGCGTGTACGCGCGCCGCTCATCTCGGCCAAGTCGCGCCGAAGCCGCTCGGCGATCATCACCGAGCGATGCCGGCCGCCCGTACAGCCGATGCCAATGGTCAGATAGCTCTTTCCCTCGGCGACATAGTGCGGCACGACGTAGCGCAAGTAGTCGTCGAGCCGCTCGATGAACTCGCGGCTCGAGGCGTCCCGTTCCATGAACTTGGCTACCGCCCGATCGCGGCCGGTCCGCCGGCGCAGCGCCGGGACAAAATGCGGATTCGGCAGGCACCGGACGTCGAACATCAAGTCGGCGTCGACCGGCACGCCGTGCTTGTACCCGAAGCTGAGGAGCGTGATGACGAGCCCGGCCCGCGTCCGCTCGCGCGAGAGGCCCATGAAGAACTGACGGAGCTCGTGGACGGTCATGTCCGACGTGTCGATGATTTCGTCTGCCATCTCGCGGATGACGTTGAGGCGCGCGCGCTCGTCGTGAATGCCTTCACTCACCGACCGATCCGGCGCCAGCGGGTGCGGCCGGCGGGTCTCGCTGAATCGCCGCACGAGGGTTGTGTGGCTCGCCTCGAGAAAGATGAGAATCGGGTTGAGCCGCGGCATCTTGCGCAGTCTGGTGAAGATCTTCGGAAACGATGAGAGGAAGTTTCCCTCGCGGACGTCGACCACGATGGCCACCTTGTCGATGTCCGCGCCGCCGCGGAGCGACAGCTTGGCCAGTGTGGGAATCAGCGTCGTTGGCAGATTGTCGACGCAGAAGTAGCCGAGGTCCTCGAGCGCGCGAATCGCTTGAGACTTGCCCGATCCCGACAATCCGGTCAGCACGATGAACGGTCGGCCGCCTCTGGATCGGCTGTTCTTCTCAGCGCTGGCAGTGCCTCGGCTGTCGCTCTTCGAGCCTCGGCCAGGCTGGCCAAGGCGCAGCGGACGCGAAGACTGCTTCACCGCCCCCCCCCCGACTCGAGCTCTTCATCCTCCTCGTCGGGTTGAACCGTCGTCGGTGGCTCGCCACGGCGCAGCGTCTCGGCGACCCGATCGGCAAACACTTGGGCGGCATGATGCCCCCGCAGTCGAAGCAACTGATTGCGTGCAGCGACTTCCACCAGGATCGCGATGCTTCTGCCCGAGGCGACCGGCATCCGGACAAACGACACCTTCAACCCCAGAATCTCGTAGAAGTCGTCATCAAGACCGAGCCGATCGTACTCGCGACCCACCTCCCAGCGCTCGAGCTGCACCACGAGCTCGACACGCTTGGACGACCGAGTTGACGCAATGCCGAACAGATCTTTGACGTTGATGACGCCCAGGCCCCGCAGCTCCATATGGTGCCGCGTCAGCTCGGGACATGTGCCGATGAGCATCGTCTCGGACCGGCGGCGAACCTCCACCGTATCGTCGGCCACCAGTCGATGGCCTCGGACGATGAGATCCAACGCGCACTCACTCTTGCCGATGCCGCTCTCGCCGGTGATGAGCACACCGAGACCGAACATATCCATCAGGACGGCGTGCATCATGGTGCGTTCGGCGAGCGAATCCTCGAGGATGGACGTTAACTTGGAGATGGCTGTCGGCGTCGGGATCGATGTCTTGAGAACGGGCAGGCGAACCTGATCGGCCTCGACGAGGAGCTCGGCTGGCGGCGCGAATCCGCCGGTGATGACCACACACGGCAAGTCGTGAGTCAGTGCCCGACGCATCGCCTCCGCGCGCGCTGGCGTCGCCAGGCTCTCGAGATAGCGAATCTCGCTCTCGCCGAAGATCAGCACGCGGCCGGGTTTGAGGTACTCGTCGAGGCCCGCTAGCGCGAGACCGGTCTTCTGGACGTGGGGGCTGGTGATGAGCCGGCTGAGACCGTCGGCGCCGGCCAGCAGCTCCATCGGCAGGCCGAACCGCTCGGGAAGGCTACCGAGCAGCCCACCGACGGAGACACCGGGAAGAGGGGGCATGGACAGTCAGCAGTCGGCAGTCACCCGTCGACAGTCAGTACAAGACCTTTCGCTGGTTCGAGGTCGCAATCTTGAGCTCCTCGCGATACTTCGCGATGGTGCGTCTCGCGAGCTGCAACCCCTCGCGCTTGAGAATCTCGACGATGCGTGAATCGCTCAAGGGTTTTCTCGGGTCCTCGTTCTCGATGATCTTCCGGATGCGCTGTTTGATCGTCACCGACGAGACGCTCTCGCCATACGAGCTATTGATACCACTGTGGAAGAAGTACTTCATCTCGAACACACCCTGCGGGGTGTGCATGTACTTGTTGGTGACGACGCGACTGACCGTTGATTCGTGCATCCCGATATCGTTCGCCACATCGCGCAGCACGAGCGGCCGCAGATGCTCGATCCCGCGATCGAGAAAATCCCGCTGAAAGGCAATGATGCTATTGGCGACCTTGTGGATCGTTTTCTGGCGCTGCTCCACCGATTTGATCAACCAGAGCGCCGAGCGGAACTTGTCTTTGACGTAGGCGCGCGTCTCGTCGCTGTTGCCGGCGTTCTTGTCCAGCAGGCGCCGGTACACCGGACTGATCCGCATCTGGGGCAGCCCGTCCTCGTTCAGGACGGCCACATACTGATCTTCGACCTTGATCACATACACGTCAGGAATGACGTACTGGGACTGCGTCGGGTTGTAACGGCTCCCCGGCTTCGGATCCAGGTTGCGGATGACCTCGATGTGCTCCTTCAGATCGTCGATCGTCAACCCGAGCTTCTTGGCGATCTCCGGCACCTGATGGTTCTGAAGAAGACGCAGGTGGTCGGCGACGATCTTTTCTGTCGGCGTGCCCTCCAGCCCAAGATGCCGCAGTTGCAGCAACAGACACTCCTGGAGATCGCGCGCCGCGACACCGACCGGATCGAACCCCTGGACCAGCTTCAGCGTACGTTCAACATCCTCGACCGGCCACGGCCCCATGGCCGCCAGCTCCTCGAAAGACGCCACCAAATATCCGTCATCGTCCAGGTTGCCGATGATGGCCGAGCCAATCTCGCGAGTGAGCGGGTCGTCGGTCTGCATCGAGAGCTGCCACATCAAATGATCGGCCAGCGAGCTCGCCGTCGACAGCGTGTTCTCGATGGGCGGCAGCTCCTTGATCTCCTGTGGCGCCCGTGGCCGGTACCCATCGTCGAGGTAGTCGCCAAAGAAGTACTCGTAGTCCTGATCGTCCCATGTGTCGGCCTTCGCGACCTCGCTCTTGACCTCCGCCTTCTCAGGCGCCGCCGAGGCGTCGACCGGCTGCAACTCCTCAGTCGGCACCTCCTCGAGCATCGGGTTCTCCACCATCTCCTGATTCAGCAGATCCGACAACTCGAGCGTCGACATCGGGAGCAGCTTGATCGCCTGCTGAAGGGATGGCGTCAGGATCAGCTTCTGAACAAGCCGGGTGTGAAGTTTTTGCTGAATGCCCATGAAGCCGTGGCGTCAGTTAAGTCGCTGTCTCGTCAACACTTGACTGTCGAGAACAGGAACGCACTCGACAGGCGGGCGCGCCGGTCGTGCGCCCGCCTTGCAATTCTCACGCCTATCTTAGTCCAATCGGAACTCGGCCCCCAGATAAATCCGTCGGACTTCCTGGTCGGCGGCGAGGCTGGCGGGCGTTCCACTTTTGAAAATGACCCCGTCGTGGACGATGTAGGCGCGATCGGTGATGCGGAGCGTCTCGCGGACGTTGTGATCGGTCACCAGGACGCCGATGCCGCGCTCCTTCAAATGAAAGATGATGTGCTGGATATCGCCGACGGCGATCGGATCGATACCCGCGAACGGCTCGTCGAGGAGGATGAACTTGGGCGACACCACGAGCGCGCGCGTGATTTCGACCCGCCGACGCTCGCCACCCGACAAGGTATGGGCGGGCGCGTGTGCGAGCGGCGTCAGGTTCAGCTCCGCCAGCAGCTCGCCAAGCCGTGCCCGGCGCGCCGCCGGGCTGAGGTCCGTCGTTTCGAGAATGGCCAAGAGGTTCTGCTCGACGGTCAGGCCGCGGAAGATCGAGGGCTCCTGTGGCAAGTACCCGATGCCCTTTCGGGCCCGGATGTACATCGGGTCGTCGGTCACGTCCTGGCCGTCGATCTCGACACGGCCCGAATCCGGTGCCGTCAGGCCCACGGTCATGTAGAACGTCGTCGTCTTGCCGGCGCCGTTTGGCCCGAGCAGGCCGACAATCTCACCCGAGGCAACCTCGAGATTGACACTGCGTACGACCGTGCGGCCGCCGTACGACTTGGTGAGATCCCGCGTCCGCAGCGTTGCCATCGATCAGGGGCACTGCCCTCGACCTCTGGTCTGCGTACGGCTCTGCTGGCTGCCATCGACCACGAGGGTATCGGCGGCCTTGAGGTAGGTCAGTGTCCTCCCAGTCGTCGCACCGCCGCACGCGTCGGTGATCGTGACCGGCTGGCCGGCGACGAAGTACCGATCGTCGGAGGTCGTGTGCGTCAGGCGGGCGCCGGTGATTCGTCGGTTCTGGTCGCGGAGCGTCACGGCATCGTACGCCTCGGCGCGCTCGAGCTCGTCACCGGACGGCTTCAGATACAGCTCGATCCTGGCGGCCCTCAGATCCCGATCCGACGCGCTCAGGTGCGCATCGCCGGCGTACGTGGCTCGACGCGAGGCGTCCTCATAGGTGAACTCCCTGGCGGTCGCTATCGACCGCACCCGCGTTCTCTTCTTCTCCTTGTCCACCTCATCGAGCACCGTCGCCGTCACGACAGTCCCGGTCGCGGCGAGGTCGCCGCTTCTGGCGTCGAGCACGATCGACGTGGCCTTGATCGACCGCTCACCCTGCCAGAGCTGCGCGCCTCCGCTGTAAGTGGCCTTCGAGACCGAACCGTCATAATCCAGGGCGCCTGCTGTGACGTTGATTGGCTCGTCCTGACTGAACATCGATGGCAGACGTCGGTCGCTCGTCGCCTCGGCCCGGCTGTCCCTCCTGATGGGCTGGAGAACACTCCTGACCGCCCCGGCCGCGGTCATTGTCGGGCCGACCAGTACAACGTCGATCCTGGTCGCATCCACGGCAAGCAGCTCGTTGACGACACGAGGGGCGAGGGCTCCCGGTTCAGATCCGGTCAGCTCGAGAAGGCTCTTGTCCAGATCGTACCGGGCGGAGTGAGCGAGCGCCGTCATCTGGCCGTCCACGAAACGGACGGAGCGCGCGAACCTGACTTCCTCGATCGCGCTCATCCCCGGCTTGAACGTCACGTCAAGCGTGCCGGCGCTGGCCACGCGGTCCACATCGGGACCCCGTTCCCGATACTCGACACCCCCAGCAAATTGCGCCTGCGTCAACCCGCGGTCGGGTTCGCCCGTCCCGTCCATGGTGGCCGACCGGATCGTCCGGGCCGGCGTACCAGACTCTGCGGGCAGCGTCAGCTGCACGGCTCCGCGTGCGGCAAGCGCGACGGGCGTCGTCCCGTCGGGCGCAAGACTGATGTCGAGCGCGCCAGCGGCGATCTGTCGGCCGGCCCTCCCGGATTCTCCTGCGAGCTGGATGACACCATCGCCCGCAACGAAGGCGTGCTCGATCGTCCGCCCGTCAGAGGCGTACTTCAAGTCCATGTCGCGGCCCGTGAGCGCCTGCAAGCCGCCAGCACCCGATTGGCCGGCGGCGACCCTGGACCCATTGCGCAGGCTCATCGTCTCGATCCGCTTCTCGTCGGTGCTGAGGATCACAACCGCCGTCTCCGATTCAACGATCTGACGCTCGCGCTGCAGTCTTGCGCCGCCCGTGAACCGCAGGGACCGCTCGCCGCGCGCGAATGCCGCCGTCTCCGACGTGACGTGCGTGCCGCCGGCTCCGCTTTCATCGGGAGCCACCTCGGTCACGACCTGGTCGAGAATCGTGAGCACGTCGCGTCGGTGGTCGTACGTCAGGCCGACGCCCGATCCCGCCGTCCGGCCGCGAGAGAATTCGACCGGACCGTCGGTAGAAACGACGCCGTCGGTGTCCGTGTAGCTGGCGTGTTCGGTCCTCACCACGACGCCGTCAGAGGACGCCAACCGCACGTCTCCGTCCAGGGTCATTGTCGCGTCGTTCTGACCGACCCGGCCCTCTTTGCCCGTGATGGTGAAGCGGCGGCCGCCGCCGCGCTCCTCAGTGACGATCGTGACGCCCACCAGTCTGGTCGAGCCATCGGCGTAGGTGAGCTGTTTCTCGTATTCGACGCTGACATCCTCGCGCGACAGCTTGAAGCGGGCCACGCGGCCGCTCGTACTTTCGGCCACGGCAGCCGGATCGGTGCGGACCGGCGGCGAAGCCGTCGGGCGCAGGTCGCGGCGCTTGAACGCCAACACCACGACCACGGTGAATGCCACCGAGGCAATCACGATGAGAAGCCGCGCCACTCTCTGCCAACGCATCAGGTAGCACTCTTCAGGTCGGCCAGTGTCAACTCGACGTAGGTCTCTCCGTTGAATTGATTCTGCTCCAACGAGAACGCCACGTCGAGGGCGGCCCGATGCTCCACCAGATAGTCGTGCCGTTCGGCGGCCCGCCAGGCAATGGCGCGGAAGACGCGGCCGTCCTGCTTGAGCGCCATCTTCAGATGCCGCTCCTTGAGCATCCGCGGGCCGTCGACGATCTCCACCTTACGCGCGGCGAACACCGGCCGCGGGTTCCCGGCCCCAAACGGGGCGAGCGACGCCATCCCGGACACGACCCCGCTCGTGATTCCGCGGAACCCGAGCGCGTCGTCAATCGACAGCCGGGGGATCAGATCGTCGGGCCCGAGCGTCTCATCGGCCACCCCGTTGACGGCGGCGCGAAACTCCTTGAGGCGATCGGCTTCAAGTGTCACACCAGCAGCCCGCTTGTGGCCCCCGAATCGCATCAGCATGGGCGCACACCGTTCGAGGGCGCCGAGGATGTCGAACCGCGGGATGCTCCGGCACGATCCGTGCGCCACGCCATCTTCCACAGACAGAACAATCGCCGGCCGGTGA
>MELA01000013.1:0-7336 GCA_001767495.1 Acidobacteria bacterium RIFCSPLOWO2_12_FULL_65_11 | reverse complement strand
CTCGCCAGCCACGACGAGCACCGATCGCGCGCCGATGTCGGGATCGGTCTGGACGATCTTCTTGGCCGCCGCGACGATCCCGGCCTCTTCCTCCCGGCGCCGGACGTTCTCGCCATCGAGCTCCGTCGCCAGCGCCCGCGCCTCCTCCGCCATCGATTCGTCGGAGGCGAGCAGCAGCCGTGTCGCGATGTCCGGCGTGCTCATGCGTCCAGCCGCGTTGACGCGAGGCGCAATCATGAAGGATACGTGATAGGCATCGATTGTCTTCCCCGCCAGCCCCGCCACATCGATGAGCGCCCGCAATCCGATCTTGTGCGGACCACGAGTGAGCAGGTCCAGACCGATCTTGGCAATCACGCGGTTCTCGCCCACGAGCGGCACGACATCGGCGAGCGTACCGATGGCGGCGATCTTCACGAACCCGGGCAGCCACCGTTCCCGCTCCGCCCGCGTCCCGAGCGCCTGCACCAGCTTGAGCGCCACGCCGACTCCCGCGAGGTTCTTGTCCGGATAGCCACAGTCGCGGCGCTTGGGGTTGATGACGGCCAGCGCTTTTGGCAGCTCGGCGTCCGGCTCGTGATGGTCGGTGATGATCAGGTCGACGCCCAGCTCGGCTGCCCGCCGTGCGGCCTCGTTTTCACGAATCCCGCAGTCGACCGAGACGACGAGCGACACGCCCTCGGCGTGCAACCGTTCGAGCCCGGCCGGCTGCAAGCCATAGCCGTCGCGGCGCTCGGGAATGTAGTGCACGACGCTCGCGCCGAGCAGTTCGAGCGCGCGCCGCAGGATGACGGTCGACGTCACGCCGTCCACGTCGTAATCGCCGTGGACCGCAATCCGCTCCTTCCGCGCGATCGCGCCCATGATGCGATCGACCGCGACCCGCATGTCGGCAAGCGCCATCGGATCGTGCAGATGATCGAGCGACGGATGCAGGAACCGGAACGCCTCCTCCGGATCGCCCAGACCACGCTGGCACAGCAGGCGCGCCACCGGTGGCTCGATCTTCAGCGCCGACGCCAGCGCCCCTGCGGCCGACTCGTCAGCGGGCTGCAACTCCCACCGTGGAGGGATCACCCCTAGCCTCCCTCGTCCACGAAATCCACACCCAGCCGCCCCATCGCCCGGAACTTCTCGTACCGGCGCGCCAGGCGCGTGTCGCCGTCCTCCGCGCTCACCTCGGCCAGCACCCGTTCAAGCGCCGCGTCGACGAGCCCTGCCGCGGCAGTCGGGTTCGCGTGCGCGCCGCCAGCCGGCTCGGGAACGATCTCATCGATGAGTCCCCCTTTCAGCAAGTCGGGCGCCGTCAGCTTCAGCGCAGCGGCCGCTTCAACTTTCTTCGACTGGTCGCGCCAGAGAATCGCCGCGCACCCTTCGGGCGGGATGACGCTGTAGATGGCGAACTCCTGCATCAGGACGCGATCGCCGACAGCGATGCCGAGCGCGCCTCCGCTCCCGCCCTCGCCGCTGACGAGGATGATAATCGGCGTGTCGAGCAGCATCATGTCGCGCAGGTTGACGGCAATGGCTTCAGCCACACCGCGCTCTTCGGACTCGACGCCGGGATAGGCTGCCGGCGTGTCGACGAACACGAGGATCGGCCGCCGGAATTTCTCGGCCAGGCGCATGGCGCGCAGCGCCTTGCGATAACCCTCCGGCCGCGCGTACCCGAAGTTCCGGAAGATCTTGTCTTTCGTGTCGCCGCCCTTGATGTGGCCGACCAGGAGCACGCTCTGGCCCTTATAGTCGGCGCACCCGGTCATCATCGCGTGGTCGTCGGCGAAGCGGCGATCGCCGTGGATCTCGAAGAAATTCGTGAAGAGCGCCGGGATGAACTCGATGAGACCCGGGCGGCTCGGATGCCGCGCGACGAGCACCCGCTGCCAGGGCGTCAGCGACCGATAGAGGTTCGCCCTCACCACATCGAGCCGGCGCCTCAGCGATTCGACTTCGCGGTCGTGTGCGTCGGTGCGTGGCAGCAGGCCCAGCGCCTCGATCTCCTTCAGGAGAACGGCGATCGGCTCCTCGAACTCCAAGGTTTCTGGTGGCATAACTTCAGCGCAGTGACACCGAGCCCCGTCCGACGACCTGCTCGACCTCCGCAATCAACGCCGGCGACGGTCGGACGCGGATGTGCGACGAGACGTCGGCACGAATGCGGAGATGCCTGGGCTCGGACGGCAGATCGATTTCAAACGACACGCGCCGGTCGCCGCGATGTCGGGCGAAGATTTCGCATAGCGCCTCGAAGACGCCACGATCGGCCGGCATGCGGACACAAATCGCGACCTCGCGCGCCAGCCGCTCGCGCACGCTGTCGAGCCCCACAATTTCCGACGCGAGTATCCTGACCGACTCGTCGTCTCGCTCCAGCTTGCCCCGAACGAGCACCAGCGTGCCGGCCTCGATCAGGTCCGCACTACGCTGGTAGGTGTCGGGAAACGCGATGACCTCGACCCCGCCCCGCGAGTCTTCGAGCGTGAAGACGGCCATGCGGTCGCCTTTGCGCGTCTTGAGCTGCCGGCACGCCGCAATGATGCCGCCAATGCTCGTATCCGCCTCAATCGGCCTCGGCCCGCCCGGTCCCCATGCGTCACTCCGCGAGAGGGTCGAACCAGTAGCACCACTAGAACCGCCAGCCTGCGTGACCGGCGCCGTCAGCTCCGCCGTCGATCGCGCCCCGAAATTCTTCAGCTCCAACGCGTAACGGTCCACCGGATGGCCGCTCCAGTACAGCCCGAGCGTCTCCTTCTCGTACGCGAGCTGCTCGGTCTCCGACCAGGGCGCGGCTTCCGGCAGAGTGGCGGCCTGAAGACCTTCCCCCGCCGGGACTGGCTCTTCCATTCCACCAAATAGCTGGGCCTGCCCCTCGCTCTTATCACGCTGAAGGCGCGCGCCGTGTTCGCACGCGGCATCGACGGCGGCCACCAGGCGTGGCCGCAGCATCGGCGGGGATAACGAACCATCGGTCGCCAGCGAATCGAAGGCGCCGGCCTTGATCAGGCTCTCGAACACGCGCTTGTTGACCAGCCGCAGGTCGACGTGCTCGCAGAGCGTCACGAGCGACGTGATTCGTCCCTCGGTGGCGCGCACGTCGAGTATCGACTGGATGGCGCCATCGCCGACGTTCTTGATCGCGGTCAATCCAAACCGGACACCGAGCCCAGGCTCCACGACAAACCTCATCTGGCTCCTGTTGATGTCGGGCGGCAGAACCGGAATGCCGCGCTCGCGGCACTCGCCGAGATACACAGCCAGTTTGTCGGTGTTCTGCGATTCAATCGTCAGCAGCGACGCGGCAAACTGCCATGGGTAATTCGCCTTGAGGTACGCCGTCTGGTAGGCGAGCAGCGCGTACGCCGTCGAGTGCGACTTATTGAAGCCGTAGCCGGCAAAGTGCTCCATCAACTCAAAGATGCGCGCGGCCTTGCGTTCGCCGATGCCGCGGCTCTTCGCGCCGCCGATGAACTTTCCGCGCATCGTCGCCATGACCTCGGGGTTCTTCTTGCCCATCGCCTTGCGCAGCACGTCGGCCTCGCCGAGCGAGAAGCCGGCGAGGACGTTCGAGATGCGCATGACCTGTTCCTGATAGGCAATGACGCCGTAGGTGTCCGAGAGAATCGGCTCGAGCTCGGCCAGCTCGTACTTGACCTCCGTCTTCCCCTGCTTGCGGGCGATGAAGTCGTCGACCATGCCGCTTCTGAGCGGACCGGGCCGGTAGAGCGCGTTGAGCGCGATGAGGTCGTCGAGGCGCTGCGGCTTGGCCTTGCGCAAGATGTCGCGCATCCCGCTGCTCTCGAACTGGAAGATGCCGTAGGTTTGCCCCTCCTGAAAGATCTGATACGTCTTCGGGTCGTCGAGCGGCAGCCGATCGATGTCGAGCCGCTCGCCCGTCGTCCGCTCGATTTCGCCGACCGCATCGGCAATGAGCGTCAGCGTGCTCAGCCCGAGAAAGTCCATCTTCAGCAGGCCGATGCGCTCGATCTCCTTCATGGACCATTGCGTGGTGATCTCGTCGCGGGCTCCTTTGTAGAGCGGCGCGTACTCCGTGATCGCCTTCGGCGCGATGACCACCCCGGCCGCGTGCACCGAGGCGTGCCGCGTCATCCCCTCGAGCCGTCTCGCCACGCTCAACAGCTCCTTGACCTTCGGATCGTTCTGTTCGAGATCCTTGAGCGCCTGGCTTTCCTCGAGCGCCTTGTCGAGCGTGATGTCGAGCGTGGCCGGAATGTGCTTGGCCACCTTATCGACGTCAGCAAACGGCATCTCGAGCACACGTCCCACGTCGCGCACGACGGCTCTCGCCTTCATCGTGCCGAAGGTGATGATCTGGGCGACGTTCTCGCGGCCGTACTTCCGAGTCACGTACTCGATGACCTCACCGCGGCGCCGCTCGCAGAAGTCGATGTCGATGTCGGGCAGCGAGATGCGCTCGGGGTTCAAGAAACGTTCAAAGATGAGCTCGAAATCGAGCGGGTCGACGTCGGTAATCCGCAGGCAATACGCAACGAGGCTGCCGGCCGCAGATCCGCGGCCCGGGCCAACCGGAATGCCCTGCTCGCGCGCGTAACGGATGAAGTCCCACACGATGAGAAAGTACCCGGGGTACTTCATCCGTGTGATCATCTCGATCTCGTAGGACAAGCGTCGCTCGTACTCGTCGATCGTGTGCCGCAGCGCACCGGTCGAGGCGAGCTGTCTGAGCCGCTGCAGCCGGTTCGCGAATCCCTCACGCACGACGTGCTCGAAGTACTCATCGACCGCATACGGGGCGGGCACGTCGAAATTCGGCAGATGATTCTCGCCCTCGGCCAGCTTCACGTCGCATCGTTCGGCGATTCGGACCGTGTTGGCCAGCGCCTCCGGATGGTCCTTGAAGGCATCCGCCATCTGCGCCTGCGTCTTGAGGAAGAAGTTCTGGCTCTCGTACCGCATCCGCTTGGGGTCGCTGAACGCCTTCCCGGTGCCAATGCACAACAGCACATCGTGCGGATGCGCGTCGCTCTCGCGGACGTAGTGCACGTCGTTGGTGCAGACCAGTGGCAGATTGAGGTCGCGCGCGAGGCCGGGCAGGCCGCTGTTGACGACGCGCTGGTCGTCGATGCCGTGCCACTGCATCTCGAGGAAGAAGTTGCCCGCACCGAAAATGTCGCGATACGCCGCGGCCGCCTCGACCGCCTTTCGCTCTTGTTGGTGCGAAAGGCCCTCGGCCACTTCCCCCTTCAGGCAGCTGCTCAACCCAATGAGGCCCTTGGCATGCCGTGCGAGCAGCTCCTTGTCGATGCGTGGCTTGTAGTAGAACCCCTCCATGTAGCCCGCCGACACCAGCTTGATCAGGTTGTGGTAGCCCTCGGCATTTTCGGCAAGCAGGATGAGATGGTTTGCCGTCTCGCCCGGATTGCCGCTCTTGGTGTGGCGGCTTCCCGGGGCCATGTACACCTCGCACCCGAGAATCGGCTTTACCCCGCGCTGGCGCGCATGATCGTGAAACATCACCGACGAAAACAGATTGCCGTGCTCGGTGACCGCGAGGGCCGGCATCTTCAACGCCACGGCCTGATCGAGCAGCTCGTCGATCCGGCACGCGCCATCGAGAAGCGAGTATTCGGTGTGAAGGTGAAGGTGGACGAATTCAGTCATTCCCATTCAATCGTCGACGGCGGTTTCGAGCTGATGTCGTAGACCACGCGATTGACGCCCCGTACCTCGTTGACGATCCGCGATGAGATCCGCGCGAGCAAATCGTGGGGCAACCGCGCCCAGTCCGCGGTCATGCCGTCCCGGCTCTCGACGGCGCGAATCGCCACCGTATACTCGTAGGTCCGCTCGTCGCCCATGACCCCGACACTCTGCACCGGCAGCAACACCGCGAAGCTCTGCCACAGGCGGGCGTACCAGCCGTCGCGCCGGATTTCGTCGGCCACAACGGCGTCGGCGCGCCGAAGGAGCGCGAGGCGGTCCGGCGTGACCTCGCCCAGAATGCGTACGGCGAGGCCGGGGCCTGGGAACGGCTGTCGGACCACGAACTCTTCGTCCAGCCCGAGCTTGCGGCCCACCTGGCGGACCTCATCCTTGAAGAGCTCGCGCAGCGGCTCGACCAGCTTCATCCGCATCCGTTCGGGCAAGCCGCCGACGTTGTGGTGGCTCTTGATGAGGGCCGACTGCCCCACAATCGACACCGATTCGATCACGTCGGGGTACAGCGTACCCTGGGCGAGGAAATCGACGTCGCCCAATTTGGCTGCTTCGGCCTCGAACACGTCGATGAAGGTCGCCCCGATGATCTTGCGCTTCCGCTCCGGATCGATCACGCCTGCGAGACGGTCGAGAAACAGATTCGACGCATCGACAAACACCAGTGGCAGCTTCAGCCGCTCGAAGCGCTTGAGGATCTGCGACGCCTCGTCAAGCCGGAGCACGCCGTTATCCACGAACATACAGGTCAGCTTGTCGCCCACCGCGCGATGAATGATGAGGGCCGCCACGGTCGAATCCACGCCGCCGCTGAGCGCACACACCACGCGCCCGCCGGCGACCTGCGCCCGGATTTTCGCCGTCGCCTCCTCGACAAACGACGCCATCGTCCAATCGCCCGTGCAGCCGCACACGCCATAGGCGAAGTTGCGGAGGATCTCGAGGCCGCGCTCGGTGTGCGCCACCTCGGGGTGAAACAGTAACGCGTACAGGCCGCGATCGACATGCGCCATCGCCGCGACCGGCGCGTTGACGCTCGTCGCCAGCACCGAAAAGCCCGCCGGCGGCCGAGCGACGAAATCGCCGTGGCTCGCCCATACGCGAATCTCGGTCGGCACGTCAGCAAAAATGTCGGCGCCGCGGACGCGAGGACTTGATCCGCTCGTGAGCGTCACCATCGCGTGCCCGAACTCTCGCTGCGGCGCGGGCGCGACCTGGCCGCCGAGCGTGTGGGCCATCAGCTGCATGCCGTAGCAGATGCCGAGCACCGGGCTCCCCAACTCGAACAGCGCCGGATCGCACTTGGGCGCGCCAGCGTCGGACACGCTCTTGGGTCCACCCGACAGAATCACGCCTGACGGCCGTCGCGCGCGTATCTTCTCGGCCGGCGCATCCGGTGGCCAGATCTCGGAGTACACGGACAGCTCCCGTAAGCGCCGCGCAATCAGTTGTGTGTACTGCGATCCGAAATCGAGAACGAGAATGGTCTGATGATTCACGAGGGCCTGAGGAGAACAGACGCTATTATAGCGGTGTGAGCGCGGGCTGGACCACTAGGAGTCTTGAGCCGGTGAATTGTGAGTAGTTGAGTCAAGTTTTTCAGGCAACAAGTTGGGCCTCCTGAAGGAAGGTGGCGAGCGCG
>MELA01000012.1:4416-19195 GCA_001767495.1 Acidobacteria bacterium RIFCSPLOWO2_12_FULL_65_11 | reverse complement strand
CGCGCTGGCCAACACGGCGGCGTTCGCAGGGGTGGCGGTGACGTTGGAGCTCGTGGGTGGCCTGGTCCTGGCGCTGGCGTTACATCGTGTGTCTCGCGCGGGCAGGCTGGTCCGCACGGCCGTCCTGCTGCCGTGGGCGATTCCCACGGTGGTCGCGGCCCTCGTGTGGCGCTTCATGTTCGAGAGCCCCGCCGGTCTCGCCACCGGCGTCCTCGAGCGGCTCGGGGCGACGCCGCCGACCTGGTTCGCCGACGCGCTGGCCGCCTGGGTTCCGCTCGTGCTCGCCGACGTGTGGAAAACAACGCCGTTTGTGGCGCTCCTGCTGCTCGCCGGCTTGCAGACCATCGACCGGTCCCTGTACGAGGCCGCTGATGTCGACGGGGCGGGCCCGTGGCGACAGTTCCTCGAGATCACACTGCCGCTGCTCAGGCCGGCGCTGGTGGTGGCGGTCCTCTTCCGGGCTCTGGACGCCTTCCGTGTCTTCGACATCGTGTATGTCATGACCGGCGGCGGGCCGGGCACGGCCACCGAGTCGATCGCGCTGTACACCTTCAGCACGCTGCTGCGGAACCTTCGTTTCGGGTTCGGGTCGGCGCTGTCGGTGATCGTCTTCGCCGTCGCGTTCCTCTGTGCGCTGGCCGGCATCCGCATGTTTGGCGCCAGCGCATTCCAGGATCGATCGGCATGAGGGCTCGCGGGTGGGCTCTCGTGACGGCCCTGCTCGTCGTGGCGATCCTCTTCCCGTTGTACTGGGCCGTCATCGCCTCCTTCACACCCGACAGTCGTCTGTTCGCCTCGCCTTCGCTCGTGCCTCGCGCGCTGGTGCTGGATCACTATCGCGCGCTCTTCGGCGGCCGCGACTTCTGGACCCCCGTTCGCAACTCGCTCGTCGTCGCCGGGGCGACGACCGTCCTGTCGGTCGGGCTCGGCGGGATCTGCGCGTACGCGCTGGCGCGGCTCCGCTTTCGCGGCAAGGCCCCGGTGCTGGCGTTCGTGCTGGCCGTGTCGATGTTCCCGCAGATGTCGATTGTGTCGCCCCTGTACCTGCTGCTGCGGGAGCTGCGCCTGCTCAACACCTATCCCGGACTGGTCCTGCCGTATCTCACCTTCGCGATGCCGCTCACCATCTGGCTGCTCGTGGGGTTCTTTCGGCAGCTGCCACCGGAGCTGGAGGAAGCGGGCCTGATGGATGGCGCCGGCCGCCTTCGGACGCTGTGGGAGATCGTCCTGCCGCTCTCGTGGCCCGGGCTGGCGACGAGCGCCATCCTGACGTTTCTCTACAGCTGGAACGAGTTCCTCTTCGCGCTGTCGTTCACGTTGGGACCGGAGCGGTACACCGTGCCGGTGGCCATCACGCTGTTCCGTGGACAGTATCAGGTGCCGTGGGGGCAGATCCTGGCGGCCGCCGTCGTGGCGACGGTGCCGGTGGCGGCGATCGTGCTCGTCGCCGAGCGGCGCATCGTGGCCGGTCTCACGTCCGGAGCGGTGAAGGGGTGACGTGGCCGCGATCGCGTTGAAGCGCGTGAGCAAGGTCTATCCCACTGGCCAGACGGCGGTGCGGGATCTCACGCTCGAGATCGTCAACGGCGAGTTGCTGGTCCTGCTCGGCCCGTCCGGCAGCGGCAAGAGCACGGTGCTGCGGCTGATTGCCGGGCTCGAGACGCCCACCTCCGGCCAGGTGCTCATCGACGGTCGCGACGTGACGCTCGTGCCGCCGCCGCGCCGCGACCTCGCGATGGTGTTTCAGAGCTATGCTCTGTACCCGCACAAGAGCGTCCGTGAGAACCTCGCGTTCGGGCTCCGCGTGCGAGGTGTCGACGCGGCGCGCGTCGACGCGCGCGTACGCGAGACGGCCACCGCGCTCGACATCGAGGCGCTGCTCGAACGCAGGCCGGCGCAGTTGTCGGGCGGACAGCGGCAGCGTGTGGCCCTGGGTCGCGCGATCGTCCGGGAGCCGAAGGCGTTCTTATTCGACGAGCCGCTGTCGAATCTCGATCCGACGCTGCGCGCGGGTACCCGTACCGAGCTGGCGTTGCTGCACCGGCGGCTCGCCACGACAATGGTCTACGTGACGCACGATCAGGAAGAGGCCATGACCCTTGGAACGCGCGTCGCCGTCATGCGCGCTGGTGCGATCGAACAAGTGGCGCCGGCGCTGGAGGTGTTTCGCCGGCCGGCGAATACGTTCGTGGCAAGGTTCATCGGATCGCCGGCCATGAACCTCTGGGCCTGCACGTGCGCGCGCGTTGGCGACGGCCGGCACCTGGTCTCGCCGGCGTTTTCGATTGACCTGACAGGCATCGATGTCGCCGTGCCGGATGGCGCCGGCGTCTACGTTGGCGTTCGGCCGCACGACATCGACATCGTGCCCAACGGCGAGGGAAACGGCGCCGGAGGGGTCGAGATCGTCGAGCCCCTGGGGCCCGTGACGGTGGTCCACCTCCGCGTCGGGGGCCTTGGAGACGACTTCGTGCGGGTTGTCGTGCCGGCCGATTCGCGAATCGAGGTGGGCGATCGCGTGACCTTCCGCGTGCGGCCGGACCGCCTCCATGTGTTCGACGCCCGGACGGGACAGCGCGTGATTGATCAACACGGTCGGTGACGGAGCGACGAGCCCTGGAGCAGAGGAGCGATACCGGCATGACCGATCAGGCTGACCGAACTGGACGCAGGGTGCGACCGGGTGCGCCGTACCCGCTCGGGGCGACCTGGGACGGCCGCGGCGTCAACTTCGCCCTGTTCTCCGAGCACGGGACGAATGTCGAGTTGTGCCTGTTCGATTCGGTCGACGCCGGGTCCGAATCGCGGCGCGTACCGCTGATTGAGCAGACAGACATGGTCTGGCATGTGTATCTGACGGACGTGCGGCCCGGCCAGCTCTACGGCTATCGCGTCCACGGCCCGTACGATCCGGAGCGCGGCCACCGATTCAATCCCGCCAAGGTCCTCCTTGATCCATATGCCAAGGCCGTTGCCCGATCCGTGCGCTGGGACGATGCCCTCTTCGGCTACCGCATCGGCGATCCGGCGGCTGACCTGGCTCGGGACGATCGAGACGACGCGGCGTTCGCGCCGCTCGCGGCGGTGATCGATTCCGCGTTCGACTGGCAGGGCGACCGGCCGCCGGCGACACCCTGGCACGAGACGGTCATCTACGAGGCGCACGTCAGGGGTCTGACCAGGCTGCACCCGGACGTGCCGCCGGCGTTGCGCGGCACGTATGCCGGCCTCGCGCAGCCGGCAGTGATCGCCCACCTGCGGCGGCTCGGCGTCACGGCCATCGAGCTCATGCCCGTGCATCACCACACCGACGAACGCTCGCTCGTTGAGCGCGGCCTGACCAACTACTGGAGCTACAGCACGCTGTGCTTCTTCGCGCCGGACCTTCGATACGCGTCGGCGCGATCGGTCGAGGGCGCGGTGGCGGAATTTAAGACCATGGTGCGGGCGCTCCACGCAGCCGGGATCGAGGTGATCCTGGACGTCGTCTACAACCACACGGCTGAAGGCGACCACCTCGGGCCGACGCTGTCCATGCGCGGTGTCGACAATGCTGCCTACTACCGGCTGGCCTCGGAGACTCCTCGCCTCTATCTCGACTTCACGGGCTGCGGCAACACGCTGAACGTGCGGCACCCGCATGTGCTGCAGCTCCTCATGGACAGCCTTCGCTACTGGGCGCTCGAGATGCACGTCGACGGCTTCCGCTTCGACCTGGCCAGCGCCCTGGCGCGGGGGCTGTTCTATCTGGACAGGCTCGCCGCGTTCTTCGACGTCATCCATCAGGATCCCACGATCTCGCAACTCAAACTGATCGCCGAGCCGTGGGATCTCGGGGAGGGCGGCTATCAGGTCGGCAACTTCCCCGTGCGCTGGACCGAATGGAACGGCCGCTATCGCGACTGCGTGCGCGGTTTCTGGCGCGGGGACGGCGGCACGGTCTCCGAACTGGCAACCCGTCTGGCGGGCAGCTCGGACCTGTACGCGAGCACGGGCCGGCGGCCGTATGCGAGCATCAACTTCGTGACCTGCCACGATGGCTTCACGCTCGAGGACCTGGTGAGCTACGAGCGGAAACACAACGAGGCGAACGGCGAAGACAACCGCGATGGAAGCGACGACAACCGCGGTTGGAACTGCGGGACGGAGGGTGCGACCGACGATCCGGCGATTCGCGCGCTTCGCGGGCGGCAGAAGCGCAATGTCATGACGACGCTGTTCCTCTCGCAGGGCGTTCCGATGATCAGCGGTGGCGATGAACTGGGCCGGACGCAGGGCGGCAACAACAACGCCTATTGTCAGGACAACGACACGAGCTGGACGCATTGGGATCTGTCAGGCGACCAGCGCGCGTTTCTCGAGTTCTGCTGCCGCATGGCGGATCTGAGGCGCAGGCATCCGGTGCTTCGCCGGCGAAACTTTTTTCAAGGCCGGAAAATCCGCGGGTCGGGCGTGCGCGACATCATGTGGCTCACGCCGAGCGGGCGGGAAATGGCCGATGACGAGTGGAATGCCGACCACGTGAGGTGTCTGGGCGTGCGCCTGGCCGGCAGCGGCATTGAGGAAGTTGACGACGAAGGCCGGCCCATCGTCGATGAGACGCTCGTGTACTTCATGAACGCCAGTGCCGATCCCGTGGAATTCCATCTGCCCTCCTTCGAGCCCGGCCTCACCTGGACGTGTCTCGTCGATACGAGCGACGCCGCTCGCGAGGGGCGGGTGCTGATGGCGGGCCAGTCGCTTCTGGTCGCGGACCGCTCGATGGCCCTCTTTGTCGCCGTGCCGGACTGAGCCATGTCTGATGTCCTGCGGCGGCCGCTCAGCACCTATCGCCTGCAATTGAGCCCGCGGTTTCGCTTTGCCGACGCGCGCGACCTCCTCCCGTATCTCGACGACCTCGGGATCACCGACTGTTACAGCTCGCCCATCCTGAAGGCGACGCCCGGCAGCACGCACGGCTACGATATCTGCGACCACGGCCAGATCAATCCCGAGCTCGGCACGGAGGAGGACTACGCGGCGTGGTGCGCGGCGCTCCAGGCCCGGGGCTTCGGACACCTTGTTGATTTCGTGCCCAACCACATGTCCTGCGACCCGACGGCGAACCCCTGGTGGCGCGACGTCCTCGAGAACGGTCCGAGCTCGCCGTACGCCGGGTATTTCGATATCGCCTGGGACCCGATCAAGCCCGAGTTGAAAGGCAAGGTGCTGCTGCCTCTGCTTGGCGACCAGTACGGCCGGGTCCTCGAGCGCGGCGAGCTGCAGCTTCGTTTTGACGCCGGGGCGCTGCACCTGCGGTACTTCGACCGCGATCTGCCCATCAATCCCCGACAGTCGCCGCGGGTGCTCGGGCTGGACATCGAGCGGCTGGATCAGCGCCTCGACGGCGATCCGGCGATCCGCGAGTACCACAGCATCCTGACGGCTCTCCGGAACCTCCCCGTCTATACCGACCGGGACGCCACGCACATCATCGAGCGGCAGCGGGAAAAGGAAGTGGCTCGCGAGCGTCTCGCTCGCCTGGTGACCGAGTCGATCGCGGTGAAGGATCACATCGACGCGGCAATCCGCGAGGCAAACGGGATCGCCGGCGATCGAGCCAGCTTCGATCGGCTGCATGCGCTGCTCGAGCATCAAGCGTATCGCCTTGCGTATTGGCGGACGGCTGTCGACGAGATCAACTATCGCCGCTTCTTCGACATCAATGAGCTCGTCGGTCTCCGGATGGAAGTGCCGGAGGTGTTCGAGCGGACCCACCAGCGGCTTTGCCAGCTGATTGCGTCGGGGCAGATCACGGGGCTCCGCATCGACCATCCCGACGGGCTGTTCGATCCGGCCGAGTACTTCCGTGGCCTGCAGCAGATGATCCGTGAGGCGCGTGACGGCGCGGCCGGTGATCGTCAGCCGTTCTACGTGGTGGCCGAGAAGATCCTCTCGGCGGGCGAATCGCTCCGCTCCGACTGGCCCGTCGTCGGCACCACGGGCTACGGTTTTCTCAGCCTGGTCTCCGGGCTCTTCGTCGACGGCCGCCACGCGCGGCGGCTCCGTCGCGTGTACTCGCGGCTGACGGGCCGGCAGGAGACCTTCGACGAGGTGGTGTACGAAAGCAAGCGGACGATTATGCTGACCGCGATGGCCAGCGAGCTCAACGTGCTCGCACACGCGCTCAACCGCATCTCCGAGCACGATCGCCGGTATCGTGACTTCACCCTCAACAGCTGTCGCGCGGTCCTGCGGGAAGTGATCGCCTGCTTTCCGGTGTATCGCACCTACGTCAGCGCCAGGGGCGTCGACGCGTTCGATCGCGCGGCGGTTCAGCAGGCGATCGAACAGGCGCGCAGGCGCAATCCGCTGATGGAGGAGTCAGTCTTCGAGTTTCTCGAGGAGATCCTGCTCACGCTGCCGGATGCCTCCGCGTCGCCCGACGATCCGGCCGCTCGCGAGCGGCTGCAGTTCACGATGAAAGTACAGCAGTTCACCGCACCCGTGCAGGCGAAGGGCGTCGAAGACACCGCGTACTATCGATACCATGTGCTCGTGTCGGCCAACGACGTCGGTGGTCATCCGGGCCACGTCGGAGTCACGCCGGCGCAATTCCATGACGCCAACGCGGGACGGCTCGAGTCCTGGCGGAACGAAATGATTACGACCTCGACGCACGACACCAAGCGCGGTGAGGATGCCCGGATGCGAATCAACGTGCTCTCCGAGATTCCGGAGGCGTGGCGGCGCGTCGTGTCGGAGTGGATGCGCATGAATGGACGACAGCGGTCGAAAGTCGGCGGCCTCTGGGCGCCGGACCGGAATGACGAGTATCTGTTCTACCAGACCTTGATCGGCGTCTGGCCCGCGGCGCCGGGTGCGGCCGGAGATGGTGGGCGCCCGTCTCCGGACCTCGTGGCACGGGTGAGCGGCTACATGCAGAAGGCTGTCCGCGAAGCAAAGGTGCATACGAGCTGGATTGACGAAGACCCCGCGTATGGCCGCGCCGTGACGCGGTTCGTGGAACACACCCTCGCCGGGAAGACCTCGCCGCGCTTCCTTCGTTCGTTCACGGCGTTCGAGCGGAATGTGGCCGCTGCGGGCATGGTCAATTCCCTCGCCCAGCTCGTCCTCAAACTGGCATCGCCCGGAGTTGCGGATGTCTATCAGGGCAACGAGCTGTGGGATCTGAGCCTTGTCGATCCGGATAATCGCCGCGGCGTCGATTTCGCCGACCGGCGCCGCCTGTTGGGGCAGGTGCTGCCGCTGACGATGGCGGTCGAGGAGGGCGGCGTTCGCAGCTCAGAGGTGCGCGAACTGCTGGATCACTGGGAGGACGGTCGCATCAAGCTGTTGATCACGGCAGCCGGCCTGCGCTTCCGCCGGCGCCATCCCGAGGTTGTGCTCGACGGCGCGTACCTGCCCCTGCAGCCGGAAGGGCCCGCCGCCGATCACCTGGTGGCGTTTGCGCGGCAGCATCCCTCTGGAACGCTGGTGGCGGCGGTCCCGAGACTCGTCGCGTCGCTGGTGCCGGAAGCGGGCACACTGCCCCTGGGCGACGCAACGTGGACCTCGACGCGTATCGTGCTCCCGGAGACGCTGCAGGCGACCTACTACCAGCATCTGATAACGGGCGAACCCATCCACGCGACGCGCGAAGCCGATCGATCCGTGATCGCTGCGGCGGACGTCTTCCGGGCGAGCCCGGTGGCGCTGCTCTGGGCCTCACGTTCGGGAGGTTAGAGAAGCCCGTCGGATATCGAGCGGCGGCCGTTCAAGGGGGCGATCCGGCGCCTGTTCTCGGGCCAGCCGCACGCGCGTTCCTCGGCGGTCTCTCATGAGCCAGACTGATCCGAAGCGTCTCCATCCCCAGCCTGGCCTTGAGGACGTTGAGGAGAACCTGCTCGACGGCCGTGTCGAGCGGCCGCGGGGCCTGATAGCGCACGTGGACCGTCACACCCTCCTCGTCGAATCGCAGTTCGGCTCCCAGAAGCTGCGCCGAACCGGCTGGCCACGCTTCCCGCAGTGGTGGATCAAGATGGCCGAGCGCTTCACGTCTGACGAGGTCGAGGCTGAACGGAGGCGGAGGTGGCGGCGGCGCCGGCGGTGGTTGAAGGTTCTGCCTCAGGAGCGCCAGCTCATCGGCGCTCGCGATCTTGCGAACACTGAGACTGACGTCCCGACCGGTGCGGCGCGCGACCAGTCGCTCTGCCGCCTGAACAGCCTCCGACGAGAGGGTGTCCGCGACAACGAGGCGGATGATGATCGGATTGGTGGTCGGTTCGACAACCTGCGAGACAATCGTGCCGGCAGGCCCCAGACTGCGAATGGCCTCGGCGGCTGCGGTCCGGGCGCTCGTTTCGTCGCGAAGCTGGACGAGCGACCGTCGCAACGGGACGAACAGCAGCGCAAGTAATGACACCAGCATCAGGACGCGCCAGCGCAGCTGTCCGACTTCGCCGATCGGCTTGGCGACGATCGTGCGCATGAGACCAAGATACAGGGGGTCGCTCCACGCGTGCTCCCTCACGAGTTGGTCGTAGCGTTGGCGCACGTCGGCGGCATCCATCCGGACGAGAAAGAACGTGAGAAAGGCCGTCGCCGTGATTGCCGCCAGGTTGGTCACAAACAGCAACGTGGCCCCGCTGACGATCGACATCGACGGCCCGCCGCCCAGTCCGAACCCGGCGGCGCAGAGCGGCGGCATCAACGCGACGGCAATCGCGACGCCGGGGAGGGCGGAAATGTTGCCGGCGCCGCCGCCGCGGCAGACGAGGATCGAGCCCGCCAGCCCGGAAAACAGCGCAACGCCGAGATCGAGCAGGTTGGGCTGCGTGCGCGCCAGGATCTCGGTCGTGGCCGCGTGGTACGGCAGCAACCAGGCGATTCCCGCAGAGAGGGCGACGGCCGCCACGACGCTGACGAGAATGATGAAGGCCGCGCGCAGGCCGAGGTAGACGTCGGCGATCATCAACGCCAGGCCGAGCGCGAGGATGGGTCCCATCAGCGGCGAGATCAGCATGGCGCCGATCACCACCGCCGGGCTGTTGAGCACGAGTCCAAAGGTGGCGATGCCCGCCGAGAGCAGCAGTTCCAGCCAGTAGTTCAGGCTGGTACTGTCGCAGGCCTCGAAAAGCTGAAGGTAGATGGCGGGCTTCGACTCAGGAGCCACTCGCAGCAGCCGCTCGAGTTGTCGGCGAAATGGGGCGGTGTGCATGGGTCAGACCAACTCTTTCCGTGTGGACCGATCGACCGTCAGTCCGACTGACATCCGTCACAGTAACATGAGCCATTCTCGTACTGCGGCGGGATTCATCAACCAGTGGCGCGCTCGGCTGGGACCGTGACCGACATGTATGCCCACCGCATGGGCCGGCAGGGCGGCGAACATATCTTCGTCGGTCGCATCGTCTCCCAGTGCGATGAGCGCCCTCGGTGGTTCTGCTGAACGAACGATCCACTGGATCGCGAGGCCTTTGTGGACACCACGGAGACCGACCTCGATCACTTTCTTCCCTTCCCGGATCTCCAGGGGCTGATGGCCGAGGGCGGCCTCCAGCCGCATGCGGAGTTCGCGCGCCTGTCGCGCACCGAACTCCGAATCGGCAAGGCGATAGTGCCACGTGAGCGATGCACTCTTCTCCTCAATCAGCGATCCAGGCGTTGCCGCGGTGAACGGCCTGAGAATCGCCTTCACCGTGTCCTGCCAGCCCTGAGGGATCTCCGATGCCGGTGTCCACTCCACGGCGCCCATGGGACGATACCAGAAGCCATGTTCGGCCCACAGCGCGATGGGCAAAGCGCCCAGCCAACGTTCCAGTACGTCGCGCGGACGCCCACTAATCACGTGAACAACAGTGCCCCTCCGATGGGCGACATGGTCAAGGAGGCGGAGGAGTTCATCGTCGGGCGCGGCGATCTCCGGCGTGGCCTCGATCGGGACGAGCGTGCCGTCGTAGTCGAGCAGGAGCGCGAGCGGCGACACATTGAGCAGCCGGTCGAGATCGCGGCAAAGTTGCTCGGGTGTCGTCAGATGCCCTCCTGGGCGTGGAGCCGCGGGTGCGGTGTGGAGCGCCTGGATGATGTGTCCGCTCGACAGGCCGTCCTACTCTAACATTCGCTCACGGAACGCCGCTCGCGAGCCATGTGCGCGCTGGCCAGCGCGGCCTGCGCTGTGCTGTTGTTTCGGGTCTACTGGCAGCATCCCGCCGCGCGACTCGGCTGGTGCTCTGGAGCAGCGCTGCGTTCGCGTGGTCGTGGCGCTGCTCGTTGGTGTCTGGTTGAAGGACCGAGAGCTGGCCGATCACTTGAGCACCGGCGCCGGCGACTCCTGATCGCCGTCCTGCCAGACCAGCGTCCGGATGGGGAACGGGATCGTGATGCCTTCGCGCGTGTACCGTTCGTGCAGCCGTTTGATAAATTCGTGTTTGAGCAGGTACTGGTCCACGTACTCGCGCGCGCGCAGGATCACGGTGAAGTTGATGCTCGAGTCGCCGAAGGTGTGATAACGGATGAAGGGTGCAAAAGACGCGATGCCGCCGGGGACCGTTTCGAGCGTCTCCTTGGCCACTTCGCAGGTGATGCGCTCCACGCGAGTGAGATCGCTCGCGTAGTCCACCCCCACTTCGACGAGCACGGCGAGCTCGCAATCGGGCATGTAGTAGTTGGTGACGATCGCCTGCGCCAGCCTGGCATTGGGCACGAGCACCATGTTGTTCGCCAGCAGCCGGATGCGCGTCGACCGCCAGCCGATGTCGGCCACGTAGCCTTCCTCGCCAGAATCGAGGCGCACGTAGTCACCGGTGCGCACCAGTCCCGCAATGGCCACATAGATCCCGGCAAAGAGATTGGAGAGCGTCTCCTGGAGCGCGAGCGCGACCGCCAGCCCGCCCACGCCGAGCGCCGTCAGGATGGGCGTCACCGACACGCCCAGGCCGTTGAGGATCATGAGCAGACCGAGGGTATAGACGGCTCCCGTGACCACCGTCTGCGTCAGGCTGGTGAGCGGAAGCGCATGTTGAAGCGTCGAGCCATAGGCCCTGGTGGCCCAGGCCACGATGGCGGCGGCCGAGAAGGTGGCCGAGAGGACGATGAGCACGAACAGCGACTTGGTCAGGGCATTGTTGACGTTGGGAGGCAGGGTCCAGAATCCCGCGGCGAGATAGACGCCCAGCAGCCCGCACCACAGCGGCACCCGCTTGCCGAGCTCGGTGACGAGGACATCGTCCCACTGCCCGCTCGTGCCCGCCGCCATGGCCGTCAACCGGCGGCGGACGACGCTCTTGAGCAGGTGACCGGCCACATAACTCAGGGCGAGGACGACCGCCGACAGCGTCGCCCTCAGCATCCAGCTCTCCATCACTCCAGCGGCTCCTCGATGAAGTCCTGATAGTTGTCCGGCGTGATTTGGACCGTGACCACCTGAGCGGCCTCTCCGAGTGATCGCCCTGGCTCGTCATTGACCCAGTACATGAATGCCGCGGCGTCTCCGACGAGAACCTCGATCTGTCGCCATGCCTCCACGGACGCGTGTTCGTTCGGCTGCATCAGGCGATGGATGACCGGCCGTCCGTCAGCCGTTGCCGACACCCAGCACGGTCCGCGAGCCTCGATCTCAAGACGCACGCGCGCGGCCTTCTCCTCACCGAAATCCTCGGGCTGGCTGCCGGGCCGATTTCCTGAAACAGGTGCCGTGCCGGCGGCCGTTCCCGCGGCGAGCGGCGACGCCACGGTGGTTGGATCGTCGGACTCCGGAGGGCCGGAGACTCGAGCGATTCCCGCCACCAGCACGACAACAGCCGCGAAACCGGCCGTGAGACGCCAGTCGATGCCGGGCGCGTCTCGAGCGGCGTACACCGCGCGCAGCTTCGTCAGACCGTCATCTGTCTGAGGCGCACCGAGCGACCGGTACTCATCGACCACCTCCTCAGGGTTCAATCCCACGCGACTGGCGTAGGCGCGCAGATGGGCCCGCGTGATGAGGCCGCTCGGCAATCGAGCAAAGTCGTTCGTTTCGAGCGCCTCGAGCAGGTGCCGAGGAATTCTGGTCGCGGCCGAGAGGTCTTCGAGCGTCAGGCCCTTGCCGTGACGAGCGTCTTTGAGTCGAGTGCCGAGGTCCATTGGCGTACTCTTGAGTCGTTGACGGCGTTCGGTTCAATCCCGGTGTGGCCGGCCTCGGCGTGCACGATCGAGGGCGGCGGAAGCGAATTAAGGCGTCTCGGTTGAACCTGAAGAGCGGGCAGGCGCCCGGCGTCAGAAGACGCCGCGGCCGAGATTGCGGAAGATGCGGCGAGGAATATCCCGCATGCCGTAACGATAAATCAGCCTTCGCACGGCGTCAATTGAAACTTACCTCACGTGCGATGACCAAGCCGGGCGCGCGCGTAATCATGCGTGCCGCGCATGACGGCGGCCAACCGAGCCGGCAACGAGCCGCCGCGCGATCGGATGGCGTGCGCGAGATTGAGGGTCACAATCGAAGCCGCCCGGCTGAGACGGCCCAGTCGGCTCGACGGCCCGGCCCGCTCGGCGAACAGGAGATGGTTGCGCGCGGCAAAGTAGAGCCGATCGGGCGCCTCGGCGCCGATCGAGCGGCTGCCCTCGTGGTAGACGGTCGCCGCTGACGCGAGCACGCTCGCGAATCCCGCCCGACGCGCCCTCAGGCAGAAGTCTGTTGTCGGGGGGCGGGTCTGAGAAGGGGCATTCCGTTAACCGCGCGAAGCCCCTAATGTTTCCTATCGTCGGGTGCGGCATGCACTGATGTTCCGGAACTGTCAGCAACGAGGGGTCGTAGCTGAGCGCGCGAGCACGGCCCGCTTCGTTGAATGGAATACCCAGGAAATCGACCAGCTCCGGCCCATCCTGACGTTCGGGGTTGTCCTCGAAAAATCCGAAGATTCCACCGGGCGCGGCCGGTGGGCCCCAGGCTCCGACGATGTCGTGCTGCGCGAAGGCGGATTGAGCGGAGAGCAGCGCCATCGCGCCGACGGCGATTGCTCTTCGTACGTCCATATCGACTCCCTCCGGCCCGGCTGGTTGTGGTTCCGTTCGGCTTGTTTTCGCGCTCGTCGTCCACCGTCGCTTGCCCTGCGTTTGGCCCTCTTATACGGATTGCCCGCGGGCGAGCAGTTGGCGTAGAGGCGTTGCCCCCTCAGGCCGGCTGGCCAGCAGAGTTTAGCCTTGGCGGTTGCCGAATAGGACGTCGATTCGCCGGGAGACGCGGGATGTCAGCCTGGATTTTCTGAAAGGCAGAGGTCCCGCATGCACGATGCGTAGATTAACGCACGTCGTAGCCGAGCCGTCTATACAGGTTCTCGATGCGAATCGTCGCCTGATTCACAAGCACGACCGGGCCGCGATGCGTCGCGAGCCATACGGCCGTGGTAGGCGATGCCGTCTCCTCGAACTCATCGTCCTCCACGCTGGCAAGAATGGCGATCGGCTTGCCGCTGGCGATCAGCACCGGGCTAGGCGTCGAACAGGGCGACCGACGTGATCTGCGACCGATCCGCGGCGATCTGGAGCGCCTCCCGCATCCTGTCGCCAGGAAAGGTCTGACCGATCATCGATTTCGCATCGAACAGCCCCTTTTCGATCAGCCGCACGAAACGCGGGAGGTCGCGCAGCGCCTGCACGCCGGCGTAATTCCCGGGCACGTGCGTCTTCGAGCTGTTCGACCATCCTCCCGCGGGGAACGTGACGGTGGTTCCCATGGGTTGACCGACACCCGATGTCCGGAGGTACCCGCCTCCTCGCGTGAGGGTGTACGCCTGCTGCAGCGCCTCCGCGCCTGTCATGTCCAACGGCGCTTCGACCCCCGCCGGAAGTGGGAACCGCGTGCCGCCCACTGCCTCGAGGACGTACATCGCGCCGCGTCCTCCCCCAAAGCCTCCGCCGTCATTTCGGCGCTGGCCGACGAAGAAGCGCCCCGGCGGCACGACGTCCGCCATCATGGCCTGCGCCTTCGCGATCAGGTCGTTGCCCTTGTCGACATTGGGATCGATCACCGCCGTCGCGCCGAGCTTGAGCGCCAGGTCCCGGCGATACTTAATCGGATCGATCCCGACAATGTTCTTCGCACCCTGGATGCGGGCGCCCTGCACCGCGCTCATGCCGACCGGGCCGAGCCCGAACACCGCCACATCGGATCCGGCTTCGACCGGGAACCGACACATGGCCAGCCCAAGGCCGGTCGCGCTGACGCATGAGAGGAGCGACAGCTCGGCGGGGGGCACCTTCGTGAACACCGGGACGACGAATTCCTCCCACGCCACGAGGATTTCCGAGAGCCCGGACGGCCCCGCAGGTGGAGACGTGAACACCGGCGCGCCATCTGCCATCGTCGCCGTCGCGATCACCGGGCGGCCGAACATCGCGCAGATGTCGCCGCGGCCGTTGAGACAGTTGGCGCACGCTCCGCAGTTCGGCGTGATCGCCATGATGACCTGGTCGCCCACCTGCACGCGCTTGACCTGCGAGCCGACCTCCAGGACAACGCCAACGCCGCCGTGTCCGGCGATCTGCGCGTTCATCGCCGCGTTGGCCGTGTTGAGCGCGGCCGTTGTCGTGTAGCAGGTCTGCGCCGCCTGGTTCCGAATCACGACCTGCTGCGGGTGGATCGGCCGCAGCGTCAGGGTTTCCATCGACAGACTGTTGGCGTAACGCACCAACGCGCGGAATTTCGTGCCCGCCGTCCGGCCCCCGGCCTGGCGCTCCGCCTCCGCGGCCGCCTGGGCGGCTGCAACAGCCGGATTGGGGGCCTGGGCCAGCACGGGTGCGCGGCCGAGCAGCGCCGCCG
>MELA01000012.1:0-4400 GCA_001767495.1 Acidobacteria bacterium RIFCSPLOWO2_12_FULL_65_11 | reverse complement strand
CCGCCGCGCTCTGCCTGAGCATGCGGCGCCGTGAGATCGAATCGACGCTCTGGGGCTCGTCGAATCCCGAGCCGTACTTGAATGTCATCGGTACCGCTCCAATTCGCCGATGCGTCGATCGAGATGTGCGTGAAAGACGCGGCCAGCATATACCAGCGGGAACGGAGCGGCAAACTGCTCCGGTGAGATCGAGGGCGTCCCGCCGATTCCGTTGGCGACCAGCGTGTAGCACGGGGCCGTCGCCTCGGTGCGCACGACGACGTGCCGCTCGTGAATCGGCAGCAACCGCAACTCTCGCGACACGGCGGGCGCCTGTGGTGTCTGTGCGAGCGCGCCGCCGCCGAGGGCAACTGCCGCGCTGCCGGCGCCGCGCACCAGCGTTTCACGTACGCCCAGTCCAAGTCGTCGGCTTTGACCGCCATCACGTTCCGCGCATCGTCGAGATCCTTGGCACGTCTTGCCTGGCTGGCCCAGCGCAGCTTGGTCACGATCATGTCCTCGGCAGACGCCACATAGGCGTCTCGGTCGAGGAGACGGACCCGCAGCCGCCGTGCGAATCGCTCGCGATCGTGCGCGTCGTCCCCTCGGACAAATAGCTCCGATATGAAAGGGCTGCCCGCCAACTCGGCATCGCGTGTCGATCGTGGGATGCCGTGGAAGTTCGACGCGAGCGAACCGACGACCATGTAGCGGATGCCGACGGTCTCGAGGGCATCGATCACCTTGACGACGGCTTCGTCTGCGGTCACCTGGGCTCGAGTGCGCGGACGCGTTCAAGCCGCGCGCGTAGAAGCGCGTTGACGCCGGCTTCGTCCAGGTCGGGGTATTGGTGGCGGATGCCGTCGGCCATCACCCGGCAGGCCCGTTCGAACAGCCGCGGGCCTTCGAGGAGCTTGTCCGCGGAGGACGTCGCGCGCGCGCGCGCAACTTCCTCTCGGTAGAGCGTGTCCACGAGCGAGGGAATCGACGGCATGACGCGAGGATCTTACCTCGGGTACGACCGCTTCTCGTGTAGTGTTCCGGCATGCTGAGGCAGGGGCTGAAACTTTCGCCATGCCCCTGGGTTCTTCCTGCAGTGACGCCGGCCGCCTTCGCGCCACCGGCACTCTGGCGCTTCGGCGGGCCTCGCCGTAGCTCGCTGGCTGTGCGGGCGAGCGGAGGCGGGGCATGACCGACGCCCACCAGTTCGAGGCGTTCGTGCGGAGGTATCAGGACATGGTGTTCGCCACTGCGGTCCGGCTGCTCGGCAACCCGACCGAGGCCGAGGATGTGGCGCAAACCGTGTTCTTGCGGGCGTTCCAGCGCTTTGACGCGATTGGCTCGAGCCCGACGGCCGCCGGGTGGCTGAAGACCGTGACGCGGAATGCCTGTCTCAATCACTTGTCCCGCTACCGGTCGCGCTGGCGGTTCTTCAGCGAACTCGCGCGCGCCGATGCCTCGACGGCCGAGAGCCCTGGGAGCCCTGGGAACAATGAAGAGATGGCGCTCCTGTCCGACAGGTCGCCGGCCGTGGAACTGGAGGAGGCCGACCGACGCGAGCACCTGGAGCGGGCGCTCCGCCGGCTGCCCGACCACCAGCGGGTACCGCTCGTGCTCTTCCATTTCGAAGAGGCAAGTTACCAGGAGATTGCCGAGACGCTCGGGGTGTCGGTGGGCAAAGTGAAGACAGACATCCATCGAGGCCGCGAGGCGCTCAGAACACTGCTGCCCGACTATGCGCCCCGTTAATCAGGAAACACTCGCAACGGTCGTCGACACCGAGCTGCGGCAGCTTCGAACGCCGCTCGCGCCGCCGACGTTATTGCCACGTGTGATGGCGGCCGTGCAGGGATGGGCGCGACGGCCGTGGTACACGCGTCGGTGGTTCACGTGGCCGCTTCTGTGGCAGGCGGCGTCGATTGCGGTGCTCTGCCTGGTTGGCGCCGGCGGCGTAATGCTGCTGCCGAGCGTGGAAGGCGTGGCGACCCGCATCGCGACCGTATATACAGCCGGTGCAACGGGCGACGCCGTTGGCCTCGCCGAGCGTGCGGAGGTGACGATGAACGTGGTGGTGATCCTCTGGCGCGCGATCCTCGAGCCATTCGTGTTCTACGCGTTCGCCTTCATCGCCCTGATGTGTCTGGCGTGCGCCGCGTTCGGCGCGGCGCTCAGCCGCGTCATCTTCGGAAGGACAGTGCCGCTATGAAGCCAATACGGATGGGACTCGTCGCGTTGCTCGTGGCCGCGGCGACCAGCCTGCCGGCCAGCGTTGCGGCTCAGACGGGCAGCCCGGTGCGCATCGGTCAGGATTACACGCTGAGAGCCGGCGAGTCGGCCGACGACGTCGTGGTCATTTCCGGCAACGCCGATATTTCAGGCCGCGTCGGCGGCGATCTTGTCGTTATCCTCGGCAATGCCCAGCTCTCGAGCACCGCGTCGGTCGATGGCGACTTCGTCGTGATCGGCGGGAACGGCGTCGCCGCGGATGGCGCCAGGGTCGATGGGGATGTGGTCGTCATCGGTGGCGGGCTCGATGCCCCGGCCTCCTTCAGGCCCGGCGGCGAATCCGTTGTCCTTGGATCGACGGCGCTTGGCGGACGGCTGAACGCCTTCGTCCCCTGGATGACGCGCGGGCTGCTCTGGGGCCGGCCCATCGTGCCGGGTCTCGCCTGGGTCTGGGGCATTGTCGGCATCTTCTTTCTGGTCTACCTGGCGCTCAATCTCGTCTTCGACCGTCCGGTTCGCGCCTGCGCCGGGACGCTGGTGGATAAGCCGCTGACCGCCTTCCTCGTCGGCCTGCTTGTGCTGCTGCTCGCGGGACCGGTGTGCGTGCTGCTCGCGGTATCGGTCATCGGGATTGCCGTCGTGCCGTTTGTCATCTGCGCGCTCGTCGTCGGCGGGGTCGTCGGCAAGGTGGCGACCGCGCGATGGATCGGGGCGAGCGTCGTGCGCTGGGAGCCGGGATCGGAGGAGAGCCGACTGCAGCCCCTTGTTGCCTTTACGATTGGCTTTGCGGTGATCACCGTGGCTTACATGGTCCCTGGACTGGGCTTCGTCGCGTGGGCGCTGCTCGGGGTATTCGGCCTCGGGGCGGCCACGCTGGCGTTCGTTGCCGCGTACCGGCGGGAGAATCCTGCGCCGCCGACTTCTCCTCGAGTCCAGGCGTCGAGCGTCGCGCCGCCGGTGGCTTACGCGGAGGGGGCCGCCCCGCCCGGCTATGAGGCGTCTGCGGTCAGTCCTCCCGCGACACCTGGCGCGCCGGCGATGATGTCGGACCTCACGTCGTTTCCGCGCGCGGCCTTCCGCGATCGACTGGCCGCCTTCGTGCTGGACGTCATCCTGGTGGTCCTTGCCTATCAAATCCTCGATGTGTTCAGGCGCGACAACACAATCTTCCTGCTGCTGCTCGGTTATCACATCGGCTGTTGGACGTGGAAGGGCGCGACGGTCGGCGGGATCATCTGCCAGCTTCGGGTCGTGCGCGTCGATGGCGCGCCGCTTCGCTTCGCCGACGCGCTCGTGCGCGGCCTCTCGAGCATCTTCTCGCTGGTCGTGCTCGGGATCGGCTGCCTGTGGATGCTCAGAGATCCCGAGCGGCAGACCTGGCACGACAGGATCGCCGGCACCTACGTGGTGAAGGTCCCCAGGAACTGGCCGCTGTAAGTACAACGCCTCGCGTCGCCGTAATATGAGCGGCCAGACGCTCCCCGCCGGTGTCGGCGGTGCGGGTCGGATGGTCAGTGGCCGGCGCAGAAGGTGCCGACGAACCAAGGAGCGAGCGATGAGTGGACAGCGTATGGCGTGGGCGGCGAGCGCAGTGGCAGTCGTGGTGACGTTACGATGCCGGCGACCGATCTGGTCCTCAAGTGGAAGCAGATGGGGCGTGGGGGCGAGGTCGAGGTCATGATGACGCTGACCCTCAAGGACGGTGCCCTGACCGTCAAGCAAACGCAGAACGGGATGGACACGACCGGCACCGGCGTCAAGAAGCCGTAAACAAGTCGTCAGGTTTTCAAGAGTTCGAGAACGTCCGCGACGTGACCGCCAGGTGTCCGCCTCGACGCACATAAGGCAAGTCTAATTAGGGTGAGAGAGTCCGGCCGATCGGCTGTGACAGTGGATACGTGCAAGCGTTGCACATATCCCGGGCGCCCATGCATCCGAACTCGAGGCGTGATCAGCTTGATGCTCAGGCATTTGCCGCCACTGGACGCAGCGTCCCCAGCCGCGGATACATGCGAACATCCGCACATAACCGCGGAATTCGTGCGATTGTCGGGACAAAGTCGCATGGGCCTTGCACGTAACCGGGCAGGGGTGGCTTCACTGCTTCTGCTAGAATCGGCCGACGCCGCGGGATTTGCGACGATCGAGCGTGGTCTGGCGCTGGTGCGTTACGGGTCGTCAGGAGATGTCGACAA
>MELA01000011.1:43731-52229 GCA_001767495.1 Acidobacteria bacterium RIFCSPLOWO2_12_FULL_65_11 | reverse complement strand
CGCCTTCCATCAGCTTGCCCGTGGACGTGTCGTCGATCGGCTCCGTTGCCGACCGCAGCGAGATGCCGAGCGATTGCAGGTGCGAGCGCAGCGCGAAGTGGTCGTATTTGTCCCGCGCGAATCGCGTCAGGTTGAACACGACGACGAAGTGCACGCGGCCCTTATTCAACCGGCAGTACGTGAGCAGGTTCTGAAGCTGACTGCGGTCCGTGGTCTTGGCGCTCTCGCCTTCCTCGTGAAACCGCTCGACGACTTCGTAGCCCTGGCGGCGGCAATACTCTTCGCAGGCGCGCAACTGCGTCGGCAGGCTGAGGTTCTCGGTCTGCTCCTTCGTGCTGACGCGTACGTAAATCACCGCGCCGACCATACGCGGCAGCTTAGATCCATCTGCGGGCACGGGCAAGGCACGTTTCCGAGGCACGGTTTCTACTCGGGAATCCGAGCGTGTTCCAGGTACATCTCGACCACCACGCACGCCATCGTTTCGGCGTGCCGGCGAATCAGGGCGACCTCCTGATCCGTCAATGCTTCGGCCTCATCACCGAGCAATTCACGACAGCGCGCAATCGGAATCGAATTGGATTTGTCATCCGGTTCTTCGACGAGCTCCATGGCGCTCCCCCTCGACGGCGATACATGTGTATTCGCTTGTGTTGGGATCTCGCGCTCCAGCGCGCCGGCCTGGAGCCGGCGCGCCGATGTCCGTGGAGCACGGATGCGGGCCTTGAAGCCGACATCGAACCGCGGGAGCCAGGCTCCGCGCGGCGACGGTCGTCGCGTGGCTGGCGACCGTCATCTACGACGCGTTCGGCCGAGACATGGACGCGCGTGCGCCTCGGTGAACGCCACTCTCAATGACGCTGGGTCTTCGAGACGAGGCGTCGAAGAGAGTCCGCGTGATCCGCGAGTCAGGTGTGCGCTCGTTCACGCGCAGCGTGAGAGCGCAGCAGCCAGATGCGATGTTGTGGGGTGCGCTTGAATCGTGCCCTGAGGGCGACGACTGGAGACGCGCTCTGCATGCACTGTGTGCGATGCGGAGGATGTGCCATGCGGCACAGACGCGAGACACCAACATACGCCTGCCGAAATCCCGCGTCAACCTCGTTCTCTCGGCAGAAGTGAGGACGAGCTTCCCCGGCCATCACACAAGTGCGACCTCCGAGCTGCGCGGAGGCGCCGTCAAGACCGCAGCCCGCGGGGTCGAGCGCAGCGAGAGCCTTGACGGCGCCGAGCACAGTTCGATCGTGATCATGTGATCGCCGATGTTGGCGAGAATGATCGTCAAAACGTACAGCGGATTTCGCGAGCGATGTGCGGCATGTACACGCGCGAAACGCACGTGCAATCGGCGTGCAGATCGGAGCGAGAATGCGCGACAGATCGCCGCACGGACACCGGGGCGTGAGCAACCCCTCGGGCAGGGGCTCGGGTCGATGCCCTGTCCAAACCGGGGGGTTGCTCACGCCCGCACAGACAGAGCGGACTGCGAGCGCCGGGTTGCGAACGCGCCAGCCGCTCACCGGAAGTTGCTGGAGCCACGACGGATCCGATTGCACAACTTCCCTGGTGTTGGTGCGGCTGCTTCGCAGAGCCGTCGTTGTTCGGGCTCCCGTTTTCGACGCCAACCACCGCGCTTTGTCGCGGCTAACGAATGCGACTACCGGTAGTTATCGTCGGCGCTCGTGGTGGGCGAGCCGCCGGCATTGACATAGAGGAGGCGCTCGGCCAGATGTCGTCCAGGGGGAACACCTCGCGCGGGCGCCCTGTTCCCCTCCTGTGTTCCCCTGCCTGTTCCCCTCGAACTCCCAATCCGCGGCACGGTTGTGCTACGGTAGCCTCGCGCGTTTGCGACTCTTGACCCTTGCGAACCCGATTCGTCAATCAGCCGTTTGGCGCCACCGGAACTCCTCAGACACTGGGGGATCTCTCTTCACCGAGGAGATCCGTACCGCCCACTACCGCACACTCGACATCAGGGTGGCCTTCGCAACCAGCAGCGGGACGAGCCGGCTTTTCGGCCCGATCCGCGAATTCGTGCAGCGTGCCGGAACCGCAGTCGTTCACATCGGGCTCTCGAACGGCATCACGTCAGCGCAAGCGGCGGAGCAGCTGCTACTCGCCGGGGCATCTGTTTTCGGCTTCGAGACTGGCGGGAGCGTTCTCTTCCATCCGAAGGTGTACCTGCTGCAGGGTCGCGAGCGCGTTTGGATATCGATCGGCAGTTCGAATCTCACTTCCGACGGCTTGTATCGCAACTTCGAAGCGAACAGTCTGACGACGTTTGATCCACAAACGCAGGCGAACCGCGCCGCGCTTCGCGAGCTTACAGATGCATTTCGTTACCTGGATGCGATCCAGGGGGCTTCGCGCCGTATTAGCGCTTCCGATCTCCCCGACCTGATTGCTTCGAACGCGCTAATCGACGAAACGCTCGTGCCGGTCCCGCAGCGCGTGCCGAGCGTGTTGCGAACCACGCGCCGCGTGCGCGGCGAGGTCGTGCGTATTCGAGTTCCCGCTGCGCCGCCTCAACACCTCCACCCGCGTCAGCTCTCTTGCGCCATCCATGTCCTTCCCAGTGATGACCTCCTGTGAGGTCATCAGCTTAGGGGACATTTCTATTTCGCTCGGGAGGGGACATTATCACTTCGCGTCAACACAGCGTGAACAAGCCGCGAATCACGGGCGACGTGATGTGGCTCCGCCCGGATGGCGATTGACCTGATGGAGCGCCGGGTGCCAGTGGAGAGCCCGACCGGGGACTGGGCGAGAGGCCAGAACCGAGGTCTCACTCGGCGAGCGCCGAGTGCGCTTGCGAAAAGAAGCGGCGCGAAGCTACTACGCGCGTAGTCTACACGCGAACAGACGGCGAATCGCGAGACGGTGTAGCGATGGCTTGCAGTCCCTCGTCCTCGAGAATGTCGATGTGGTAGCTCGAGTCCTTCGCCTGGGCGATGAACTCGTACGAAAACTCCAACAGGTCGATGACTTGCCCGTCAGTTGGCGCGCCATTCTTCGTCGATGCGCGCCGACACGAGAGTCAGAAGCCCCTCTCGCCTCGCCTTCGCCGAGCCAGTGTCTTCTGATACATCGTTGCACAAATCATTGCTTAAATCGTTTACCAGTAGGCACGAGACTTCTAATTTGTCCAGACTATGGGCTTATTGTCAGCTATTCAGCCACTGTATAATCGTTTCATGCGAAGTGTGTCAACCGAACTGAGCCGCGGAGTCCTCCATGCGGCTGACCTTCGGGAGCGGCTGGGTGTTTCGCCCGCGACGCTCATGCGCATGGTGCGGGATGCTGGACTGGATATCGTCCGAATCGGTCGCGGTCGGGCCACGCAGTATGCGTTACGCCAACAGTGGCCGAATCTCGACAGTTCGCGCTTTCCGTTGTTCCGGATCACTGGCACCGGCGCGGCAGTATCGGCGGGTGAACTGATGACGCTTGCGGCGCGCCAGTCCGTTTGGATGCCCGCCGGCAGGGTCTCAGACGGCCTTCCGATTGAGCTTGCGGACGCTCGACCTTCGGGATTCTTGGGGCGACACTTCGCCGCGACTCATGCCGATCTTCGGCTGCCGCCGCGACTGACCGATTGGTCTGATCATCACATCCTGATCGCAATGTCTCGTCGAGGAGAGGACCTTCCTGGGAACCTCATTGTCGGCGAGGAATCCTTTGCTCGATGGCAAGCGCTGGAAGGTGTCGCCGCCACCCGCAATGAATACCCGACCCTGGCTCACGCCACAATCGCTGGACATCCCCCCGGGTCATCAGCGGGAGGCGACCGGCCAAAGTTTGGTGTGCTGGTTGACGAACGGCACATGCTAGTCAAGTTTGCTGCGCGCGGAGGTGCGACCGACGTTGTTGCGCGACGTTGGTGTGATTTGCTCGTCCTGGAGGGAGTTGCGCTTGACGTTGTTGGTTCGAGAGGGATTTCGGCCGCACGAACCAACGTTATCGAAACGCCTTCTCATTGGTTTCTCGAGAGCGAGCGTTTTGACCGTGTGGGAGTACGAGGAAGGCGTGGCGTTTTGAGTCTTGCGGCTATTCACGACGACCCTGCAGACCCTTGGGCCCGTGCCGCGACCTCGCTCAGAGAGGCTGGCCGTTTGACCGATGAAGATGCGCGACGGCTTCGCTGGCTCGATGCGTTCGGCGCACTCATCGGAAATACCGATCGGCATCAATACAACATCCTCTTCTTCACGGAAGAGGGCATCCCGCGACTTGCGCCGGCCTTCGATCAGGTCTCGATGCTGTATGCGCCAACCGCTGATGGCCAAGTGCCACCTCGTGTGTTTACGGTACCGAACGTCACATCAGACACTCTGGACGTCTGGGATGACGCGCGGAACGCCGCGCGTCAGTTCTGGGTGCGGGGAAGCGAGGACGCACGTTTATCGGATGACGTTCGGGCCATTTGTGGAATCAACGCCCAGTTGCTCGCGAGGAACAGTCACGACATCGCGTTGGCTGAGAGTTCGCCAGGCCGCACGCCGATAACAAGGTCAGACGCAGTCCACAATGGCGATTGACGACGAGCGGGAAGACCAGCCAGGAGCATCCCCCGCGCCGACCCTTAAGCCGACCTCGCCCAGGGCCAAGACAATGACGACCAAGGAGATGATCTGATTTCCTCTTCGAGTTCCGCGGCCCCCATGTCGCCCACACTCGAAGAGATAGCGGCGCAAGCAGTAGCTCGTGCCCGAAATCTTCGCGCTACATGCAGACCGACTGCGTGACGCATACGAGCGCGGCCACGCGGCAGCTGATGCGGTGCAGGCGGAATGGGAAGCGGCCGCCGAGCGCGCTGCGGAGAGTCGCTCATCCGACGAGATTGCTCTCGTCGAAGCAGTTGCGGGGAGGCGTCTCGATTGGGTGGTGTCGGCGCCATTAAGGGACAGCGGGCGAACTACGCACGCGCCATTGCACAACGGAGCGGATTCGGATTCGATCCGCAGACGCACGAGCCGGGTTATATGGTCGTGCGCGAATCGCATCGGAAACGCGGAATATCGAAAGCGATCACGGAGAGGTTGCTGGGTGTGTTCGAGCGTCACCGTCGCGCGCTCTTGCGCCTTCAAACGATCCCGGATGTCCTTCGGGATTGTGACTTGGCCCTTCCTGTGAAGATGCTTGGACTACAGCGGAAAGAGGGGGATCGATAAAACGGCTCGCATGCGCTTCACGGTAGCTTCTGGAAGCTACTACGTCAAACACGGCTCGAAGGACACTCGGGGTGGAGCTATCGCCCTGTGGACGCACGGTCGTGCGCGCGCGTCAGCCAGTCGCTCAAGTGGCGGGCAGCCTCATCGGGCGTGGTGCCGTAGAACGGCATCAGCGCCGTGGGCACGCCGGGCCGGCGTACGATGCAGGCGCGCCAGCGGTCCTTCGAGACGGCAGCCACCTCGATGAGGTACGCGCGGCCTGCGATGGATTCTTCGAACCGATGGACGACGGTCACAGTTTCGTTTGGCAAAATGCTGCGGGCGGATTGCATTCTACTCGCTCGCCGATGCCGATCAAGCGAAGCGGGCGACGAAGGCTCGTGCACAACCTTCGTCGAGTCGACTCTTCGACACGTCCGACGGCAAAATATTTTTTTGTGTCGCTTCCTCCACAGGAAATTCACCATTGGTCAACAGTTTTTGCACAGCACGATTTTCGTACGGCCCGCAGAGCTTTCCTTGACGCTGTCGAAACCGCCAGCTACGCTTGAAACTTCATGCGCAGGGGCACGTGGCTGAGAGCGTTCACCATGCTCGTCGTGGTGGCGTCCTCGACAGGTGCGTTCGCCGCAGACGAAGCGACGCTGCTGCGCGTCTTTCTCACCGACGGAGCCTCGCTCGTCAGCTACGGCGAGCCGGCGCGGATTGGTGATCGGGTGGTCTTTTCGATGCCAACCGCCTCGACGCCGAACCCGCCCCTCCATCTGGTCAGCCTTCCGGCCGACCGCGTCGATTGGGACCGCACGAATCGTTATGCGGCCTCGGCGCGCGCCGCGCGCTACCTGCAGACGCGGGCCGAGGCGGACTACGCGGTGCTTGCGACCGACATCTCGCAGGCCATCAAAGAGATCGGGCAGACGACCGATGCCTCGAAGCGCCTGGCCATTGCGGAAAGCTCCCGCACGCGACTGGCGGCCTGGCCCGAGAGCCACTTCAACTACCGGGAGGCTGACGTCAGGCACATGCTGTCGCTGCTGGACGAAGCGATTGCCGACCTGCGCGCGGCGCGCGGCGCCGAACAGTTCAGCCTGAGCTTCGTGGCATCCGCGGCGCCGACCCCTGTCGCCGAGCCCCTGCTTCCCGCGCCGACCCTCAAAGAGGCGATCGAGCAGGTGCTGACCGCCGCCTCGGCCGTGGACGGGGCCGCGGAACGCTCGCTGCTCCTCAGAACGGCGCTCGTCAATCTGGATCGCGACGCGGCCGAGCTGCCCGCCCCGTGGGTAGCCAGGACGCGGGCCGAGACGAGAGCGAGCATTCGAACCGAGGAGCGCATCGACCGCTCGTATCAGGAACTCACCTCCTGGATGATGGGCATTGCCAGATGGCGCGCGCGCCGGGCCGACGTGCGCGGTCTGGAGCGCGTCGGTGATCGCATTCGGCGGCGAGACCAGGCGCTCGGCGAACACCGGCCCGACGCGGTCAACGCGCTCCTGGTTGCAGTCGAGGCCGAGTTGGACGCGGCGCGGAGGCTGCGACAGGCGCGCGCTCAGTTTGCCCTTCGGGCGCCGGTATTCCGCCGTTACCGTCTGGCCATCAGAGCGCCGATGGATCGGCTGGCGCGCCTCAAACCGTCGCTCGAACGCATCAAGTCGTTATCTAACCCGTCGCCCGCGTCACTTGCCGCCCTCGATCGGTCGGTCGTGCGGGTGCTCGAGCAGACGTCGGCCATTGTTCCGCCCGAGGAACTCGCCTCCGCGCACGCAACTCTCGTCAGCGCGGCCCAGCTCGCGGGGAACGCGGCCCGGATCGGACGCGAGGCGGCTCAGACAGGCGACATGGCCCGCGCGCGGGATGCTTCATCGGCCGCCGCCGGCGCGCTGTTGCTCGGCGCCAGTGCCCGAAGCGACATCCAGACCCTGCTTGGTCTGCCGCAACTCCCGTGATCACTCCCCGTCGAACGCGGCTCGTTCGCGTCGCCGATCTGCACGCCTTTCGGTACAGCCTCGTTCGCCTGTCGCTTGGCGGCGATCCAGGTCGGCACGCCTCACGCCTCGTGATCGTGCCGACCCAGGGCGCCGCACGGCAGTTCCGGCGGACGATGTTGACGGCGGGCGGTATCCTCGGCACGCCGGATCTCGTCACCCGGGAGGAGCTCTACGAGCGGCTGCGCGCACGGCTTGCCAACCCACCGCGCGTGCTGAGCTCCTACGAGCGAGACGTCATGATTCGCGCGGCCGCACGAGAGGCGTCGACAGAACCAAGACCGCTCAGGCCGGGTCTCGTCGTCGAGATCCTGCGCTTCTACGACGAGCTGCGCCGCCACGCGCGAACGACCCGCCGCTTCGAAGAGCTGCTCGAAGACACGCTGGTGGGCGTCGCCGAGGACGACCGCGGCGCCGCGCGCATGCTCGCGCAGACGCGGTTTCTTGCCGCGACCTTCCGCGGCTACGAGCAGCGTGTCCTCTCATCGGGAGCGTGCGACGAGCACACGCTGCGCGACCGTCTGGCCAGCGAGCTGGCGCTCGATCCGGTTCGCCACGTCATTGTCACGATCGGCGACTGGATTGCCGATCCGGACGGCCTCCATCTCGCCGACTTCGATCTCCTGACGCGGCTGCCGGGCGCCGAGGCCATCGATGTCGTGTCGACCAACGGGCTCCTGGCATCAGGTTTCCACCAGCGCATTCACGACTGGCTGCCGGGAATCGAGGAGGTCGCTGGTCGCGATCTCGGCGCGTTCGAAAAGCCGGAAGGCGGGTCCGAGAGCGATCTCGGCGGGTCCGAAAGGACCCGCCCTACAAATGAGAGGTACGTAGGCCGGGTCCTTGTGGACCCGGCGGCAGTCCTTGTGGACCCGGCAACAAGGCGACCGATGCTGGCGGTTCCAGCCGGCGATTCCGAGCGGCCGGTGTTTGTCCATCGCGACCGCGAGGAGGAGCTCTTCGCCCTCGTGCGGCACGTCGTGGTCGATGGGCGCGCGCGCGACGCGCTCGATCGGGTTGCGGTCGTCTACAAGCGGCCGCTGCCCTACCTCTACCTGGCGCCAGTCGTGTGTGGCGGCGTGCGGATTCCGTATCAGAGCGCCGACGGATTCCCGCTGGCGGCCGAACCGTTCGCGGCGGCCCTGGACCTGGTGTTCGAGTTCGTCGCATCGGGGTTCACCCGTCGCTCGATCGTGGCGCTCCTCGGTTCGCCGCATTTCGTCTTCGAGCACGAGGGCCGGCCCATCGGCGCCGATGCTGTTGCGGCACTCGATCGTGGATTGAGCCAGCGGCGCTATCTTGGAGGAGGGCTCGACCGCCTCGTCGCGCTTGCCGCCACGTGGCG
>MELA01000011.1:27914-43721 GCA_001767495.1 Acidobacteria bacterium RIFCSPLOWO2_12_FULL_65_11 | reverse complement strand
CGTGTGCGGCCGCCGAACACCTGTCACCGCTCCTCTTGCCGGGCCCGGCCTCAGCAGCGCTGAGGGTCCTGCTTGCGTTCATTGACACGTACGGCAACCCGGTCGACGTCCGCCTAAAGGCGGACACTACGAAGAATGAGTACGGCAGCCCGATCGAGGCCCGCCTGAAGGCGCCACCCACGGACGATAACAACCGGTCGCGACTGCTGCGTGCGCGCGCGGCTATCCGAGAGTTGCTCGAGTCGCTGGCCGACGCGCATGTCGCCCACGACGATCCGGCGATGGCCATCGCCGACCTCTCAGCCAGCGTCCGACGCTTCCTCGAAGAACAGACCCTGCTGCCAGAGCCTGGTGAGGCCGGTGTGCAATTTGTCGACGACCAGGCGGCCCGCTATGGCGAGTTCGACGAGATCGCCGTGGTCGGCCTGATCGAAGGCGAGTGGCCCGAGCGTCCGCGCCGCAACATCTTCTATCCGCCTTCGCTCCTGATGCCGCTCGGATGGCCGTTGGAGTTGGACCGGCGCGCCGCTGCGGAAGCGAGGTTTGTCGAGCTCATCGCCTCGGCGTCGCATCGCGTGACGGTGTCGACTGTCACGCTCGAGGATGACGCGCTGGTCGAGCCGTCATCATTCGTGGAGTCGGTCAGCCGGGCGCACCTGGAGATCATGCGCCCTGGTCCACAGCCTCCAGGCCACGCTCAGTCGCCCTCCGCGGTGTTCGCCGATGAAGTGTTGTCGGTCGATCCGGCGAGCCTGATGAAGAGCGAAGCACTCGACCCAGATGCTCGCGAGTGGCTACTGATGCGGCTGGCGCGATCGTCTCGGGACGACCCGGCGTTTCACGGTCAGGCCGGCCCCATCGGGCTGCGGACGTGGTCGGTCAGCGCGCTCGAGACCTATCTCGAATGTCCGTTCAGGTTTTTCGCGCAGCATGTGCTTCGCCTCGATGAGGAACCAGAAGACGAGGAGGTGATGAACCCTCGCACGCGCGGCGCGTTCGTGCACGACGTGTTTCAGGCCTTTTTCGAGCGGTGGCAGGCCGAAGGACATCAGGCGATCGCGCCGGACAATCTCGAGGCGGCGCGTCGGATCTTCACCACAGTCGTCGACGAGCGGCTCACGAAACTCGCGGACGCCGAAGCCTCGCTCGAGCGCGCGCGGCTTCTCGGAGGGCCGACGGCGGCCGGCCTCGGCGAGACAGTGCTGCGGATGGAGGCGGAACGCCCGGTGGCCGTCATCGGCCGGCTGCTCGAGCACCGGCTCGATGGCGAGTTTGTGTTCCAGACCGGCGCCGGCCCACGCCGGCTGGCTCTTCGAGGGAAAGCGGATCGCGTCGACCTGCTCGACGATGGCACCTTCCGACTGATCGACTACAAGCTCGGATGGCCACCCGACCGGACCACCGCGCTGCAGTTGCCGGTGTACGGCCTCTGCCTCGAGCAACGTCTAGGCGGGTATTTGGGGCGCACATGGACGCTCGGCGAGGCGGCCTATGTCGCGTTCAGGGGTCCGAAGCGCTTCGTCCCGCTGTTGGCCGATCGGGGCGATCGGGAGAAGGTGCTTGCGGCCGCGCAGGATCGGCTGCTCGCCACTGCCGATGCCGTCTCGCGCGGCGACTTTCCGCCGCGACCCGACGATGTGTTCCGGTGCGAGGCGTGCAGCTACTCGACGGTGTGCCGGAAGGACTACGTCGGTGACATCTGAGGCGAATGGCGGGTCTGAAAAGACCCACCCTACGTACGGAGGCCGGGTCCTTTCGGACCCGGCAGACTCTCCGGCGCGGCGCGATGCGGTCGATCCCGCACGCAATGTCATTCTCGAGGCTTCCGCCGGCACCGGCAAGACGCAGGTGCTTGTCGATCGCTACGTCAACCTGCTGCTCTCAGGCGTCGATCCGTCCAATATCCTCGCAATCACGTTCACGCGAAAGGCCGCCGCGGAGATGCGCCAGCGGGTCATCGATCGCCTGCGAAAGGCGAGTAGCGCCTCAGCACTCGAAGCGGCCCTCTGGCGCAATCTGAGCGATCGGATCGACGATATCGAGATCTCGACGATCGATGCCTTCTGTCTGTCGCTGCTCCGGGAGTTTCCGCTCGAGGCCGACGTCGACCCGGGTTTCGATCTGGCCGACGACACCGAGGTGCCCCGGCTCATAGACGAGGCGCTCGACGGTGCACTGCGGATCTGCCGCGCCCGGGCGCGACAGGACGAGGACGTGGCGCTGGTGTTCGCCGAGCTCGGCGAACGACGGCTGCGCGCCGGGCTGGCGGCGCTCCTCGATCGCCGCGGCGTGGCGCCCGATCTGCTGCGCCGCTACCTGGCCAGGGGTCCGAGGGATCTGACGGCCTCGCAGGCCTGTCAGGACGCCGCCCGTCGGCTGCGTCACGCGTTGGACGCCATCCCTGGCGGTCTGGACCGGTTTCTCGACGACGGTCCGATCGGTCGCCCGGCCTTCGCGATGCTGGCCGCAGACCTGCGGACACTGTGCCGGCCGGCGGCCAGCAGCAGCCCGGGTCCTCTTGAACCCGGCATCGGCGGTGGGTCGGAAGGCTCCGCCCTACATCCTGCAGAGTTTCGGGCGTTGGTCGATCGGCTGCGCGCGTACTTTCTGACACAGCAGGGTCGGCCGCGCAGGCGGGGCTTTGCCGGCACCGGGTTCACCGCCGCCGACTGCGCCTCGGCGGACGCGTGGAAGCGTCACCGCGAGCGCGCCGTCGAGATCGCGCCGACGATTGCCGAAACGGTCCGCGCCTTGGGCCACGATCTCAACGTCGTGATGGCACGGGGCGTCTGGCGGATCTACGCGGTCGCGCTCGACATGTATCGGCGCGCGCTCGAGACGCACGGGCGGCTTGATTTCTCTGGGGTCCTCGAACGGGCGCTCGATCTGCTGAATCAGATGGACGAATTCGCGCAAAGCCGCTATCGCCTGGAGGCTCGCTACCACCACGTGCTCGTCGATGAGTTTCAGGACACGAGCCGCACGCAGTGGGCGCTTGTCGCCGCGCTGATTCGGAGCTGGGGTGAGGGCCTCGGCGCGGCCGGCGGCGCGCTGGCCCCCTCGATCTTCATCGTCGGCGATCGCAAGCAGTCGATTTACGGCTTTCGCGACGCGGACGTGGCCGTGCTCGAAGAGGCGGCCGCCTTCATTGACGCGCTGCGGCCCGAGGGGCAGACGCGCCGCGCGATCTCGCAGAGCTTCCGCGCCCATGCGGCCCTGCTCGGGTTTGTCAACGACGTCTTCGGCGAGATGGACCGCGAGGAGGGCCGGACGACGATCGGACGAAGAGATCGATTTCGGTACGACGAGCAGGATCGATTTCCGCTAGTGCCCGACACGGTCCGCCTGAAGGCGGACACTACGTACGCAGATGAGTCTGTACGTAGTGTCCGGCTTCAGCCGGACTTTCCTCTCGGCCTCGTGGCGGGCGAAACGGTGCGCGCGACGGCCGATGCGGTGGCCGAAGAGGTGGTGCGGCTGTTGTCGTCGGCGACCGTGCGAGACCGCGAGCGTGGCGTTCACCGAAGGGTCAGGCCGGCAGACGTCGCGATCCTCTTCCGATCGCGCGAGAGCCATCGCGAGTTCGAGGCGGCGCTCGATCGTCGCGGCGTGCCGACCTACGTGTACAAGGGACTCGGGTTTTTCGAGGCTGACGAGATTCAGGATGTCGTGGCGCTCATGAGCTACCTGGCCGATCCGACATCCAACCTCCGGGCCGCCGCGTTCTTGAGGTCGCGGATCGTGCGCCTGTCCGACGCGGGCGTGATGCGGCTTGGGCCCGCGCTGGCCTGCTCGATCGCGGGGGAGCGCGTGCCCGACGCGTTCGCCGCGCTGTCGGCCGAGGACCAGGGCGTGCTCGCGCTGGTGCGGGGAGCCGTGGCGCGGTGGCTCACGTGGGTCGACCGGATGACGCCCGCCGATCTCGTCGACGCGATTGTGCGGGAAACCGCGTACCACTTCGAGCTCGGCGGATCCCGGCGGCCGCAGGCGCGGGAGAATCTCAAGAAATTCCGCGGCCTGGTCCGGCGGGTGCAGAGTCACGGCTACCGGACGCTCGCCCGCATCGCCGAGCATCTCGATCATCTGGCCGCTGGCGACGAATCGAACGCCGCGGTCGACGCCCTCGATGCCGTCAGCCTGATGACCGTGCACGCCGCCAAGGGTCTGGAGTTCCCCGTCGTGTGTGTCGTCAACATCGGGCGGGGCACGGGCGGCGCACGTCGGCCGATCCGCGTGACGCTCGATGCCGCCAGCGAGCCCTCGGTCGCGATCGCGAATTATCAGTCCGAGGCCGACGAGGACGCGCAGGCACGCGATCGTGAAGAGACCAAGCGTCTGCTGTATGTCGCGCTGACGCGCGCCAGAGATCGGCTCTATCTGTCCGCGGTCGTGCAAGAGGGCGCGTGTCGCACGGGCGTCGGGAGTCTCGGAGGCGTCCTCCCGCGGTCGCTCGTGGCGCTCATCGCGCACGCGGGCGCTCTCGAGGGCGAGCGGACCGTCACCTGGACACCGTCAGAGGGACAGGCACACAGGTTCCAAGTCGTAACGCTGTAGTGTCCGCCTTCAGGACCCGGCCAATCTGTTGTAGTGTCCGCCTTCAGGCGGACCCGTTGGTCCCTCTAAAGCCGGACACTACGTACGTGGGGCGTACTGTGGGGCGTCAGTTTGAGGATCGTTCAGCCCATCGGCGCGCGTTCGCCTCGGCGACTTCCCGCGTCTCGCCGACGAGCACGATCGATCGGTCGGGCGTTCCGCTGCCGTCACGGCTGATCCAGGCAATCCAGTGCGGCCCGCGCGCCTCACTGTGAACCTGATACGACCCGGTGGTGGTGACCATGGCCTCCAGATTTTACATTGCGCCGGGGCCACCCCTCCTACTAGAATCGAAACTCAAGGAGTCATAAGTGACGTTAACCTGTCCGAGTTGCGGCAACGACCGGAACTTTCTGGTCAAAACGCTGCAGGTACATGTGGTGGGCGTGGCGGGTGGCCGCGTGGAGGTCACCGAGGAAAGCCGGCCCGCGGTGCTCGAAGTGTTGTGCGACGAATGCGAGTCGGCGCTCAATTTCGAGGAGTTCGAGGATACTCTCCGCCGGGAAGTCCTGCTGACCGTCGGCGCACGCTGACGGCGGGCGCCGCTTCTTACTTTCTCTCCCCGTCGTCTTCCTCAAAATAATCGCATTCGGGGCAGATCCATTCCCGCGAGGGGGCGCGCGTCGGCTTCGGATTGCCGGGAATCTGCACGATCGTCTCGGTCAGCTTCAGACGCATCGTGGTGCCGCAGAGCGGACACTCTCTGATATCAGCCATGACGAGTGTTCACGGTAGCATCCGGCGCCTGCCTTGACAAGGCGGGGGTCGGACCCTATCGTACGGGACCGTGACGCTGCACGACTGCTTTGCCGACGAGATCGCCATCGACTTCCCCAGCGTGGGGCGCTTCGTGCAGCGCATCCGCGCCGCGTTTCTTGATGGGCATCCAGGCGAAGACGCCGAGCCTGCGACCGATGTGTTGACAGCCGAGGTGCGGCTGTCGAGACGCCAGGCGTACGATGGGCTTGTCGTGCCGCTCGATCTGGCGGTCAGCGGGACGTGCCAGCAGTGCGGTGGCCGCGGCGAAACGTGGGCCGAGCCATGTGACGTGTGCGGCGGCAGCGGCGCCGCGCTCATCCATCATCCGGTGCGCTTCTCGGTACCATCGGGCGTCGCTGACGGCGCACGCTTCCGCTTCCGCGTCTCCTCTCGCCACGCCGCGCCGGTGCGCGTCGAAGTCCGCGTTGCGATTCGTGAATTGATGATTGAGGATTGTTGATTGATGGTTGGGGCCGGACCCGCACGGGCAATCAACAATCCGTCAATCGACAATCAATCAACAATCAGCAATCCACAATCCGCAATTCACAGGTACGATATCCTCTAACGTATGTCCATCGACCAGGCAGCCGTCCTCGAGGCGCTCAAAGTCGTCAGAGACCCCGATCTGGGTCGCGACATCGTGAGTCTCGGATTCATCAAGGGTTTGAAGATTGATGCCAGTCGTGTCGCCTTTACGATCGAGCTGACGACGCCGGCGTGTCCGGTCAAGGACCAGATGCGCGATCAGGCGCGCGCGGCGGTGATGCAATTGCCTGGCGTCACGGCGGTCGACGTCGAGATGGGCGCGCGCGTGCGCGAGGCAGTCGGTGCGGAAAGCGGACGTGCGCCGGTCCCTGGCGTGAAGAACATCATCGCCGTTGGCGCGGGCAAGGGCGGCGTCGGCAAAACGACGGTCGCCGTCAACCTCGCCATCGCCCTAGAGCAGTGCGGCAGCCGGGTCGGCATCATCGACGCCGATATGTACGGCCCCAACGTGCCCATCATGCTCGGCATGAAGAAGACCCAGTTGACGACCGACGGCAAGAAGATGATTCCGGCCGAGAAGTACGGCCTGCAGGTGATCTCGATGGCCTTCCTCACCGAGGACGATGTGCCGGTCATCTGGCGGGGGCCGATGCTGCACGGCGCCATCCAGCAGTTCTTCCGGGAAGCGCTGTGGAACGATCTCGATTATCTGGTCATCGATCTGCCCCCTGGCACGGGCGATGTCGTGCTCAGCCTCAGCCAGACGGTTCCGGTCGCCGGCGCGATCGTCGTCACCACGCCGCAGCAGGTCTCGCTCGCCGACAGCCGCCGCGCCGTGGCGATGTACAAGAAGCTCAACATCCCGCCGCTCGGAATCGTCGAGAACATGAGCCATTTCGTGTGCCCGGACTGCGGGCACGAGGCGGATATTTTCGGCCACGGGGGCGGCGAGCGCATGGCAGCGGAGCTCGACGTGCCGTTTCTCGGGCGCATCCCCCTCTACCAGCCGATTCGGGAGGGCAGCGACGAGGGGGTGCCCCTTGTGATCGCCGATCCGGATTCGCCCGCCGGCCGAGCCTTTATGGCCGTCGCCGAACGCGCGGCGGCGCAGGTGTCCATTGCCGGCTACCGGCGGCCCACGATTCCATTGACGGTGGTGTCATGATGCCCTTCGACAAGCTCAGGGCACCCCGCGTGTGTCGAGGGGCGCTGGATCGCAGGGCCCGGTGACGCTCTCATTCAGCAAGCACACGCTCGAGAACGGCCTCGACGTCATCCTGCACGAGGACCACGGCTGCCCGATCGTCGCCGTTAGCGTGTGGTATCACGTCGGATCAAAAAACGAACTGCCCGGGCACACCGGCTTCGCGCACCTCTTCGAGCACCTGATGTTCGAGGGGTCCGCGCATCACGACCGCAATTACTTCCAGCCGCTGCAAGGCGCCGGCGCCTCGCTCAACGGATCGACCAACGCCGACCGGACGAACTATTGGGAGTTGCTGCCGGCCAGTGCCCTCGAGCTCGGATTGTGGATGGAGTCGGACCGCATGGGGTATCTGCTGCCGGCGCTGACCGAAGCCAAGTTTGCCACCCAGCGCGACGTGGTGTTGAACGAGCGCCGGCAGAATTACGAGAACCGTCCGTACGGTCTTGGGCCGATGGCCATGCTCGGCGCGTTGTTCCCACCGGATCATCCATATCACTGGACCACGATCGGCGAGATGGCAGACCTCCATGCCGCCACCCTCGAGGAGGCTCACGCGTTCTTCCGCCGCTACTACCATCCGGCCAACGCCTCGCTCGTCCTGGCCGGCGACATCGATCCGGCCGAAGCGCTCGCGCTGGTGCGCGCCTACTTCGGGGAGATTCCTGCCGGTGAGCCGGTCGAGGCCGTCCGTGCGGCGGCCTCGCTCGATCGCGACGTCCGGATTCGACTCGAGGATCGTGTCGAGCTGTCGCGTCTCTCTCTGGCATGGCTCTCGCCGCCGATGTTCGCCGAGGGCGACGCGGATCTCGATCTCGCTGCGGACGTGCTGGCCAACGGCAAGACCTCACGCCTCTATCGGCGCCTGGTGTTTGAGGAGCGCATCGCGACCGACGTGTCCGCCGTGCAGAGTTCGCGTGAGATCGTGAGCTACCTCCAGGTGTCGGCGACCGCGGCACCGGGTCACACACTCGGCGAGATCGAACGCGCCATCCTCGAGGAGATCGCGCGGCTCGGCCGCGACGGGCCGAGCGACGATGAGATCGAGCGCGGGCGCGTGCAGGTAGAGGCGCAGTTCATGTTCCGGCTCCAGTCGGTCGGTGGATTCGGCGGAAAGTCCGATCAGCTGAACGCGTACAATGTGCTCGTGGGCGATCCGGCGTACTTCGATCGGGATCTGGCGCGCTACCACGCGGTCACCAAGGCCTCGTTGCAGCAATCCGTGACGCGGTATGTCGATCCCGGCCGGCGCGTGACCCTGAGCATCGTCCCGCGAGGGCGCACCGAGCTCGCGGCGCCCGACTCGTTGCCAGTGGTGGTCTCATGAAAGCGAGCGACAGCCCCGAACCGTTGCGAGGCGCGAAGTCGAGTAACAGCCGCAGACGTGAGGTCCACTCGGCGAGCGACAGTGGTGGGGCCCCGCGAGCCGTGATAGATAGATCGCAGCTGCCCGTGCCGGGACCGCCCCGCCCGTTCAGCTTTCCCGCGATCGACAAATCGACGCTGGCCAATGGTCTGGACGTGTGGACCGTGCGCCATTCCGAGATTCCCGTGGTGACCCTTCTGCTGCTCGTCCGCTGCGGCGCGGCCGACGATCCTCAGGGGCAGCACGGGCTGGCGGCGCTCACGGCCGACATGCTCGACGAGGGCAGCGGCGATCGGTCGGCGATTGACATGCACGAGGCGCTGGCGCGGATCGGCGCCGGCATTCAGACCCACCTCGGATCCGATGCAGCCGTTGTCGGATTTACCGTCCTTCGCCGCTTCGTCGATCGCGCGCTGGCCCTGCTCGCCGACGTCGCGGTACGGCCGGCCCTCCGAGACGATGATTTCAGCCGCGTGCGTCAACTGCGGCTGCACCGGCTGAAGCAGCTCCGGGACGTTCCCGGTGCCATCGCGGATCGGACGTTCTTCAAGCTGCTCTACGGCGACCATCCGTACGGACACATGCCGATTGGCACCGAGGCGGCGCTCGCGTCCCTCACCGTCGACGATGTCCGGATGTTCCACGCGGGCGCTATCCGCCCCTCGTCGACCACACTGATTGCGGTCGGCGACTGCGATCACGACGAGATCCGTCGGCTGGCCGGCGAGGCGTTCGCCACCTGGGAGGGCCAGGCACGCGTCTCAAATGGCGGCGAGCGGTCGCTGCCGTCTTCGCCGCGACTCGCCATTGTGCCCCGTGCCTCCGCGCCGCAGTCGGAGCTGCGGATCGGCCAGGTCGTGGTGGCGCGCGACACGCCCGATTACCATGCGCTGGTGACGGCCAACATGGTGCTCGGAGGGCAGTTCATCAGCCGGATCAATCTGAATCTGCGCGAAGACAAGGGCGTGACCTACGGCGCGCGCTCCAACTTCGACTTCAGGCGTCGCCCCGGTCCGTTCGTGCTGCATGTGAGCGTCCAGACCGACGCCACCGCGCAGGCCATCGAAGAGTCGCTCGGCGAGATTGCCGCGATTGGGGGATCCAGGCCGGTGACGGAGGACGAACTGGCGCTGGCCGCCTCCGCACTCACCCGCGGCTATGCGCGAAACTTCGAGACGGCCGAACAGATCGCGCGGGCCCTGACCGAGCTCGCCCTCTACAATCTGCCGGACAGCTTTTTCGCCGAGTTCGTTCCGCGCATCCATGAGGTCACGTCCGCCGAAGTGACCCGTGTCATGGCGAGTCATATGGAGCCGTTGCGCCTGACGACGGTGGTCGTCGGCGATCTCGATGCCGTTGGCGCCGACCTCGGTCGCCTCGGGCTGGGCGATCCGGTGGTCCTGTCCGCCGAGTCGTTCTGGTAGACTTTCGTCCTTTCGTCCTTAGATTTCGGAAAGATCGTGCTCTTACCCAACGGTAGTGTCCGGCTTCAGCCGGACCTGGAAGTCCGCCTCAAGGCGGACACTACAGGTGTCAACCCGTGTTTGACGTGTGATGCAGTTCCGACGCCTCGGTCTGAGCTTGTTCGGGTTGATTGCCATTGTGAGCATCGTGCTCGCAGTGGCGACGGTGTGGCTGTTCCTGACGGAGCCCGTCACGGTCGCCACGGCCGTCAATGACGGCGAGATCTCGCCGCTCGTCCGCGAGCTCGCGCAAGTACTCCTCAACGCCCTCAGCGGATTGCTCAAATACCTATAGGACTTCTGAAGTACTGGTAGTGTCCGCCTTCAGGCGGACTCCCCCCGTCTCCATGCTATACTCACCGCCTCATGCGGATGTTCTACGACACGCGAACGCGGGACTGGCACAAGCGGGCCGGCCGTGTCGCCGCATGCGTGCTCGATCGCTGATACCGGATACAATCGAGCGTTCACGCTGCCGACACGGTTCATGACCGCGTCGGCTTTTTTTTTGACAAGGAGAGGGCTCACACCGCCCCGCGACAGATGGAGAAATCGATTGACGTCGGCATCCTGGGCGCGACCGGCGCCGTCGGCCAGCAGTTCATCGCCCTGCTGGCGGAGCATCCGTGGTTTCGTGTTACCTGGCTGGGCGCCAGCCAGCGATCCGAGGGCAAGGCGTATCGCGACGCGAGCGCGTGGCGTCTGGCGTCGCCACTGCCGGACGATATCGCGCGACTGGGCGTCGATGCCGCGACACCTGGCCGCGCGCCCAAGCTGGTCTTTTCCGGACTTGACTCGTCGGTCGCCGGCGAGATCGAAGGCGCGTTCGCTCAGGCCGGACATCTCGTCGTCAGCAACTCCAAGAATTACCGGATGGAGCCGGACGTCCCGCTCTTGATCCCCGAGGTCAACGCCGATCATTTGGGGCTGCTCGACAGTCAGGCCTTGCGCGGCTGGAAGGGCCGCATCGTCACCAACCCGAACTGCACGACGGTGGTGTTGTCGATGGCGCTCGCGCCGCTCTGCCAGTTCGGGCTGAAGACCGTCATGGTGACGACGCTGCAGGCGATCTCGGGTGCGGGCTATCCCGGCGTGGCCTCGTGGGACATTCTCGGCAACGTCATCCCCTTCATCGACGGCGAGGAGGAGAAGGTAGAAACCGAGCCGAAAAAGATTCTCGGGCGCCTGCGCGACAATCGCGTCGAGCCGCATCCGGCGAGGATGAGCGCGCAGACGACGCGGGTGGGAGTGCTCAACGGCCACACCGAATCGGTGTCAGTGGCGCTCGAACAGCACCCGACGCCAGAGGTCATCATCGACGCGTGGCAATCGTTCAAGGGCAAGCTGCAGTTGATGGAGCTGCCGTCGGCGCCTGCGCGGCCAGTCGTGTATCTGACCGAGCGCAACAGGCCGCAGCCCGCGCTCGACGTCGATCGCGGGCGAGGGATGACGGTAAGCGTCGGGCGGCTCCGGCCGTGCCCTGTGCTCGACTACAAGTTCATCGCGCTCGGGCACAATACGATTCGTGGGGCAGCGGGTGCCGCCATCCTCAACGCCGAACTGATGCACCGCGAGGGGTTGCTGTAGACGATGCGAATTCTGCTGGTCGGCTACGGGCGGATGGGCAAGCTCGTCGAGAGCCTCGCCGGGGAGTATGGCTGCGAGGTCGCCGGCGTTGTCGATCCGCTGGTCGGCGGTGACGATGTGAGCGCGGACCGCTGGCGCGGCGTGGACGTCGCGATCGACTTCACGACGCCCTCTGCGGTGATGAGCAACGTGCCGGTGCTGGCGCGCCGCAGGATCGACGTTGTCCTTGGCACGACGGGGTGGAGCGAGCACGAGGCGGATCTGCGCAGGGTGATTGAGGACGCCGGCGCTGGTGTGGTGGCCGCGCCGAACTTCTCGACCGGCGTCGTGCTGTTTGAAGCGATGGTCGCTCAGGCGGCGAAGCTCGTCGCGCGGCAGGCCGACGTGGGCGCCTATCTGCACGAGTCGCACCATGCGGCCAAGAAGGACGCGCCCTCCGGCACGGCGCTCTTGCTGAAGCGCGCGATGGAGCAGGCCGGCTTCACCCGTCCGATCGATGTGTCGTCGACGCGTGCCGGCCACATCCCCGGTACCCACACGGTCGGCTTTGACGGCCCCGCGGAGACGATTACACTGACGCATACGGCCCGCGATCGCACCTCCTTCGCCCGCGGCGCGCTGATCGCCGCGCAGTGGATCAAGGGCAGGCGCGGCTGGTACACAATGAAGGACGTGTTGGGGCTCTAGAATTGCTGATTGCGGATTGTTGATTGCTGATTGGGGAATTGGGGATCAGTCATGCGAACGCCTTGGACGGGAGCGGGCACGGCGCTCATCACGCCATTTACCAGAACCGGAGAGGTCGACGAAGCGGCGGTCCGCCGATTGGGACGCCGCCAGATTGACGCCGGCATCCACTTCATTTCGCCGTGCGGCACGACGGGCGAGAACCCGACGCTATCGCGTGCCGAGCGCCTGCGCATCGTCGAAATCCTCGCCGGGGAAGCCGATGGCAAAGTGCCTGTGCTCGCTGGTGCCGGTGGCTACAACACCAAGGACGTGATCGAGCTGGCTCACGATCTCGAACGGGCTGGCGCCAACGGGTTTCTCTCGGTGACGCCGTACTACAACAAGCCGACACAGGAAGGCCTCTTTCAGCATTACCGCGCGATCGCCGAGAGTACGAGGCTGCCGATCATCCTCTACAACGTCCCCGGCCGCACGGGCGTCAACCTCGAGGTGCCCACGCTGGTGCGCCTCGCCGCCATCCCGAACATCGTCGGCGTGAAGGAAGCGTCGGGCAACATGTCGCAGATGTGCGAGGTCTGCCGGGCCGTGCCGCCGGACTTCATCGTCCTCTCTGGAGACGATGCGTTGGCGCTGCCGCTGATGTCGGTTGGCGGGCGCGGTGTCATTTCAGTGATCTCGAATGAGATTCCCTCTGAGCTGGCGCAGATGGTCGAAGCGGCCGAGCGCGACGATTTCAAGGCCGCGCGCGCGATTCACCACCGGCTCATGCCGCTCATGTCCATCAACTTTGTCGAAGCCAATCCGGTGCCGGTCAAGGCGGCCATGACGGCCATGGGACTCATCGAAGAGGTCTACCGGCTGCCGCTCGTGTCACCCAAGCCCGAGTCGAAAGAAAAGATCCTGAAAGTGTTGAAGGATCTCGGCCTGCTCAAGGGCGCGCTCGTCTGAAGAATCTGGTGACCAACCTCGAGCGCGAAATCACCGATCTTGTCGCCGCCGGTGCGTCGGCCGATCGCGAGACCGCTCGCGCGGCGTTCGCGCGGCTGCGCGAGGCTCTGTCGTCAGGCGCCGTGCGGGCGGCCGAGCCCGATCGATCCAGCCCGGTCGGCTGGCGCGTGAACACGTGGGTGAAGCAGGGCATCCTGCTCGGGTTCAAGTTCGGCGACCTGGTCGATGCCTCGATGGACCACGGCCGGCTGCCCTTCTACGACAAGGACACGCTGCCGCTCAAGCGCCCCGGCCTTGCGGCAGGCGTGCGCATTGTGCCCGGCGGCTCCGCGATCCGCGACGGCGCCTACGTGGCGCCTGGCGTCATCTGCATGCCGCCGATGTACGTGAACATCGGCGCGTGGATCGGCGAGCAATCGCTCATCGACTCGCACGCGCTCGTCGGATCCTGCGCGCAGATCGGCGCGCGGGTGCATGTGAGCGCGGGGGCGCAGATTGGCGGCGTGATCGAGCCGGTCGGCGCGCTCCCGGTCATCGTCGAGGACGAAGCGCTCATCGGCGGGAACACCGGCCTGTACGAGGGTGCCATCATCAGGGCGCGCGCGGTCGTCGCCGCCGGCACCGTGCTCACCGGGTCGACGCCGGTGTACGACCTGGTCCGCGGCGAGATCATCAAGCCCACAGGCGATCGTCCGCTCGTCATTCCGGAAGGCGCGGTCGTCGTGCCCGGCGCCCGCGCGGTCACCTCCGGCAAGGGTCCCGAGTGGGGCCTCTCGCTCGCGACGCCGGTCATCGTCAAGTACCGCGACTCGCGGACCGACACGCGGACGGAGCTCGAGGCGTGGATCCGATAGCGTTCACGCGCGCGCTCGTCGACATCGATTCGACAACAGGTCGCGAGGCGGAGGCAGGGCGCTGGTTGTCGCGCCAGCTGCGCGAGGCCGGCTTCACGGTCGTCGAGCAGGAGGTCGACGCGACCCGCTTCAACATCCTGGCGTTGGCCGGCCCGCCGACGGTCGTGTTCTCCACGCATGTCGATTGCGTGCCGCCGTTTGTTCCCGCTCGAATTGAAGGCGATCGTCTGTACGGACGGGGCGCGTGCGACGCGAAGGGCATTCTCGCGGCGCAGGTGGCGGCCGCCGATCGGCTGCGGCGCGAGGGTGAGACACGCGTCGGGCTCCTGTTTGTGGTCGGGGAAGAGCGCGGCAGCGACGGCGCCAAGGCGGCCAACGACGCGGCGGACCAGGGTGTGAGCGAAGCGGCACGCGGGTGCCGCTACCTGGTGGACGGCGAACCGACAGACAGCCGCTTAGGACTGGCCACGCGCGGGATGCTGCGCGTCAAGCTGCATGCGAGCGGCCGCGCGGCGCACTCGGCCTTTCCCGAGCTGGGCGCGTCGGCGATCGACACGCTCATTGACGCGCTCATCGAGCTGCGGGCGATCGATCTTCCCTCCGACCCGATCCTGGGCCGGACGCATTACACCGTCGGGCTGATTGCCGGCGGCGTCGCCCCCAATGTGGTCTCGCCTTCGGCCGAAGCCGAGGTCATGTTTCGAACCGTTGCCGACGGCGCGACGATCAGGCAAGCCCTCGAGCTGATCGAGCGGCGGGTCCGGATCGAGCACGTCCTTGAAGTGCCGCCCGTTCGACTGACGACGGTGCCGGGCTTCGACACGGCCGTGTTCCCCTTCACAACCGACATTCCGCTCCTCGATCGATGGGGAACGCCGCTGCTGTTCGGGCCCGGGTCGATCCATGTCGCCCACACGGCCGAGGAGTACGTGTCGATCGCCGAGCTCCACGCCGCGGTCGACCACTACATCACCATCGCGCGCCATCTCCTTAACACGATGTAGGGCGGGTCCTTCTGGACCCGGCCTACGTTTGAATCTGGGCTTCGCAGGCGAGCGCCACGCGGAGCAGGGCTTCGGTGTGCGAGCCGACGAGCTGAAGGGAGCAGGGCAGACCCGTTGAGGTTGTGCCGGCGGGCAGCGCGATCGCCGGGTGGCCGGTGAGATTGAAGAGCTGCGTCAGCCGCAGCATCAGGCTCCGAACGGGCTCGTCGGTTCCGTCGACTCGAACGGTCGCCCTACCGATCGGCGGCGCGGGAATCGGCAAGGTCGGCAGTACGAGCGCGTCATGACCGGCCAGCGCGGCGTCGACCTCTCGCTTCAACACCTGACGCTCTGACAACGCGCGCGTGTAGTCGTTGGCCGATATCCTGCGGCCCGTCTCCAGCCGCTCGCGGACCGGCGTCGTGTACCGCTCGGGCATCGTCTCGAGCGTCTTCGCATGGTAAGCAGCCGCCTCGCTGGGACCGATGCGAAGGTAGATCGACGCGATGTCGGACGCATGCTGTATCTCGACCTCGTCGATTCGCATGCCCGCCACACGCAGCCGGTCGAGGGCCGCCTCGAATCGCGCGCGCACCTCCTCGTCCAGCAGATCGCAGAAGTAGGGGCGCGGCACGGCGAGCCGCAATTCGCCCGCCGCTGAGGGCGGCAGGGTCGCGGCACGCGACCGCCCGAGGACCGCGTGGTAGACGATCGCCGCATCGGCAACGCAAAGGGCCAGCGGTCCCACGTGGTCCAGGGTGTGCGACAGCGGCACGACGCCGTCGGTCGGCACCTCGCCGTATGCCGGCTTGAGCCCCACGATGCCGCACGCCGCGGCCGGGATGCGAATGGATCCACCGGTGTCGGTGCC
>MELA01000011.1:21982-27878 GCA_001767495.1 Acidobacteria bacterium RIFCSPLOWO2_12_FULL_65_11 | reverse complement strand
CCGCTAGATCCGCCGGGCGACCGCGTGGTGTCGTGCGGGTTGCGAGCAGGACCGAAGGCGGAGTCTTCGTTGGTTGTCCCCAGCGCGAATTCGTGGAGATTGGCCTTGCCGACAAACACCACACCGGCGGCACGAAGGCGCGCGATGACGGCCGCATCACGAGTGGCGAGGTGACCTTCGCGGACGCGCGAGGCCGCCGTCGTCGGCGTGCCGCGGACGTCGATCAGATCCTTGATTGAGATGGGGACGCCGTGCAGCGGCCCGCGATCGTGGCCTGCGGCAAGCTCGCGGTCGGCCTCGCGGGCCTGGCGTCGCGCCTGGTCGGCCATCACGAGGATGAACGCATTGAGCCGGGGGTTATCGGCCTCGATCCGTCGCAGACACGTGTCGGTTGCCTGTTCGGCAGTGATTTCTCGGGCCCGCAGGCGCCGTGCAAATTCCTGGATGGTCACGGTTAGAAGAAGGTCCGGCTTCAGCCGGACCTTTTCACTGAGATCGCGACGCCGTCGCGCAAGGGAACGATCGCCGTCATCAACGCCGGATGTGCGTTGAGGTGCTCGTTATAGGCCGCAATGGCGCGCGTGTCCTCGACGTCGCGCTCTGGCTTCTCCACGTACCCCGGTATGACCTCGCCGCTCCAGAGCACGTTGTCGGTCACGAGCAGTCCGCCCGGACGAAGTAACGCCACAAGGCGGTCGAGCAGCGGCGAATAAAGCCGTTTGTCGCCGTCCTGAAAAATCAGATCGAAAGGCCCGGCGACCTTGGCCAGCATCCGTTCGGCGTCGCCAACGATGACGCTCGCGCGATCGGCGAGGCCGGCGCGCGCGAAGTTCTCGCGTGCCTGCCGCGCCCGGACGCGGTCGATTTCGAGTGTCAGCAGCATCCCGCCGGCCGGCAGGGCCCCCGCGAGCCAGATGCCGGAGTAGCCGATCGCGGTGCCGATCTCCAGGATCCGCGTGGCGTGCAGGGAGGTCGCAAGCACGCGGAGCAGCGCGCCCACCTCGGCGTCCACGAGCGGCAGATCCGTGCCGGCCTTGGCTATGTCGTTCAGCACCGGATCGCTGAGGCGGTTGAGGCCCGCCAGATAACGTTCAACGGGATCCGGCACGATACGGCTCATATAATCGTTAACCTGTAGTGTCCGCCTTTAGGCGGACCGAACCCCAAGTCCGGCTGAAGCCGGACACTACGGTAGTGAACTACTGAAGCCGGACACTACGGTAGTGAACTACTGAAGCCGGACACTACGGTAGTGAACGCGGTCGTATTGTAGTGCGTCACACCAAAATTATCGCGACGGTCGGGCCTGCGAGCGACTCCGACGCCATGCTGGACGACTTGATCGCAGCCGGCGTCGACATCTTCCGCCTGAACTTCTCGCACGGCACGCACGAGTCGCACCGCGCGAAGTTCGCGCGCATCCGCGCCGCGGCCCTCCGCGCACGCCGGGAGGTGGCCATCCTGCAGGATCTCGGCGGCCCGAAGATCCGCACCGGCCCTCTCGAAGGCGGCCGACCGATCCACGTGAAGACCGGCGATACGCTCAGCATCGCCACCGGCGACTTCGTGGGTGGACCAGGTCGTCTGTCGACGACCTTCGCCGGGCTGGCGCAGAGCGTCAAGGCCGGCGACCGGCTGCTGCTGGCCGATGGACTGATCGAGCTGCGCGTCGAGGCGACCGACGGCACAACAATCCAGGCGACGGTCGTCGAAGGCGGCGAGGTCGGAGAGCATAAGGGCATCAACGCGCCCGGCGTGGCGCTCTCGACCTCAGCGATCACCATGAAGGACGTGGTCGACCTGCAGTGTGGGCTGGAGCTTGGCGTGGACATCGTGGCGCTCAGCTTCGTACAGAACGCGGCCGATTTGCGCCAGGCGCGCCAGCTCATGGCCGACGCGGACGCGGCGACGGTACCGCTTGTCGCGAAGCTGGAGCGCCCGCAAGCGCTCGAGCATCTCGACGAGATCCTCGTCTCGTGCGACGCGGTGATGGTGGCGCGCGGCGACCTCGGGCTGGAGATGCCGCTCGAACGCGTGCCTCGCGCGCAGAAAGACATCACCCGCCGCGCGCGGAGGCTCGGCGTGCCGGTCATCGTCGCCACGCAGGTACTCGAGTCGATGACCAAGGAACCGCGACCGACGCGCGCCGAAGTCAACGACGCGGCCAGCGCCGTCGACGATGGCGTCGATGCGATCATGCTGGCGGGTGAGACGGCCGCCGGCGCGTTCCCGACGCGCGCGGTGCAGACGCTCGACACCATCATTCGAGAGGCAGAAGCGCACCCTGGGGCGCCGTCGTTCTTCACGCCTGACGAGCCGCTCCACGACGACCACGCGCAGGCGCTGTGCGAGGCGGCGGTCACGCTCGCGAGCGGCGGCGACGCGCAGGCCATCGTCGCGGTCACGCGGGGAGGCGGCACGGCTCGGCGACTCTCGACACTTCGTCCGTGGGCGCCGATCATCGCGACCACGGATCGTCACGAGACGGCCCGCCGCCTGACGCTGTACTGGGGTGTCGTCCCGCTTTGCACCGGCATCGGCGAGAACGTCGATGCGGCGGGCGCGCTGATCGGCCGAGAGCTCGTGGCGCACGGGCTGGTCGCGGCGGGGGCGACCATCGTGCTCGTGAGCATCAGCCCCGATCTGACGCGCAGCGACGCCAATTATCTGAAGATTCAACGCCTCTGATACGTTGTTCGGTAGCGGCATTCGCCCGTACGCGGGATAGGCCACCCGATCGTCCGGCTTCAGCCGGACCTACTTCTCGAGTAGCGCTTTCAGCGAGGTGAGCGCGCGCGTCCAGCCGGGCCCGATGATCTCGTAATATCGCCGCCACCGCAGGCCCTCCTCGAACCCGGTCTGCGTGACGCGCACGCAGGTGGCGGACGCCGCATCCTGATCGACCGGCGTGCAGGTGACTTCGAACGCCATCGGGCCGATCGGATCGCCGTCGGGCGGCAGCCAGAAGGCGTCGGCCACGAAGAAGCCGTGCTCGGGCTCGCACTGCACGACCGTGCCTCTGAACACACCGCCCAAGCGTCCCAGCAGATCGTCGCTGAAATCGGTCGGCGCCCACTCGATCACGTACGGTCCCAGCGGGCGCGGCACCGTCACCGAGCGCGCGGCGTGCCACCACGCCCCGAGCGCGTCGGCATCGAAGAAGGCTCTCAGGACGCGGCCGAGCGGCGCGGCGATGACGATGCTGACGTCGAGGCGGGGTGTGGGCGGCGCGGCCATTGGCGGCGAGAGCGCGAATCATAGCACTGGTGGTACATTGTCCAGCCTATGACCGAACAGCCGCTGGCGTACCAGGACCCGGAGTTCCTCGAAAGCAGCGAGGGCCGGCCGATTCGCGTCCTCGCCGAGTATCTCGAGCCTCTTCGCCGGTTCAGGGAACAAAAGATTCAGGACACGGTGGTCTTCTTCGGATCGGCGCGCGTAGACAGCCGGGCGCGCGCCGAGCGCGCGCTGCAGACACTCAGGGCGCGGGGCGTTCAGGTTTCCGACGACCACCACCAGACCGAGCTTCGCAAGTCGCGACGGGCGGTCGAATGGGCGCGGTATTACGAGGACGCCCGCGAGCTGGCGCGGCTGCTGACCTCGTGGAGCCTGACGCTCAAGTCCGAGCATCACCGCTTCGTCGTCACCTCGGGGGGCGGCCCCGGGATCATGGAGGCGGCCAATCGCGGCGCGCACGAAGCCGGCGGAAAGACGATCGGGCTCAACATCCGCCTGCCGTTCGAGCAGGGCGCCAATCCGTACATCACCAAGGGGCTCCATTTCGAGTTCCACTACTTCTTCATGCGCAAGTTCTGGTTCGCGTATCTGGCCAAAGCCCTCGTGATCTTCCCCGGGGGCTTCGGCACCATGGACGAGCTGTTCGAAATCCTCACGCTCGCGCAAACCGACAAGCTGTCGAAGAAGATCGAAGTCATCCTGTACGGCCGCGAGTACTGGAAGGACGTGTTCGACCTCAAACCGATGATCGAGTGGGGGGCCATCGCCGAGGAAGACCTCGAGTTGTTGCATTGGGCCGAGACGCCGGCCGAGGCGTTCGCGCAGCTCCAGGCCCACCTGGTCTCGCATCATCTGGAGTCCGGCATCGGCCAGGAGGCCGACGCGCCCGGCATCGCCAAGACTCGAGACTGATCCCGCGATCTTCGTGGTTCAGTAGAGGAGGAACCGCTCGCGAATTGGCAGGAACTCCGAGACGTCCGCCTCCCACGACGCCGCAATGTCGTGGGCCGGCGCGCCCGCCTCGATCTGCTCCCGCAGCTTGGACGATCCCGCCAGGATGTCGATCGGCAACTGTTCGTGCTCGTACTCGTACGGCGGCGGCCGCCATGTGAAGCGATCCGGATCGCTGGCGCGAAATGCTCCGAGCAGCGCGACGCCGGTTTCGACGGCGCGAAAGGCGCGGCGGTCGAGCACGTGGACCTGGCATCCACCGCAGCTCACGTTCGCATGCTTATGGAACGTCGGCTCGAACACTGCGGGTCGAAAGCGCACGCCCGCCAGCCCCAGCCGGTTCAACTCGCCGGCGAAGTGCTCCGCGGCCGTCCACGGCGCGCCCACCAGCTCAAAGGGCCTCGTCGTCCCGCGGCCCTCTGAGACGTTCGTCCCTTCAAACAACACCGTTCCTGGATAGACGATGGCCGTATCGAGGGTGGGGATGTTGGGCGAGGGCAGCACCCATGGCAGCCTGGTGTCGTCGAAATACATCTCGCGGCGCCAGCCGGTCATCTTGACGACGTCGAGGTCGGCGCCAATCGCGAAGTGATCGTTGAACAGGCGCGCCAGTTCGCCGATCGACATGCCGTGCCGCAGCGGGATCGGATACATACCGACAAAGGACTCGAACCCGCGATCGAGCATCGGGCCTTCGACCGACAGGCCGCCGATCGGATTCGGCCGGTCACACACGATCACCTTGACGGCGTGCTTCCGCGCGGCGAGCAGGCAGTTGGCCATCGTGTAGATGAAGGTGTAGACGCGCGCGCCGACGTCCTGCAGATCGATGACGAGCGCGTCAAGGTCGCGCAGCATCTCGGCGGTCGGCTCGCGCGTGTCGCTGTAGAGCGAGTACACCGGCACGCGGCGGATCTCGTCCCGTCCGTGCCCGGTCTCGATCATGTTCTCCTGCGCGTCGGAGCGGAATCCGTGCTGGGGGCCAAAGAGCGCCGCGAGGTGGGCGCCGCTCGCCGTCAGGCGGTCGGCGACGTGCCGCAGCTCGGCGTCCACCGACGCCGGATTGCAGACGACGCCCACGCGACGGCCGGCGAGGACGCCGGAGTCGAGGAGCCGGTCCGAGCCGAGTGTCACACGCATCGCCCGGATTATAGTCAGCCCTCTGACTGCCGGCTGCCGACTGCCGGCTGCCGACTGGACTTGCGGTCCCTGCATTGGATAGACTACGCGCTCCTGGTGGCCAGCCTTGCCTGCTTTGCCCGCGCCGAGAGCCGATCGAGCCTCAGTTTCGACTCGCTCCCTCCTGCACGTGAACGCTTAGCCGACGTGCGACCACCGCACCGGGACGCCATCCCGGCGTAGTCGGGTGAACGGCGTCGGGGGCGGGTTCCAGGCCTTCGATGCGAAAGAGGAGAGGATATGGGTCGAAGGTTGTACGTCGGAAATCTCCCTTACACCACCGGGGAAGCGGAGTTGCAGGAGCTGTTCGCCCGTGCGGGCACGGTCGAGTCGGTCCGGGTGATGCGCGATGCCGCGACGGGACGTGCGCGCGGGTTTGCGTTCGTCGAGATGTCGACCGACGAAGAGGCGCAGAAGGCGGCCACTGAGCTCAATCAGTATCAGCTCGGCGGACGGGCGCTGACCGTCAACGAGGCGAAGCCCAAGCCCGAAGGCGGGTTTGGCGGCGGTGGTGGCTACGGCGGCAATC
>MELA01000011.1:5388-21864 GCA_001767495.1 Acidobacteria bacterium RIFCSPLOWO2_12_FULL_65_11 | reverse complement strand
CTGGATACGCGCGAGCGCCACGGTGCGAGCGCGTCAGCGAGTGGGGGCAGCCTTGAGCCAAACGCGTGGGGGTGGGGCCCCACGCGACTGAGAAAATGACCCCCACGAGCATGGGAGATTAATGAAAGGCTGGAGCAAAGGCGACCGCGTCACGCAGCCCACCTATGGGCCCGGCACACTGGTCGAGGTCAACGAGCATCACACGGTGATTGACTTCGACGAGCACGGTCGCCGTGTCTTCTCGACGCGGCTCGTATCGCTGTCGGCCACGAGCGAGCCCGCACCCCACAAGGCGTCGGCGAAGCGGGCGAAGAAGAAAAAAGCCGAAGTGAAGGCTTAAGACTCAGGGCTTAAGCCTTGAGCCAGGAGCCCTCGGGATGCGCGAGGGCCGTGGCCGCGACGTGCCCGCTCGACCACGCCCACTGAAAGTTGAAGCCGCCGATTCGCCCGTCCACGTCGAGCATCTCTCCCACCAGATACAACCCAGGACAGACCCGCGACTCCATCGTCGCCGGATTGACGGTGGTTAACGCCACGCCGCCGGCCGTCACCTCGGCGTAGTTGTACCCGCGCGTGCCGACGACCGGCAGCGGCCATGCGACGAGTCCGTGCGCGATCCGTCGGCGGTCGTCGCGGGTCAGGTGCGCGAGCTCGCGCGTGCCGTCGATGCGGAGCGCGGTCAGCATGGCCTCGGCGACCGACGCGGGCACGATGGTCGCGAGTGCGCTCTGGACGGATGCCTTGGGCCGTTCCGTCGCCAGCGACGTCCAGCGCGCGTCCATCTGCTCGAACGATGCGCCCGTACAGAAGTTGGCCGTCACCGCGACCGAACGACCCTCGAGCTTCGCCCGGAGCCAGTGGCGCGACGCATTCATCGCGACCGGGCCGCTCACGCCGAAGTGGGTCCAGAGCAGCGTGCCCGTCAGCCGTGTGCCGATGGCCCCGTCGATCCAGATCGTCAGCTTGACATCCTGCGAGACGCCCGAAAGCCCGCGGTGGAGCCCCGTGTCGCGGTCGAGCAGCAACGGCACGAGCCCCGGCGTGGGCTCGACGAGATCGTGACCGAGCCGGCGGGCGAGCAGGAACCCAGCGCCGTCGCTTCCGGTCTTTGGCAGCGACTGACCCCCGGTGGCGAGGACCACGGCGTCGGCCCGGAGATCGCCGCGAGCCGTCGTGACCAGGAATCCCTCGCCGGCGCGCTGGACGTCGAGCGCGCGGCAATCCGCGACGAGCGTCACGCCCACGCGGGCGGCTTCGCGCAGCAGGGCGTCCAGGACATCGCGCGCGCGGTTGGTGTCGGGAAACAGCTTCCCGTCGGCTTCTTCGTGAAGGGCGACGCCGATCTCGCGGAAGAAGGCGATGGTGTCCGCGACGGGAAACGCGCGCAGCACCGAGCGAACGATCGTCGATCGCCCGCCCCAGAAATCGCGGTCGGTGACGATGGTGTTGGTGACGTTGCAGCGGCTGCCGCCGCTCACGAGAATCTTGGCGCCCGGCCGCTTTGCGCCCTCGAGAAGGACCACGGATCGCGCCGGATTGAGGCGTCGCGTGAAGATGGCCGTCGCGAGGCCGGCGGCGCCGGCGCCGACCACGGCCACCTCGCAAGACTGCAGTCTTGACGTCATCAAGTAATGGAGGGATAGTTCGTCCGACCGTCACCAACAGACGTGGGAGGAGTGTCTATGCAACGCCACGTTCCGGGCATTCTAATCGTTCCTGTCGTCGGTGCCGTGTTGACCCTGGCCGGCGCCACGCGCGCGTCGGCCGCGACATGCGAAGGGTTGATGTCGTGGTCCCTGCAGAATGCCGTCGTCACCACCGTGCAAGCGGTGGCTCCCGGCGCGTTTGCCCCTCCAGCGCCGGCGGCGAACGCGCCGGGTCGGGCAGGTGCGGCTGATGGACGCGGAGGAGCCGCCGGTGGACGCGGGGGCGCCGGTGGCCGTGCCGGCGGCCCGCAGTTCACCGATCTGCCGGCCTTCTGCCGAGTGACGGGGACGACGAAGACGAGTCCCACCTCGAGCGTGAAATTCGAGGTGTGGATGCCGACAGCCGACCGGTGGAACGGCAACTTCATGGCCAACGGGTTCGCGTTCTACGGTGGCACGATGAATCCCGGGGTGTTGGCGGGCGCACTACGCCAGGGGTACGCCACGGCGACGACGGATGCCGGCGGCGATGGGACGAACGCGGCCGCCTACATGTCGGGAAATCCCGAAAAGGTCGCCGATTGGAACGAGCGCGCGTGGCACGAGACGACGCTCGTGGCCAAGGCGCTGATGGCGGCCTACTACGGCAACGGTCCCAAGGTCTCGTATTGGGAGGCGTGCGGCGGCGGCACGCGTCAGGCCCTGAAGGAAGTGGCGCGGTTTCCGACCGATTACGACGCGGTAGCGGCGGGTGGGCTCTCGAATGGCACGACGTTTTTCACCTTTGCTCAGATCTGGCAGTGGGAGGCGACGCACAAGGATCCGGCCAGCCTCATCCCGCGCGAGAAACTGCAGGTGCTGAACCAGGCGGCGATGAATGCGTGCGACGCAAAGGACGGGCTGACGGACGGCTTGCTCTCGGATCCGGAGCGGTGCACGTTTGATCCCGGCGTCCTTCAGTGCTCGGGCACTGACACCGCCACGTGTCTGACCGCGGCGCAGGTGCAGGCGGCCCGCAAGATGTACAGCCCGGTCGTCAATCCCCGCACGCGGCAGATCATTTCGGGGCCGCTGATGCCGGGGACCGAGTTGTCGTGGAACAGCAATCCCAGCGAGGCGCCGACCGGGTTTGCGGCCGACTTCTTCAGGCACCTCGTGTTCCAGAATCCGGCGTGGGACTATCGCACGCGGCCGATGAACTACGACGCGGACGTCAGGCTGGCCAATCGCGCTGAGATCGGCGCCATCAGCGCCGTCGAGCCAGACGTGCGCGCGTTTCTCGATCGCGGGGGCAAGCTGCTGATGTACGTCGGCTGGAACGACACGGCGATCCCGCCGCTCGACGCCACCCGGTACTACCAGAACATGGTCTCGACGGTGGGCCGCGCGCGCGCCGAGGCCGGCGTCCGGTTGTTCATGGTGCCGGGGATGGGGCATTGTCCGGCCAACGCCAACGCGACGAGCGGCTTCGTGTTCGATCCGAATCCGATCATCACGCAGTGGAAGGAAGCGGGCAAGGTGCCCAATCAGATCCTCGTCACGCGTCGCACCGCCGGCGCCGAGGACCGACCGATGCTGGTCTGCCCGTACCCACAGCTTGCGACGTACACAGGTACGGGGAACATCAACGACGCGGCGAATTTCGTGTGCAGCGCGCGGTGATGGGCGCATTTGTGAGGCGCAGGAGCACATCAATGACCGGACGATTCATCCTCGCGGCTCTCGTGGTCGTCGCATCGGGCTCGATCGGCTCCCTCGCGCAGAGCGCGCGCGAGCTGCAGCTGGTCAACGATGCGGCGGCGGCGCTCGGCGGCAAAGAGCGTCTGCTCGCGGTCAGGACGCTGACGATCGAAGGATACGGCAGCAATCCGAACATCGGCCAGGCGATGACGCCCGAGGCGGATCCGCTGCTGTGGATGCTCCCGGACTACAAGCGCAGCATCGACCTCGAGAACGGACGCATGGAGCTGTCGTTTACGCGGCGGCCGGCGTTTCCCGCCGTGTTCGACAGTGCGCGTCAGGCGCAGCGGCTCGACGGTGATGTCGCCTACAACCCGGCCGCGCCAGGCGGCCGGGGCGGCGGCGCGGCGGGGGGTGCAGGCGGCGGAGGCGGTGCGGCCGGCGGCGCTCCCACGGCACCAGCGCGGCTCGGCGCCCAAGTGGCCAGGGACCGCCGGATCGACATGCTCCAGCACCCGCTGACGATTGTGCGCGCGGCGCTCAACCCGGCCGCGCGCGTCACGAATTTCCGGCAGAGCGGGGCGCAGCAAAGCGTGGACATCACCACCGCGCAGGGCGATACCCTTACGCTGACCGTGGACGCGCTGAAGCGGCCGGTGTCGGTCCGCACGGCGGTCTATCACGCCAATCTCGGCGACACTGAACGCGTCACTACATTTGGCGCCTATGAAAACCTCGACGGCGTCCGCCTGCCCAAGCGCATCATCACCAGACTGGATCGATGGGTCGAGTTCGACATTGGCGTGATGAAGCACACGCTGGATGCGGATCTGAGCGCGCTGGCGGCGCCGGAGGCCACGCGAACGGCGGCGCCGCCCGCGGCCGCCGCGCCCAATGCTGCGCCGACTCTGAACGTCACCGAGGTGTCGAAGAGCATCTGGTTCGTGACCGGCGCCGGCAATCCCAGCGTCATCGTCGAGTTCGCCGACCACGTGGCCATTGTCGAGGTCGCCAACGAAGCGCGCGTGTACGCGCTCATCGCCAAGGCGAAGGAGCTCGCGCCAGCAAAGCCGGTGACGCAGGCGATCGTCACCCATCATCATTTCGATCACACCGGCGGACTGCGCGCCGCCGTGGCCGAGGGCCTCACCATCATCACGCACCGCGTGAACGAGTCGTGGTTCCGCGAAGCGGTCACGCGCAAGCACACGATGGTCGCCGACGCGCTGGCCAAGTCGCCCAAGCCGCTCAAGATCGTCGCCTTCGACGATTCGTACACGATCAAGGACGCGTCGATGGAGATGACGCTGTACCACCTCGTGAACAGCACGCACGGCGACGGAATCCTCTCGGTCCACTTCCCGCGCGAGCGGGTCTACGCAGAGGTCGACGTGTGGAATCCTGGCGCGCAGATCCAGCCGCACGTGCGCAGCCTGCTCGACGACATCACGCGACGCGGCCTGCAGATCGATCGGATCCTGCCGATGCACGGCAACGCCGTTCAGCCGTATGCGGAGTTCGTGAAGATCGCGCAGGAGTGGAGCGGCCGGCGGACGACGGCCACCACGTACGTGCCGCCGGCGCCGTAACGCTTTCAGCTGAGCGTTTTGCTCGACCTCAGCGTGGCCAGCGTGAGGATGCCGATGCCCCAGACGAGCATCGCCAGCGCCTGCGGCCACAGCACCTCCAGCCCCACGCCCTTGAGGAAGATGCCGCGCAGGATAATCAGAAAGTAGCGCAGCGGGATCAGGAACGTCACCGACTGGATCGGCGCGGGCATGTTCTCGATCGGGAAGATGAATCCCGAGAGAAACACCATCGGCAGCAAGAAGAAGAACGATGTCGTCACCATCGCCTGCTGCTCGGTGGCGGAGATGGTCGAGACGAAGAGCCCGAGCCCCAGCGTCGTGAGCAGATAGACGAAGCACATCGCCAGCAGCAGCAGAAGACTCCCGCGCAGCGGCACCGCAAACCAGCCAACGGCAACCGCGACGACCAGCAGCACATCCAGCATGCCAAGCACCGCGTACGGCAGCAGCTTTCCGGTAATGAGCTCCCATCGCGCGAGCGGCGTCACGTTGAGCTGTTCGAGCGTGCCCCGCTCCTTTTCCCGCACGACGGCCATCGACGACAGATTCGTCGTCACGGCCAGCAGCAGCAACGCCAGGATGCCAGGGATCATGAACACGCGGCTCTCAAGCTGCGGATTGAACCAGACCCGGACGTCGGCGCCGACCGACGGTACGGCGGCCCCGCTACGTGTGGCGGCCGCAAGATCTCGCGCGTACGAGGCCACGAGCGAGCCCGCGTAACCCATCGCCACATTCGTAGAGCTCGCATCGGTGCCGTCGGCGACGACCTGCACGGTCGTGGGCTGACCGCGGCGCACCCGTTCCCCATAGTCATAGGGAATCGCCAATGCCATCCAGGCACGGCCATCGTCCAGATAGGCGATGATGTCGTCGAGCGACGGCAGAGTATCGACGACCACGAAATTCTGCGACGCCTCAAACCGGGACACCAACGCGCGGCTTTCGCTCGATCGGTCTGCGTCCACGACGACCACCGGGACGTCGCGGACGTCGGTCGAAGCGGCGTAGCCCAGCATGGTGAGTTGGATGATCGGCGCCAGGATCACGATGAAGAAGAGCCGCGGATCCCTGCGGAGCTCCAGAAACTCCTTGCGCATCAGATGGGCTATCCGCCTCATATGCTCATGCCCATTGCCGGCGCAGCCGGAGCGAGGCCAGCGTCAGCAACACCGTCGCGAACGCGCCGAGGGCCGCCAGGTTGGGCCACAGCACGTCCACCCCGACACCCTTGAGGACGATGCCGCGCAGCACCACGAGGAAGTACCGGGCAGGAACGATCGACGTCACCGCCTGAAGGAATGGCGGCATGCTCGAGATCGGAAAGATGAAGCCGGAGAGCATCAGCGTCGGCAGGTACGACATCAGCAGAGCCAGCTGAAACGCGACCTGCTGCGTCTCGGCCATCGTCGAAATCAGCAGCCCGAACGCCAGCGCTCCGACCAGGAACAGCGACACGGCGCCGAGCAGCAAGAGCCAGGACCCTCGCATCGGCAAACCGAACAACAGCATCGCAAGGCCGACGACGCTCATCGACGCCATCAGCGAGATGACGAAGTACGGCAGCGTCTTGCCGAGCACGTAGGTCAGCGGACCCACCGGCGCCATGCGCACCTGCTCCATCGTGCCGGCCTCCTTCTCGCGGACGATCGACAGTGCCGTAGAGACGACCGCCGTCAGCATCGCGAGGTAGGCGATGAGACCGGGAACGAGAAACAGCGCGCTCCTGAGCTCGGGGTTGTACCAGATGCGCGGCTCAACGGTGAGGAGCGGTCCCATCGGCGATCCGATTCGCCCCTGCAGGTCGTAGCGGGCTGAAATCGTGGCCACGATCGTCAGGCCGTAGCCGACGACGGTCGAGGCGGTGTTGGCGTTGTCGCCGTTGACGATGAGCTGAACGCTGGTCGGACGGAGGGTGGCGGCGTCGCGCCCGAACGCGGATGGAATGACGAGCACCGCGCGCACCTCGTCTCGATCGATCGCATCCACGATATCTCGGTCGCTCCCAACCTCTCGGACGAAATCGAAGTATCCCGAATTGACGAACGCCGAGATGACCTCTCGGCTGGCGGTGCTGCGATCGTTGTCCTCCACGCCGAGCCTGATGTTGCGGACATCGAAGTTGAGCGCATACCCGTAGAGCAGGAGGAAGAACGCCGGCACGAAGAGCAGGATCACCAGCCTTCGCTTATCCCGCCGAATCTGACGGAGCTCCTTCAGGGCAACCGCCCATGTCTTCGCCAGTCCGGTCACTTTGCGCTCCGCTCGGCCACGTCGAGAAAGACGTCCTCGAGCGACGGCTCGACCAGATCGACGCCGGAGGTGGCGACGCCTGCCTGCTGCAGCCGGGATGCGATGGCTGTCGGGGAAAGATTTGGCGAGCGCAGCACGGCATGCACGGCTGTGCCAAAGACACTCGTCTTTTCTACCTCGGGCATCGCATCGAGCTCGCGCATCGCCTGGACAGCCTGCAACGCGCGAATCTCGACGATGGGCCGGTCGGCGAAGGTGCGCTTCAGCTCACCAATCGTGCCCAACGCGGCGAGCGCCCCGGCGGCAATGATCGCCACGCGGCGGCAGTGCTCGGCTTCGTCGAGATAGTGCGTCGTCACCAGGACCGTCACGCCGGTTTGTGCCAGCTCGTTGATGAGCCGCCAGAACTGACGCCGGGAGAGCGGGTCGACGCCGCCCGTCGGTTCGTCCAGAAACACGATGGGCGGTTCGTGCAGGATGGCGCAGCCCAGAGCGAGGCGCTGGCGCCAGCCGCCGGAGAGCGATTCGGTCAGCGTCGACTCGCGGCCTCGGAGGCCGGCCATCTCCAGTACGAATGCACGGCGCGCCGCGAGACGTTCGACGCCGAGGCCGTAGATGCCGCCAAAGAACCGAATGTTCTGGTCCACGGTCAGCTTTTCGTAGAGCGAAAAGCGCTGCGACATGTAGCCGATGCGGCGCTTGACACCTTCGGGGTCCCGACTGACGTCGATGCCGCCGACACGTGCGGAGCCGGAGGTCGGGCGCAGAAGCCCGCACAGCATCCGAATCGTCGTGGATTTGCCTGCGCCATTGGCGCCGAGGAAGCCGAAGATCTCGCCCTGGCCGACGCTGAACGTCAGGTCGCGGACGGCGACAAAATCGCCGAAGCGGCGGGTCAGGTTCTGGACGTCGATGGCGAACATGATGCCCATCAGGTCCGGCTGAAGCCGGACACTACAACATATCCGGACACTACAACATATGTAGTGTCCGCCTTTAGGCGGACCATCACTTATCGTCCGAGGGCGTGCGCCAGCCTCGCTTCTGCGAGGCGCACGCCGGCAATCGCCCGCGTGCGGTCGAGCTCGGCCTGCAGCAACGCGAAGTTGGCGTCCAGCACGTCGGTGCTCTGGGCCACGCCGGCCTGGTATCGCTCGGTGACGATCCGGCGCGCTTCTGTGGCGGCCCGGATCGCGTCGTCCGCCGCGGTGATGGCGGCCCGACCCGAGTCGAGTTCGAGCACGCGCTGCCGGATCTCGAGCGCCAGGACCGAGTCGAACTCGGCCAGACGCTGTCGCGCCGCCTCGGCCGCGCCGCCCGCCTGTGCGATGTCGGCCTTGGTGCGCCCGCCGTCCCACAGCGGCCAGCTGACGTTGATCCCGGCGTCCCACGAGTCGTCCCAGAGGTTGGCTCGGGGAAAGGTCCGTGGGTTGGGCCGCGCGTAGTCGAACCCTGCGCCGACCGCGATCGCCGGGCGGCTGCCCGCGGCCGCTGCCCTGCGCAGCTCGTCGGCCCCTTCGATGCGGCGTTGCATCGCCTGGCGCTCGGTTCTGAGGCCACGTGCTTCGGCGACGAGCGCGTCCACACGAGGCTGACTGGCAGCCGGCGCCTCGAACAGGGCGACCGGTTCGATCGGCTGCAGGATGTCGAGCCCGGTCAGGCGCGCGAGGCCGGCCATGGTCACATCGCGCTGGTTGCGCGCCTCGATGAGCAGCATCCGCTGGCGCGACTCGTCCGCCTCAGCCGAGGACACTTCGTTGGGAGGGACCGATCCCGCGCTGAGACGCTCACGCGCCGCCGCGAGATGCGTCTGCGCCCGCGTGAGTCCTTCATTGAGGACGTTGACCGCCGAGTTCGCCGTTGCCAGCGCCCAGAAGGCCCGCGCGACCTCGAGGCGCAGGTCCGCCTGCGCGACGGTGACCTCTGCGGCCACGGCTGCCGCCTCGGTCCGAGCCGCGCGCTCGAGGGCGTCGGTCCGACCGCCGGTGTAGATCGGCCACTGGAGATCCAGCCGCGTGCGGTAGTTGTTGGGCACGTCCGGATAGAGCACGCGCGGAACGCCGGTCGGACCTGGAACGACGAACTCGACCACATGATTCGTCCGTGTGTAGCCGGCCAGCGCCGACAGCAGCGGGCGCTCGGCCGCCTCTCGAACCGCGACCGAGCCTTGGGCGGCAGATTCGCGCGCCCGAAGTTCCGCGACCCGATGGCTCGCCTGAAGCGCTCGAGCCTGCGCCTCTTCGAGCGTGAGCCGGAGCGGCGCGAGGTCCTGCGCTAACAGGGGCGCGGCCCATACGACCGCGGCCATCACGCCAGCACAGACACGCATTCTCATGGCTTCGCCTCCTGTTCGGCGAGCTTCGCAATGAACACATCCTCGAGGGAGGGCGGCACGCGTCGGCCGGCCGGTCCCGGCATGAGAGCACGCAGCGTCGACGGCTCGTCGACGGCGAGCGTGCGCCCTTCATGAACGAGCGCCACCCGTGTGCACCGCTCCGCCTCGTCCATATACGGTGTTGACATGAGGATGGTGATGCCGCGAGACAGCAGCGCCGACAGCAGCGGGCGCTCGGCCGCCTCTCGAACCGCGACCGAGCCTTGGGCGGCAGATTCGCGCGCCCGAAGTTCCGCGACCCGATGGCTCGCCTGAAGCGCTCGAGCCTGCGCCTCTTCGAGCGTGAGCCGGAGCGGCGCGAGGTCCTGCGCTAACAGGGGCGCGGCCCATACGACCGCGGCCATCACGCCAGCACAGACACGCATTCTCATGGCTTCGCCTCCTGTTCGGCGAGCTTCGCAATGAACACATCCTCGAGGGAGGGCGGCACGCGTCGGCCGGCCGGTCCCGGCATGAGAGCACGCAGCGTCGACGGCTCGTCGACGGCGAGCGTGCGCCCTTCATGAACGAGCGCCACCCGTGTGCACCGCTCCGCCTCGTCCATATACGGTGTTGACATGAGGATGGTGATGCCGCGAGACAGCGATTCCGACAGCAGCTTCCAGAACTCGCGCCTCGACACCGGATCGACGCCGGTCGTCGGCTCGTCGAGCAAGAGCAGCGTGGGCTCGTGGACGAGCGTGCAAGCGAGCGCCAGCTTCTGCTTCATGCCGCCTGAGAGTCGATCCGCGAGTCGCTTCCGAAAGGGCGTGAGCTGGGTCATCTCGAGCAGCTGATCGCGACGCGCGTGATACCGGCTGACGCCGTGAACCTCTGCGAAGAACGCGATGTTCTCGTCGATCGTGAGATCGCCGTACAGACTGAATCGCTGCGACAGATAGCCGACTTGCTCTGAGATGCGCCGGTGTGCGGCCACCGGGTCGTGGCCGAGCACGCGGACCTCGCCCTTGTCAGCGTGAAGAAGGCCGCACATCAACCGGATGGCGGTGGTCTTGCCGGCGCCATCCGGTCCAATCAGCCCGAACATCTCGCCGCGCTCGACGTCGAGCGTCAGGCCGGCCAGGGCCCGGGCCGTCGCATACCGCTTGACGACGCCGTTGAGCGTCACGGCAGGAGTCATGGGACGGTCAGCTCCGCGTCCACCGGCATCCCTTGCTTCAGGACGCCATCACGGTTGTCGACCGTCACCTTGATGCGGTAGACGAGCCTCGACCGCTCGTCAGCGGTCTGCACGTTGCGAGGCGTGAACTCGGCCTTCGGCGAGATGTAGGTGACGGTGCCAACCAGCCCCTGCCCACCTGCATCGGTGACGATCGTCGCGCGGCTCCCGAGCTTGACGCGCGGCACCATCGGCTCGGGGACGAACAGGTTCGCCCACGCGCGGTCGAGGTCGCTCACGATGACGAGGGGGGTGCGGGGCGCGACCATCTCGCCGGTATTGACGAGGGTTAAGGTCACGATCCCGTCGAGGGGAGAGAGGACCGCGGCGTCCTTCTGGCTTTTCTCGAGCATGGCGATCTGCGCGTTGACGGCCGCGATGCGGGCGCGGGCCGTGTCGAGCTCTTCGCGCCTGGCGCCGGCCCGCACACGACCGAGCGTCTCCTCGGCGACGTTCACCCGTTCCCGCGCGCCACGCAGCCGCTCCCGCGCCACGTCCGCCCTCGCCTTGGCATCGTCGCGCTGTTTCTGCGACCCCGCGTTGGCGTTGAGGAGCTTCTCGAACCGTTCGAGATCGACCTCGGCGGCCGTGAGCTCGGCCTGAATTGTCGGGATCTCGGTCGCCGCCGCGTCGACCTGGGCCTCGGCCTGACGCACGTCCTCGGCGCGCGCCCCGGCCTGCAGCAGCCGGAGCTGGGCCTCGGCCACGGCACGCTCCGCGCGGAGACTGTCGATGCGAAGGTCGGTGTCGCGCGTGTCGAGCGTGGCGATGAGATCGCCTTTGGCGACGCGGTCGCCCTCGGAGACGCGGCGCTCCAGAACTCGTCCGCCGACCTCAGCCGACACCTGCACCTCGGTGGCCTCGACGTGGCCGGAAACGCGCAGGGCGCCCGACGGCTCCATCTGACGGCACGCTGCGGCCGCAGCAAGTGCGACAGCGATAAATACCTGTGCTCGCATTGCTCTCGTCCTCATCCTCATCTTCGTTCTTGTCCTCGTACGTAGTGTCCGGCTTCAGAGGGACCTGGGGTCCGCCTCAAGGCGGACACTACAACCCAGGGTCTTTGCGCAGCATGCGCCTGACCGATTCCTGCATGTGGCGCACGAACTCGTCAATCTGGAGTGGGGCAAAGACGCCCTGGGCCGTCTTGCGCCGGGCCAGCACGCGGCGGCGCGCGAAGAACATCAGAATCGCTGGCATGATGGTGAGATGCGTGAGCAGCGGGTCCGCGTCGCGGAACGCGCCTTCCTTCTGTCCTTGCACGATGACGTCGCGCACGGCCGAGTACACGGCGTTCATCGTGCCGAGCGTCTCGGGATCGAAGTGCGGTCCCCCGGACGCGAGCTCGCGGAGCATGATGGGCGGGAACCAGGGCCGCGCCGAGGCCTCTTCGACGATGGTGGCGATCCAGGCGTCGAGCTTTTCGGGAGCCGTGCCGTGGCCATCGGCCAGCGCGCGGGCGCGGAGGCCGACGGCGCGGAACATGTCGCGCAGCACCTCCACGTAGAGCCCGAGCTTGCTGCCGTAGTGGTAGTAGAGCATCGCCTTGTTGACCTTCGCGTGGTCGGCGATGCGATCGACGCCGGCGGCCTGGTAGCCGCGCTCGGCGAATTCATTGGCGGCGGCGCGGAAGATGGCGGTCTGAGAGTCGCGGCGCGTGCGGGGCTTGGTCCTCTTCTGCATTAACCAACCAGTTAGTTAATACAGCGGGCCGTCGGCCGTGTCAAGCCGCAGCCCTTCGGGCCCCGATCCTACAGATGACGAACCGTGCCGGGGCGCCAGTGATGCGCGGCGCGGGCCATCACCCGATCGCGTCGCTCGAACAGCTTCACCAGCGCCACGCCGGCCACGAATCCGCCCAGGTGGGCCCAGAAGGCCACGCCGCCCTGCGAGGAGGAGCCGGTGGTCATCAGGCCACTCGCGAGCTGAAGGAACGCCCAGTAGATGAGCATCGCCCACGCCGGAAGAGCCATCGTCGTCATGAAAAAGCCGAGCGGAACGAGCGTGAATACCCGCACGCGTGGATAGAGGACGAGGTACGCGCCCATGACGCCGCTGATGGCGCCCGATGCCCCGACCATGGGGACGATGGAGGCAGGGTTGGCCACGACCTGAAAGAGCGCCGCGGCGAGCCCCGAGATCAGGTAGAAGATCAGAAACCGCGGGCGGGTCATCGAGTCTTCGATGTTGTTGCCGAACAGCCAGAGAAACCACATGTTGCCGAGCAGATGCATCCAGGAGCCGTGCAGGAACATCGACGTGACGACGTTGTCCGCCTTGAGGCGGACGCGGGTCCGGCTGAAGCCGGACACTACAGATGACGAACCGTGCCGGGGCGCCAGTGATGCGCGGCGCGGGCCATCACCCGATCGCGTCGCTCGAACAGCTTCACCAGCGCCACGCCGGCCACGAATCCGCCCAGGTGGGCCCAGAAGGCCACGCCGCCCTGCGAGGAGGAGCCGGTGGTCATCAGGCCACTCGCGAGCTGAAGGAACGCCCAGTAGATGAGCATCGCCCACGCCGGAAGAGCCATCGTCGTCATGAAAAAGCCGAGCGGAACGAGCGTGAATACCCGCACGCGTGGATAGAGGACGAGGTACGCGCCCATGACGCCGCTGATGGCGCCCGATGCCCCGACCATGGGGACGATGGAGGCAGGGTTGGCCACGACCTGAAAGAGCGCCGCGGCGAGCCCCGAGATCAGGTAGAAGATCAGAAACCGCGGGCGGGTCATCGAGTCTTCGATGTTGTTGCCGAACAGCCAGAGAAACCACATGTTGCCGAGCAGATGCATCCAGGAGCCGTGCAGGAACATCGACGTGACGACGTTGAGCGTCTGGCGGCCGGGATCCAACAGGCACACCAGGTCGTCGCCCATGGGAAACCGCGCGTCGGGCGGCGCGGTCAGCGTCAGCTCCCCGGGTATCAGGCCGAGGTTACAGACCGAGGCCGCAAGCGGCCTCTCCGCGCCCGCGCCCTGCACCAAGATCCACACGAGCACGTTGACCGCGATCACGGCCATCGTCACGTACGCGGGGCGCTGTGTTTCGTTTTCGTCGTGATACGGGAACATGGGATGGATAGTGTGCCACGAACGACACTGCCGATCTACCGTGGCCACGCCCGAGTTGCTACACTGCTCGGTCAGGCCAATGGGATGCTGATGGTGACGGCATCTGGCACGGCAGTGACCTTGACGTAGTCTCTGGTCGGTCGCTGGCTGGCACAGTGGAATCGCATGGCTTCCCTTCATCCTCTTGTCGCTGACTGGTTCGCCGGCCGCTTCGGCTCGGCGACCGAGCCCCAGGAGCGCGCCTGGCCGGTCATCCGCTCGGGCGAGAACGTCCTGATCTCGGCTCCCACGGGGTCGGGCAAAACGCTCGCGGCGTTTCTCATCTGCCTCGACGACCTGGTTCGCGCGGGACTGGGCGTGGGCCTGCCCGACACGACCGCGGTGCTGTACGTCTCGCCCCTCAAAGCACTGAGCAACGACATTCACAAGAACCTCGACGTGCCGTTGTCGGGGATCGCGTCGCTTGCCGCCGAGCGCGGGCTTGCTCTGCCGCCCATTCGGACCGCCGTCAGGACGGGCGACACGCCGCCAGCAGAGCGGCAGAAAATGCTGAGGTGTCCGCCGCACATTCTGGTGACGACGCCAGAGTCGTTGTTCATCCTGCTGACGGCGGAGAAGAGCCGTCTCGGGCTGCGGCATGTCCGTACCGTCATCGTCGACGAGATTCACGCGATGGCCGACGACAAGCGCGGAGCGCATCTGGCGCTCTCGCTCGCGAGGCTCGACGATCTGGTGGAGAAGGCCGGCGGCAAGCGCCCACAGCGCGTCGGCTTGTCCGCGACGGTTCGACCCATTGAGACCGTGGCGCGATTTCTTGCGCCAGACGATGCGGCCAGCGTCCGCGTCATCGATCGCGGCCATCGTCGAGCGATGGATCTGGCGGTGGAAGTCCCGAGGGATGAACTGGGGGCCGTGGCCACGAACGAAATGTGGCAGGAGATCTACGACAGGGTTGCGGCCCTCATCGAGGAACACCGGACGACGCTCGTCTTCGTGAATACCAGACGCCTCGCGGAGCGGGTCACCCACCACCTTGGCGATCGCCTGGGCGAAGATGCCGTGCTCGCGCACCATGGCAGCCTGTCGCGCAAGCTCCGATTGACTGCCGAGGAGCGGCTGAAGAATGGCCGGCTGAAGGCGGTGGTGGCGACCGCCTCCCTCGAGCTGGGCATCGACATCGGCACGGTCGATCTGGTCTGCCAGATCGGGTCGCCTCGCTCGATCGCCGTCGCGCTCCAGCGCATCGGCCGCTCCGGTCACCAGGTTGGGCACGCGACAAAGCCCAAGGGGCGCATCGTCGCGACCACGCGGGACGAGCTGATTGAGTGCGCGGCGCTCGTCCGCTCGATGGCGTCGGGCGAGCTCGACCGGCTGCTGGTGCCCGACACGCCGCTCGACATCCTGGCCCAGCAGATCGTGGCGATGGCCGCCGCCGAAGAGTGGCGGGAACAGGACCTGTTCGAGCTGGTGCGGCGCGCGTACTGCTATCGAGACCTGACCCGCGACGATTTTGACGCCGTGGTCGACATGCTCTCGGAAGGCATCAGCACCAGACGCGGCCGCAGCGGGGCGTATCTTCACCGCGATCGCGTTCACGGGATCGTCCGCGGGAGGCGCGGAGCCCGATTGGCGGCGATCACCTCGGGCGGGGCGATCCCCGACAACGCCCAGTATCTCGTGCTGGCCGAGCCTGATGAGACGGTCGTCGGGACGCTTGACGAAGATTTTGCCGTCGAGAGCCTGGCCGGCGACGTGTTTCTACTCGGCACCACCTCGTGGCGCATCCGGCGGATCGAAGCCGGACGCGTGCGGGTGGAGGATGCGCGCGGCGCTGCGCCCACGATTCCGTTCTGGCGCGGCGAAGCGCCGGGGCGCACGGCCGAGCTCTCACATGCGGTTTCTGAGCTGCGTGAGCGGATCATCGAGCTCGCGGCGTCAGCTCCCGCGACAACAGATGACCGCGCGTCGGCTCCGAGCAGTGCCGCAGAGGAGTTCCTGATCGCCGAGTGCGGTCTGGATCGCCGTGGAGCAGAGCAGGCCGTCATTTACGTGCGTGCCGGCGTCGCCTCCCTTGGCGCCCTGCCGACCGTCCGCACGGTCGTGGCGGAACGCTTTTTTGACGAAAGCGGAGGCATGCAGCTCGTGCTGCACGCGCCGTTTGGCGCCCGCCTCAACAGAGCGTGGGGCCTGGCGCTGCGCAAGCGCTTCTGCGGCTCGTTCAATTTCGAGCTACAGGCCGCGGCGACCGACAACGGCATCGTCATCTCGCTGAGCGATCAGCACAGCTTCCCGCTCGACCTCGTCTTCAAGTTTCTGAGCACGGAGACCGTCGAGGACGTGCTGACCCAGGCCCTGCTGCCGGCGCCCATGTTCGAGGTGCGCTGGCGCTGGGACATTTCCAGGGCGCTGGCCGTTCTTCGTTTCGCTGGGGGACGCAAGGTGCCCGCGCCCATCCAGCGCATGCGCGCCGACGATCTGCTCGCCGCGGTGTTCCCCGATCAAGTCGCCTGCCAGGAGAACCTCGTTGGTCCCATCCGCATCCCGGACCATCCGCTCGTCAACGAGACCATCAAGGACTGTCTGTACGAGGCGATGGACCTCGACGGCCTGAAGCAGTTGGTCGAACGAATCCGAGCGGGCGAGGTCAAGACCGTCGCCATCGACACGCCGGAGCCGTCACC
>MELA01000011.1:0-5369 GCA_001767495.1 Acidobacteria bacterium RIFCSPLOWO2_12_FULL_65_11 | reverse complement strand
GCGAGGGCCGTGCAGATGCGGCGGACGATTGGACCGGACGCGGACGGCGTGGCCGCGCTCGATCCGGCGGCCATCGCACAGGTCGCGGCCGAATCGTGGCCGGCCGTGAGAGGTGCCGAGGAGCTGCACGACGCGCTGCTGACGTTGCTCGTCGTGCCGCCAGTTCGGGAATGGGAGGAGTGGTTCAGCGTCCTGCGCGAAGCGGGCCGCGCGGCGAATGTGACAACCTGTAGTGTCCGCCTTTCAGGCGGACTACCAGGTCCGGCTGAAGCCGGACACTACGGTTATTGGACGGCCGCCGAGCGGCTGAAGTCGGCGCGCCTGCTGTATCCCGATGCCGTGATCTCACCGGAGATCGCCGATTTCGATCGTACGACGACACCGGATCGGGAGTCGGCGGCGACTGAAGCGCTGCGCGGCTGGCTGGAGTCCACGGGGCCGCAGACCCAAAGCGGGCTTGCCGCCAGACTCGCTCTGCCAGAGAGCGTGGTAGAGGCCGCCTTGCTGCGGCTCGAAGGCGAGGGGCAGATTCTGCGTGGCCGGTTCACGGCGGCGGCTTCGGCCCACGGCATCGAATGGTGCAACCGTCGGGTGCTGGCGCGGATCCACAGGCTGACCCTTGGAAGGCTGCGCCGGGAAATCGAGCCGGTGACCGCGCGCGACTTCATGCGCTTCCTCTATCAGTGGCAGCACGTGAGGAGCGGAGCGCAGCTGCACGGCCCCGACGGGGCGCTGCACATCATCAAGCAGCTTCAGGGATACGAGATTTCGGCCGCCGCGTGGGAGAGCGACGTGCTCCGCCGCAGAGTCGGCAAGTACGCGCCGGAGCTGCTCGACGAGCTCTGCATCTCGGGCGAGGTCGTGTGGGGCCGGCTGTCTCCGCATCCGGCCTTCGAGGACCAGGAGCGCGGCAAGCACGGATCCGTACGACGAGTGAGACCGACGCGCTCGGCGCCGGTCGCCCTGTTTCTGAGAGCCGACGCGTCGTGGCTGCTCGACGCGGCGGCGGTTCGCGCGGTGACAAGCGGGCAGACGACCGCCGAGAGGCCGGGGCTCTCCGATTCCGCACGACAGGTCTTTGATTCGCTGTCACGTCGAGGCGCGTCGTTTCTGGCCGATGTGGTGACCGACACACATCAGTTGACGAGCGTGGTCGAGGACGCGCTGTGGGAGCTGGCGGCGGCGGGGCTGGTGACGGCCGACGGGTTTGAGAACCTGCGCGCGCTGATCGATCCGAAGCGCCGGTTGGCGACGGCCAGGCATCAGTCGCGGCGCGCCCGATTCGTGCCCGGCCGCTGGGCGCTGCTGCGATCCGCCTCCGCCCCGGCATCGGCCGGCGCCGACGCGCTGCCGTCAGCGACGGTCGAGGCCATCGCACGCCAGCTCTTGCTGCGATGGGGCGTTGTGTTCCGCGACCTGCTCGCGCGTGAGACCATCGCGCCTCCCTGGAGAGATCTGTTGGTGACGCTCCGCCGGCTGGAGGCACAGGGAGAGATTCGCGGCGGCCGATTCGTGTCTGGATTTGTCGGCGAACAGTTCGCGCGTTCGGAGGCCGTGGAGCTGCTGCGTGGGATCCGGCGCGACGAACATGTTGGCGACGCGCCGCACGTCGCCGCCGCCGATCCGCTCAACCTGGCGGGCATCATCACGCCCGGCCCACGTGTCAGCCCGCTAGCCGGCGTAACGGTCCCGCTCTGGCTGAACGCGGAGCCGGACGTCCTTCGAGCCGATCCTCGGCCGGCCTCTAACGGGTGGGACCCGCCTGACGCGTTCCCTGCCCGATGATCTGAGCGGGATTGGCGCCGGGCTTCGGCCGGAACTTCTGCGGCCGCCCGACATGCACGTCGGCCGTGTAGAGGTTGTTCTCGCGGTCGACGCTGAACTGGTGCACGCCCCAGAACCCGCCCGGAAACGATCCGAACGTGCCCCACGAGTAGAGCAGCCGGCCGGTCAGATCGAACTTGAGGAACTTCTGCGTCGTCCCGTCCGACACCCAGAGGTGCTGGTCTTCGGACATGTGCACGGCGTACGGCCGTCTGACGTTGGGCCACGCGTCGAGGAACCGGCCGTTCTCGTCGAACACCTGGATGCGTGAGTTCGCGCGGTCGCTGATGTATACGCGCCGGTTCTTGTCGACCGCGATGGCGTGCACCGTATTCATGTAGCCCGGGCGCGTCTCGTTCGGAGGCGTGCCCTCGCGTCCCCAGGTCATGAGGAACTTGCCGTTCTTGTCGAACTTGACCGCGCGCGTGTTCGTGTAGCCGTCACTCACGAAGAACGTGCCGTCCGGCAGCCAGGCGATGTCGGTCGGCCGCGCGAAGTGGCGATCGTCGTTCCCCGGCATCTTGAACTCGCCGAGCTGCATCACCAGCGTCTTGCCGTCGCGCGTAAACTTGTAGATCGCGTGCGCGCCATCGTCAATGAGCCAGACGTGCCGCTCCGGATCGTACGGGTTGATGACCACACGATGGGGCCGCACGAACAGCTTGTTGTGCTGCTCCCACGACTCGACCAGCCGGCCGTTGCGGTCGACGATGTTGACGATGTGATCCCAGCGCGGGTGGCGCGACGGATCGGTCTGGGAGAGGTCGAAGTTGGCGGCGTTGCGCAGCGGGATGAAGTTTTCCGCCGGCCCCCGGTCGTCCTCGATCTCCGGCAGGCAGCCGCGGCTGAAGACGATCACGCGATCCGGGCTCTCCGCCCAGATGCCGCCCGTCGCTCCGATCGCGAAGCCCGGCCCGCAGTAGTTGGCCGGCCAACCCGGCACAATGTCGTACGCGCCCGTTTCCTCGCCTCCGCCCTTCGGCTGAGGCGCCTGGGCGGAGCCGCCAATCGCGAGCAGGAACAGGATGACCGCCGCCGCGGCGCCGCTTCTTCTCATCACAGGTGCCTCCTCATCGCCATCAAGCTCTTTACCAACTCATCACACTCCAGCAACAGGATTCCTGCCTATGTGCGACCGCCGTCACTCCCGTTGGAACCTGAGACTACGAAGTGTGTTCAACCGTCTCTAATACATGCGGTCAGGACGAATCAGGCGGCGTCGTCTCCAGGGCGCGGCGCGAGCGCGCGCAGATGCCCGCACAGGATCCGGCAGGCGTCTGTCGTGGTGAAGATGCCGGCCAGCCGGCCGTGACTGGTGACGAGGACGCTTCCCATGTGCCGGGTGGCCATCTCTTCGAGCACGCGATCGAGCGGCTCACTCGTGTCGACCGTGTAGGGATCCGGCATGAACACGTCACGCACGAAGAGCTCGTCTTTCGGCGGCAGCCCGAGGTCGGGGTCGAGCGCCCGTTTGAGATCCCGATCGGTCAGCACGCCCAAGAGCTCGTCGCCATCCTTGACCGGCAGATGTCTGACCTCGTGGCGAACCATGAGCGTCCTCGCGACGAGCAGACTCTCTCCGGCGTCTACGAAATAGGGAAAGGGCGTCATGACGGAACGCATCGAGGGGATGTGGTCCATCACGGGTTTCCCCGCCGCTCGGTCGAGCAGGTCATGCAGGTGTGGGCGCTCGGAATTGCGGCCAGACGCTCCTGGCTGATGGCCCGGCCGCAGGTCGAGCAGGCGCCATAGGTGCCATTCGCGATCCGCCCGAGTGCCGCACGAATGCGACGGACTTCGGCAAGAGTCATCTCGTCGAGTCCTGTCAGCACCTCGTCGTTCTCCAGTTCGATGGCTTGCTCCTGCCAGTCGCGATCGGGAGTCCGCCGCAAGTCGCCCTCAATCTTTCCGACACGCTCCAACAGACGGGTGAGCTGGCTTTCGAGCTGTACTCGTGCGGTCTCGTGCTTTGACATCGCGCGGCTCCTGAAATGAAACTGGCCCGCCATGAGCGAGCCTGGCGGCTCGCCGACGGCGGTCGACAGGCGAGTCGAATGGTGCGGAAGGGGGGATTCCACGAGGCGAGTATCAGTGAGTGTCGCCAAGTGTCGCCCCGTTCGTTTTCCCGCCTATTATCCTCGATTGTGCCTCGCGCGAGTGTTGCCTTGTAGCCACCAGACCGAGAGTCGGCCAGTGCAGATGTACGCGTGGAAACTCCTGAAGTGCAACTGCTGTAGCGCGGAACAGATTGGGATTCCCCGTCCGTACGCCGTGGTGTCCGCGCGAGGCTGCTCTCTAATCGGCCTTGCTGACTCGGAGTGGAGCGTCCGATCTCTTCCAGCCCTCGCCCTCTCGCTCGACTCGTTCCTCATCCGCCCAGGCGAGGGCTTCGGTATCGGTCGCAAAGGCTCGCGTGACCAGCGTGTCGCCGTCGAATACCAGATCGACCTCGATGGCATGCGGCACGAGCCGGACGAGGCAGGACACTTCGCGCCCCTCCTTGCGCAAAGTCCAGAGTGCCGAAGGCTGGTCTTTGACCATCGAGTGTCGTCCCAACGAGGCGCGCAGTCCCTAGAATACGGCGAGCCAGCGTGGGAGACAATCTAGGTAGGGAAGACTCCTACCGAAAAACACCTGCCTTCTTAGTCTTTGAGGTTTGGTGCGGAAGGGGGGATTCGAACCCCCACGCTCTTGCGAGCGCCAGCCCCTCAAGCTGGCCGAACTGCTGGGCTGACGTGAACTGACGCGTCTTCACCGGACCGATGTTGGGCAGGAGAGTGCTGACGCGCACGCCCGCGACGACTTTATTCGCACAAATTCGCACACGCCTCTGCCAGGCCCCTTCCTTGTATAAACCAGCCCCGCCCTCCCGCCGCCGGACGGACTAGCGGCAGCCCGCGCAGACGCCGTGCAACTGCACGTCTCGGCGATCGACCTGAAAACCGTCCAGCTCGGTCCGCCGCCGGTTGATCCGGACATCCAGGCTGGACAGGTACACGTCCCAGACGTGCCCGCACCTGCGGCAGACGAAGTGGTGGTGATCGTCGGAGTTCACCTCGAACTGGACCGCGGTGCCGGCCACCTCGAGCGTCCGGATGAGGCCCTCCCCTAATAGTTCCTGGAGGTTCCGGTAGACCGTCGCGTGCGACACGGTCGGCAGCACCTTCCGTACCCGCTGCACCATATCGTCGCCCGTGGGGTGGCCCTTCGCCTCGCTCAGCACGCGGAGCAGCACCTCCCGCTGCGGCGTCAGCCGCAGCCCGCGATCCGCGCAGCCCGTGCGCAGATGCGTGTAGCGGTCGGCGGAAGAGCGACTGGACATGTCACGAGCAGCTTAGCGGGGCCGGCGGGCAGTAGCAAGTCCCTTCTGCGTAAATGCAGTATTTGGGAACTATTATCATTAGAGGCTACACTTGCTTGTCTGAACGATTTCCGACGAAGCGTCAGCCTGTCGGAACGAGTTAAAAACACAAACCAGGATCGGAGAGAAAATGGATACGGAAGCCAAGTGCCCAGTGACGGGCGGCGCTCGCAGACACACAGTG
>MELA01000010.1 GCA_001767495.1 Acidobacteria bacterium RIFCSPLOWO2_12_FULL_65_11 | reverse complement strand
TCGACGGAATTGCTCGACGCCCAGACATCGCCGGGCGTCGGCCTCGTCGAGCCACGCAAACGGATTGTCCTCTCCCATCTGGGAGCGATGGCAGCGCAGGGCGGCGAGTTTGCGTGGAACCCAGTCATGGACGTCGACGGTGAACGAGGGACGTCTGGCCGCGACGCCGAACGCGTCGGGCACGATGGTCCACAAGCCTGACGCTGCCGGCGACCAGCCTTTGGCAGAGGCGGTTTCAAAGGCCTCCCGCATCGCACCCTTTCGCATCGTGACGTAATAGAGCGCCGGTGCGGAGTCCCCGAGCGAACGTACGGCCGTGCACGTGCGTTCGTGGATGCCGACGTGGTCCAGATGCCAGTACAAGCCGTCCTCCGCAAACGTAATGACAGCGTCGGGCTGCCAGTCGCGGATGGCCGAGACGATTTCGGCGTGCAGCTTGGGCACATCGGCCCACCGCAGGTTGCCATCGGCGTGATCGAGGATGAGAACTTCCGCGATGCCAAGCACGTTGGCCGCCTCGCGGAGTTCGAGGACGCGCTGTTGGGCCAGATCGCCATCGGGCCCGAGCGCGGGAGCCCTCGCGCCGCCTTGTTCGCCGCGGGACGCACAGAGGAGCACCACGCGGGCTCCCTCGTCGGACAGCCGCGCCAGCGTTCCACCGCAGGCGAGCGACTCGTCGTCGGGGTGGGCAAACACCGCGAGAACGGTTCGGCCCTCGAGGCCGCGCTCGTCATCGAGCACTGGGAGCACTGACGCCACGACGGGCCTCGACAATCTGGCGATAGACGCCGACATACTCATCAACCATGCGGTCGATGCCGAAGCGGGCGACCGTGCGCTCACGAACCCGGCGACGAACCAATTCGAATACTCGGGGAAGCCCATTGACCATCTGGTCCAGGTCGTCGAAGACGATGCCGGTCACGCCGTCGTCGACGATTTCACGGACTGCGCCGCGATCGAGCGCGGCGACCGGCGTTCCGCAGGCCATCGCCTCGGCGAGCACCAGCCCGAACGGCTCTCGCGCCTGGACGGGGTAGAGCAGTGCGCATGCGCCTCCGTACAACTTCACCTTGGTCGCATGATCGGCTTCACCAACGTAGACGATGTGCGTGCCGTCAACATGTGGCGCGACCTTCTCGCGATAGTACTGGTCGTCGGCGGCCGCCAACAAGAGGCGCATGCCGATGCGTTTGGCGACTTCGATCGCCTGCAGCACCCCTTTGCCCTCGGTGAAACGGCCAAGGAACAAGAGGTAGTCGTCGGGCTTTTCACGGAACACGAAACTCTCTGTGTCGATTCCGTGCAGGACGGTGGCGACGACATTGAGGCCCTTGAGGAGACGTGCCTGCTCGTTGGAGATCGCGACAAACGGCGCCTCCGGGTAGCGCAGCCACAGTCGGACCTCCGCCTCACGGGGCGCGTGATGCAAGGTCTGCACGATCGGCGTGGATGAGAGCCGCGTAAAGGCCAGCGACATCGGATAGTACTTCGTCTCGTAATGTATGAGGTCGAAGTCGGCGGCCCGCTCCACGGCGGCCGCGAGGTTGATCATCTCGTAGAACTCCCACGGCCACATTTGTTCGTCATGCCAATACCCGTGGTCGAAGCTCGCGTGCAGCTTTGCCTCAGTCTTCGAGTCCGCCGTCGCGAACAGGGTCACCTCGTGGCCACGGGCGACGAGCCCTTCGGTCAAGAGCGATGTCATCAACTCGACCGAGCCGGACCGGGGCGGCGGGACGGCGGTCGCCACGGGCGCGACGTGGGCGATCCGCAGGGGCGAGGTCGTCACGCGCACGCCTCGTCGAGAAGCTTCGGCAGCACGCCTCGCGCGTCGAAATATTGACGCGCGATCTCCTCGGCGGCTCGCGCGTGACGGGCGTAATCGGTGTTCAGGCGGTCAATACCGTCGACGGCCTCATCGGGAGTGGAGAAGGCGAGCAGACCCTCGCCCGCCGGTAGATGCCCTGTCCAGCCGGTGTCCTGCACGAGGGCCGGCCGACCCGAGGCGAGGTAGCACTCGGTGCGATCGCTGAACCAGCCGGACCGCGTCGCAATGTAAGTGTGCTTGGCGACGCCAAATTCAGCTTTCGATCCCTGGATGAAGTCGCGGTATGCCGAGGGCGTGCGCGACACGTGCATCGCATCGACCGTACTCCATCCGTGCTCGCGAAGGAACGCCTGGGGGCCGTTCACCGCCAGCTCAAATGGCTGCGGCGTCCGCGAGGGCAGGTCGATGTACTTGATGAATTCCTGGTCTTTGTTGCCGCCGAGGTCGGCGAAGCTTTCGATCTGCCACGTCATGACGGTGGTGAATCGATCGCGCGGCCGCACGTCGGTGCGCCATTCATCGAGCGTGACAGGCTGCCAGGTCTTGCGCCACGTAAAGGGGCCGGTCGGCACCGGTGAGGTATCCGTGCCGATGTTGGCGCCGAAGGTGAACAGGTGGTCGAACTTCTCGAAAAACGCGACGTACCACGGCTCGGCCTTGGCGATCGCGAGCTGGGTGAAGCCGGGGTCTGAGTCGACGAATACTTTGTGCGGAATCCGCGCGTACTCGTCACGCCAGAACCACGATCCGCCCGACAGGTTGATGAACAGGTCCGCGTCGGCCGCCCATCGACGGACTTCGTCGGCCGATCGGCCGTGGTAGGTGCCGTCGTAGTTCACGAAGGCCCATCGCTCGCCGAGCCCGAAGGGCGCCAGCGCGTCGTGGATGTACGACGTTCCGTAGCTCGGGTCGGTCGCGCGGGTGTTCAGAACCGGGTCGTACACACACTCGCCCGTATCTTCGATATAGAAGACCTCGTGTCCAAGGGCGCGAAGGCCGAGCAGATACATCAGCGAACACCACGTCACGCCGCCGAACGGATAGCGGGCGATGATGCCGGCAAACAGGATGCGCATTACCGCTGCGCGGCCTGGATCAGGTCGTCGACGCTTTCCGCATCGTCGAGCGACTTGCCGACCGAGAGCCGCGCGCACATCCGCCGGTACAGCAGGCTCGTCTGCAGGAGTTCCTCGTGTCGGCCCTGGGCGGCAATCCGGCCGCCGTCCAGAACGAGAATCCGATCGGCGTCCCGCACCGTGGAGAGCCGATGAGCGATCACGATCGTCGTACGACCCGCCCGAAGCCGTTTCAACGCGGCAAAGACGATTTCCTCTGAGATGGCGTCGAGCGACGAGGTGGGCTCATCGAGAATCAGGATGGGTGCGTTCTTCAGGATCGCGCGGGCGACGCTCAGTCGCTGGCGCTCGCCGCCAGAGAGACTGGCGCCCGCCTCCGCGACTTCTGTGTCGTAGCCCTTGGCGAGCCGGGAAATGAACTCGTGCGCGTGCGCCGCGCGCGCGGCCTCTTCAATCTCCGCGTCCGTCGCATCGAGCCGCCCGTACCGCAGATTGTCGCGGATGGTTCCCGAGAAGAGGACCGGGTCCTGCAGCACGATGGCCGTCTGCTCGCGCAGGGATCGGATGCGATACTGTCGCACGTCGACGCCGTCGACGAGCACGCGCCCGGCCGTGGGAGCGTAGAAACGCGGGATCAGGCTGACGAGCGTCGTCTTGCCCGCGCCCGTCAGGCCGACGAGCGCAATCATCTGTCCCGGGGTCGCGTCAAACGTGATGTCGTGCAGGACGGCGGTGCCATCCGGATAGCTGAATCCGACGTGTTCGAAGCGGATCTCACCGCGGATATTGTTGGCCTCGATGGCCTCCGGTGCGTCCACGGTTTCCGGCACCAGGGCAAACATCGCGCGCACGCGCCTGGCGCCCGCCAGCGCCCCCTGCAGTTGTCCTGTCGTATAGGCAACCGCGGACAGCGGGCCGTAGACGGCGCCCAGGTAGGCGATGACCACGGTGAGGTCGCCGATCGACATCTGCCCGCGCATCACCTGCACGCCGCCGACGATGAGGACCAGCGCGGTGCCGAGAACCGTGATCACCGTGACGCCGGCCGAAAAGAGCGACTGCTGCCAGGTGAGCGCGATGCGAGCCTCCATCGTCTGCTCGCCGGCCGTCGCGTAGCGACGAACCTCCTGCGGCTCGCGCGCGAAGCTCTTGACGAGCCGCATCGCCGAGAACGTCTCGTACAAACGCTGGACCAGCTTCGATTCCAGTTCCTTGACGCGCTCCTCGCGGCTCATGAGCGTTCGGATGTAATAGCGAATGCAGAGAAACAGGAGCGGCACGATCGCGAGCGAGAGAAGGGCGACGGTGACATCGAATGTCAGCAGGATGGTGAACATCACGATGAGCGTCGCGAGCGAGGTCACCAGAGGAAAGCCGCCGATGACGAGGTTCTCAATCGAGTAGGCATCGACGTCGACTCGATACACCGAATCCCCCGTACTCGTGGTGATGTGGTGATGGAGCGCGAGGCCCTGCAGGTGCTCCAGCAGCCGATAGCGCAAGGCGTAGACCATGCGTTGCCCCGTGTCGACCTGCACCTGCGTGCTGCAGGTCGTGACGAACTGATTGGCGATGTGCAGCCCAACGCCGGCGATGGCCACCAGGACAAGCAGAAGCACGCGGTTCTCGCCCGTCAGCGCGCTCGCAACTCGCTCGAGGAACGCCCAGCCAAATGGCCGTCCGAGCAGGGCGTTGTCGATGACGACTTTGACTGGCCACGGTTGGAGCACGCCGAGGCCGACTTCTGCGACCAGCAGCGCCGCGAGCAGCGCAACGCGGCGCCGGTAAGGAGCCAGAAACGACCACGCCCACGGGAGGAGCGGCTGGTTGTTGCTCACCCGCTCACCTTGGGGGCCGGCGCCGGGGGGGACGGACGGCGCTGCACGACATTGGGCAGCACGTTTCGAATCGGCACGGGGACAATCTTGTCGCGACTCGAGTCGGTGACGTACAGCCATTCGCGCGCTGGAGCGTAGGCGACTCGCGTCGGCGCGCCGAACGCCACGCGTCCCGCTTCGTTCAAATCGCGGATAATCCCGTCGAGTCCGACGACGCGCACGCGCCCGTTGTAGTAGTCGGCGATAAAGACGAGCACGCCGCGCGGCTGCGGCACGAGCGCGACCCCGGCCGGACCGGCGAGCGCCGCTTGGGTGGCTGGCCCGCCGTCGCCCCAGGCGCCCCAGCTCCCGCTGCCCGCGACGGTCGTGATGATCTGTGTCTTCGCATCGATCTTGCGGATCCGGTTGTGGTGCATGTCGGCGATATAAAGATCGCCGTTTGGCGCCAGGGCCACATCGCTCGGCATGTTCAGGCGCGCGTTGGCGGCTGGCCCGCCGTCGCCGATCTCGGCCGGGTCCTCGCCGGGAGCGCCGTCGCCGGCGATCGTGTGGATGAGGCCGGTCTTGGCGTCGACCATCCGGATCCGGTAGTTGAGCGTGTCGGCAATGTAGAGATTGCCGTTCGGTGCGACCGCCACGGCGCTCGGCATGTGGAGCGCCGACTCGACCGCCGGCTTATCGTCGCCGTCGTAGCCGTTGACGCCCGATCCGGCAATCGTGGTGATGACACCGGTCGGACGATCGACGCGGCGGATGCGATCGTTGTGTGAGTCGGCGACGATGAGGTCGCCGTCTGGGGCGAGGGCCACGCCGTCCGGCGTGTCGAGTTGCGCTCTGGTGGCGGGCCCGTTGTCGCCAGCAAACCCAGCGCCGAGGGCGTGGTTGCCGACCACGGTCGCGATTCTGCCGTTACCGGCGTCGATACGCCGGATCACGTTGTTGTTGGAATCGGCGAAGAAGATGTCGCCGGCCGGCGCCACGACAATACCGCCCGGCGTGTCCAGCCAGGCCTGAATCGCCGGGCCGTCGTCGCCGGCAAACCCCTTTTGGGCGCCGATGACGGCGGCGGTCGCCGCCTCGCGCAGCATGAACGTCCCGGTGCCAAGCGACAGAATCATCACGACGAAGATGAGGGCGCTCCGCATGCCGTACACGCGCAGGAGCGACGGGGCGATGAGCGGCGCGCGAACCGGGCCCGACGGCATCTCGATCATCCCCTGGCCGAGCGCGACGTTCTGGATGCCCCGTCGCATCAGGGCCGTGCTTTGCGCCGTCCGCCACGACGCAATCGCGATGATGACGAGCGTCAGGCCGGCCGTGAGCGCCCCGCTCGTGGGCTGGCGCAGCGCCACGCCGGTGGCGGCCGCGACGAAGAGCGCCAGCCCCAGCGCGAGCGCCCCCATGACGCCGATCAGGGTCGGCCGCAAGTGCGTGCTGACGCGCAACAGCGATTTGCCCGCCCCATGCTCCTCGACGAGCGCGCGGGCGTCGAGCCACGCCCACCGACCGACGGGAATGCTGACGTCACGATCCTCAGACCAGCCCTGATCGATCTCAATGGAACGCACGGCGCGCGAGCGACGGAGCCACTCGGTGAGCTGCTGGAGCACGCGATCGGCCGACGTCCACGTCTCGCTCCAGAAGCGATCTTCGGCCACCGTCCCGGTGAGCAATAGCAGCGCGCGCCAGGCTTCGGCGAGCGAGGGCCGGGGACCGTGGCTCGTCTGCCGCACGGCTGGCGGCAGCTTGACCTCGGGAGGCGACAGGACACCGCGAATGCGTCCACGGATCCGCGCGAGCGGCTGCAGGAAATGCAGGTACGCGACCGTCGCCCGGTACCACAGCGCGCTGCCTGGCAGCGAGTCCACTTCGGATCGCAGGGCATAGGCGATGTTCTTGGCAATCGTCACTGCGAGGCCGATGCCGCCGCTCGCGAGCAGCAGCACTGCGGCCCAGGGGTGACCGCCCATGGCCGTCACGCCGACGCCGCCCAACGTCAACACGAACGAGAACACCTGCCACTTGATCGAGTGGGGCATGAACGCGAACGGGTGGACGTCGGTGCGGTAGACCGATGGAAACGCCGCCGTGCCCCACACGCCGGCGTTGATCTTGGTTCCCCAGAGCGAGCGGACAATCGGCAACGGACTGTAGATCCGCCCGTGCCAGAGCATGCGGCCGTCAAGAAATTTCTCCGGGTGGTGGGCCATCAACCAGGTCTCGCCCTCGCCATAGCCGACCTGCTGGGCCCAGTAGGTCTTGACGGACGATCGATGGTGATGCCAGACGAGCGCGGCGGCTGCGAAACCGATCTTCCAGCCCCGGGCCTGCAGCCGCCAGCAGATATCCACATCGTCACCAGCCCGGAGGTAGATGGGATTGAAGCCGCCGATGGCCAGCAGCGACTCGCGGCGGAACGCCATATTGCATCCGGGGACGTGTTCGGCCGTCCGATCGTCGAGCAGCACGTGGGTCGGTCCGCCGGGCGCGCGCGCGATACACTGCGCCATCGGCGGATCATCGGGTGGCACGACGTTCGGGCCGCCCGAGCCGACGACGTCGGAGGCGAGAAACGGCTGGATGAGAAACGTCAGCCAGTCTCGGTCGACGCGGACATCGGCGTCGGTATAGGCGACAATCTCCCCGGTTGCTTCCGCAAGGCCGACGTTGCGCGCGGCGCTCAGACCGCCGTTCGGGATGTCGAGCACGCGAACCCGCGGGTGACGCCGACCGAGTTCGCCCGTCTGGTCCTTCGAGCCGTCATTGACCAGGATGATCTCGTAATCCGGGTACGTCAGCCCTTCGAGCGAGGCGAGGCAGTCTTCGATCGTCTCGGCGGCGTTGTAGGCGCACACGACGACCGACACGCGGGGCCAGGTCTGCTGCGCCGCTCGGGAAAACGGTGCATCTTCGAACGCTGCCGCGACCGTCCGGGCCGCTGGCTTGAGGTTCCGCGCGCGATCGACCAGTCCGAACGCCCAATCCTCAACAGGATGGCCGTCGCGCCACCAGTCGTCGGTCCATGTGAAGGCAATCGCTCCGCATGCGCCCTTTTCGAACGCCGAACGAATGTGCGCGGCCGTGATCTCAGCTTGACCCGCTTCGCCTTCATGGATGCTGCAGGCCCCGGCTTCGGCAAGCAGCAGCGGCCTGTAGCCGGCGATCTGCTGCAGCCGAGCCAGGTACGCACGGAGCTCAGACTTGCGGTGCAGGTAGACGTTGAACGCGCAGATGTCGAAGAAGGAAAGGTCGAGGAACTCGGTCGGTGGAAAGTTGACGTACGTGAGCAGGCTGGCAGGTGAAGTGGCCTTGGCGTCCTGAAAAAGCGCCCGCAGGAAGTGCTCGACGCGTACGTGGCCGTGCCAGCGGACGACGCCGGCCGGAATCTCGTTGCCGAGCGCGAAGGCGAGAATCGCCGGATGATTCGCGAGCTCGGCCACCTGTCCGACGAGTGCGCGCCGAATGTCACGCGTCAGGCGGCGGTCGTCGAGAAACGCCGTGTGCTGGGACCACGGGAGTCCGACGAGTACGCGCAGATCGTGCTCGACCGCCTGGTCCAGCAGCGCCTGCGGCGGCGGCGTGTACGTGCGGACCGTGTTGATGCCGAGGGCCGCCATCATGCGGAAGTCGTCGGCAATCTGTCGGGGGCAAGGGAACTGGCGCCCTTCCGCGTCAGGGGTGAACGTGCCGTACGCCACACCCTTGACGAGGAAACGCTCGGGGCCCAGGCGTAGGAATTTCCCGTCCGCGGCAAGCCGGGCGTGCGACGCCGTCGACCTGCCGTGGCGTACCTCGAAGCCGGCTTGAACTGCAGTGCTCACAACAGAGAGCCGCTCTGCGGTCAGAAACGGCAAAGACGATTGTATCAAGAGGTTGACGGGTTCCAGGTTCCGGGCGCAAGGTTCCGGATTCCAACCTGAGGCCCTGAGTCGCTCATTGCAGGGATTGCCATCGCTGGGTCTGCGTCGGACGTATACTTCGGACCGCTCAAGCTCGGGCGGATGGACGAACGAATCCTGCGCATCGGAGGATCACAAGGGGCGAACCGTCCGGAAACACGTGTCACCCATGTCCCCGGACCGATCTGTTACCTAATCTTGCCGGCCGCTCACAGGTGTTCCTATCCTCACCAATTGAACGTGGAGAGATGCGTCATGAAAAACGATGAATTGCGAACCGGCCTTACCCTTGGCGCGAACGTGACGACCTCAGAAGTTTCACGACGCACCGTCTTGCAGGGCGTGACGGCCGCTGTTGGCGGCGGGGTGGCGTCGCTGTTGGGCGGCTCGGCCTTTGCCCAAGGTCCAGCGCCCAGTGCCCCAAGCGCACCAGTGGGGCCCCGAAGCGGCGCGCCTGATAGGCGGTTCCGAGCGCTCGTTCGGTACGGCACCGGAGTGAGGGTCGAGGAACTCACGCTGCTGCCGCGCCGGCCCAATGAGGTCGTCGTCCGAACCGAAGCCGCCGCGCCCTGCTACACCATCGTGCGACAAGTCCTCGGCACGAACCAAGCGCAGCGGGCGTCCATTCCCAACCACGCGGGCGTTGGCGTCGTCGAGGAGATCGGCCCCCTCGTCAAACGCGCCCAGGCGACCGCGTCATTGTCGCCCTCGTGCGCCTCGGATCGCACAGTGAAATCGGATTCTAAGAGACGCAGGGCGGCCTAACCCGCATTATTCGTGAAGGGGCCGATTTCGGTTCGTGTGCGGTGTGATCTTATCGCAAAGACGCGAATCTGCGGGTGCGGACACGCGCCGCAGCGAGACGCGAGGCCGAGGCGCAGCCGGATCGGGTGAGCG
>MELA01000009.1 GCA_001767495.1 Acidobacteria bacterium RIFCSPLOWO2_12_FULL_65_11 | reverse complement strand
AGCCCGGCTGATCCCGCTCGTGCCGGACGCCATCCTGGCGATCTGCCGGGATGTGACCGAAACCCGCCGGACCAACGAACGGCTCGAGACCGAACGAAAAATCGAAGAGGCCAGACGCACCGAGATGCTGTTGCGGTCGACGCTCGATTCGACGGCCGACGGCCTCATGGTCGTGGATCGTCATCGCCGCATCGCCACCTTCAATCAGCAATTCGTCAAGATGTGGCGGATCCCTAAGGCGATCGTCGACTCGCGAGACGCCGACCGGGTGCTGGCGTTCGTGGCAGACCAGCTGGCCGATCCCGAGGGATTCTTGGCAAGGGTACACGAGTTGCGCGAGAGCCCCCACACCGAGAGCTTCGACGTTCTCTCTTTCAAAGACGGCCGGACGTTCGAACGCTACTCGCAGCCCCAGTACCTGGACGGCCATAGCGTGGGCCGGGTCTGGAGTTTCCGCGACGTCACCGATCGAATCCGTGCCGAGGCCACGCTTCGGGAGAGCGAGCAGCAGTTCCGGCAACTTGCCGAGTCGATCGACCAGATCTTCTGGCTCAGAGACCTGGGCAGTGGGCGCGTCCTGTATGTCAGCCCGGCGTTCGAGTCGATCATGGGAAGGCCGGTGGGCGCCCTCTACGCGAACCCGCAGGTGTGGATCGAGTCGATCGACCCTGCCGATCGACCGCGTGTGACCGAGGGCTACAACGCCTGGCTGAGTCGTGAGACCAGCGAGCGAGGATCGCTGACCTACCGGATCGTGCGACCTGATGGCACGATCCGATGGATGCTCGACACGGTCACACCAGTCAGGGACCAGCACGGCCGCGTGTACCGCGTGGGCGGCGTGGCGAGGGACATCACGGCCCAACGAGACGCGGACGACACGCGTCGAAAGTTCGAGGTCCAGCTCCTGCATGCGCAGAAGATGGAGGCGATGGGTACGCTGGCCAGCGGGATCGCGCACCATTTCAACAATGCGCTGGCCGTCATCGTCGGCAACACGGAAATCGTGCAAAGGCTGGCGCCGGCCGACGCCGCCGTGCGGGAGAGCCTTGATGCCGTACTCGCGGCCAGCGCGCAGGCGCAAACGCTCATCCGCCGGATTGATGCCTTCGCTCGGCCGCTCGCCGGCGACCGCCACCCGGTGAGCGTCGGTCCCATCGTCGAGGAAGTCGCCGGGATTCTCCAGGCGACGCTTCCCGACGGGATTCTGATCGCCCTCACCGTCGATCCCAACACGCCCACCGTACTTGCCAATGCGACCGAGGTGCAGCAAATCGTCATCAACCTTGTCTCGAATGCGGCGCAGGCAGTGACCGGGGACACGACCATCGAGATTGCCGTGGGAGGGTTCGACGCGAGTCCGGAGTTGGTGCGGTCCGAGCCCGACATGACGGTCGGCCCTTACGCCGCGATCAGCGTCACAGATCGTGGCTCCGGCATGGACGACACGACCAAGCGTCGGGTGTTCGAGCCGTTCTTCACCACCAAGGCGCCCGGTGAGGGCACTGGGCTCGGACTCTCCGTCGTGCACGGCATCCTCTCACGCCATCGAGGAACAATTCGGGTCTCGAGCGAGCCAGGAGCCGGCAGTCGATTTGAGGTGTACTTACCAGCCGCCACGGCCGGGATCGCTGCCGCCATGCCCGACCTGTCCCTCGACAAGTGGCGCGTCATGCTCACGAGGCGGCCGAATGTGCTCATCGAGGGACCCGAGACGGCGACCGAAGCGGTGCTAGGCGCCTTGAGGGCCTATTGCCGCGAGCCAGTGGAGTACTGGGGTGACACACTCGGGGGCCGGCGCCCGCCGACTCTGATCGTGCGCGACGCGGCGGCGCTCACGGCGACCGATCAGCAACGTCTGCTGCGATGGCTCGACCTGGGCGAACGGTCGCAGGTCCTCTCCACGACGACACAGCCGCTGTTCTCTCTCGTGGAGCGCGGCCAGTTTCGGACGGACCTGTTTTACCGGCTGAATGTCATACGCCTTGACGTACAGAAGGGTCTCCTTCTCCAAGAGCCGTAGCCCGAGCGGTTCTAGTTCGCGATGGCGAGGGGCCTCAAGTCGCGTGGCCGCGATCATGGGCCTCCGCGCATCTAACGTGGACGACCGGTCAACACTGGCACGAGTAGAAATTCGGAAAGCGCGTCGGTGGTTGCAAACACCTGGCCGGTCCCGTGGTGCTTCATCTGCAGCGTCTCGCCTCCGTCGCCGACCAACAGCACGTCGATGCGATCCTCACGTGGCGGAAGGCCATTGGTCAGCGTGAAGCGGTAATGGCACACCATGGCTGCCGACTCCAGATTCGGCGTGACCGTGAGGGAGACGGCTGCGGGTGCCGGCTTGCGAACCACGAACCCAGCGCCGGGCGCCGTGGCTTCCACGATGACGTCGCGCGTGCGGTCTCCCGCAAACTCTTCGCGGAAGGCTTCCGCGTCGCGCGTCACCGTTGTGCGCAGCTCGTCGATGAGCCGCCGACCGTTGCGACCGACGAGCTCGGACGCTGGCTGGCTCAGTTCTGGATGACAGGATTCACTACACACGATCGGCCGCAGGCACACGGTCCACACGGTATACTAGTGCTCTCGCTTTCCTGAGCCCTGCGGCCCGCCTGGCCCTCAGCCCTCACCAAAGCATTTCTCGGAGGGCGCATGTCACACGCCGCATCGATCGCCGATCTCTTCTTGATCCGGTGACCGGGTTTTTCCGACAGCTGTGGCACACCAAGGCGTCGTCGCCGGAGAAGCCGTTCCGCGACGAGCTGCTCAGCATCGAGCGGCTGGAAGAACGCGCGTTGGCCCTCGCCGCGAGCTTCACCATCGACCCGAGCCCGCGGCGCCGCGCCCGTAACATCTTCCCCCGATTCGACGACAACGCCCGCGTACTACGCAACGCGTACCGGGCCTTGGCGGAGGACGTCCGCACCGGGCAGTTTGTCACGGCGGCGGCGGAATGGCTGCTCGATAACTTCCACCTGGTGACGTCAGAGATCCGAGACATCCACCAGCATCTGCCCCGCACCTATTACCGACAGCTGCCCACCCTCGCATCGCGTGAGCAAGCGGGTCACACGCGGATCTACGCGATGGCCGTCGAGCTGGTGCGGCACAGCGACAGCCGGATCGACCGCCAGCAACTCGCGGTATTCGTCAATAGCTACCAGCGCGTCGCCCCGCTGACGATCGGCGAGCTCTGGGCGTGGCCCAGCATGCTGAAGCTGGCGCTCATCGAAAACCTCAGACGGCTGGCCGCAGAGACGCTGGAGTCGCGCCGCGCCCGCCTGGCCGCCGACGCGTACGTGCTGCGAATCGAACGCGAAGGCGGAGACGCCGAACGACACGTCCAGGCCCTGCCAGCCCTCGACATCGCCTCTGTGGTCCAGTTGCTGCATCGGCTCCGCGAGTACGGTCTTCGGCTATCGTCGATCCGCACGGCGGTCGAGGAGCATCTCGCGTCGCAGGAGACGACCGCGGAAGCGGCGATTCGCAGCGAACATCAACACCAGGCGGCCAATCAGGTGTCGGTGGCCAATGCCATTACCAGCTTGCGCCTCTGCTCCGCACTCGACTGGCGCGAATACGTCGAGGCGGTGAGTCTCGTCGAGCAGGTACTGCATCGCGATCCGGCCGGCGCGTACGGCCGGATGGACTTCCTCAGTCGAGACCGACAGCGCCGGGCCGTTGAAGAGCTCGCGGCACCGAACGGAGACGCTCAGGTGAGGGTGGCCCTGAGGGCGATCGAAAGCGCCCGCCAGGCGGCCGCCAGCGGATCGCCCGCCGATCGGGCAGCCCACGTTGGGTACCACCTCATCGACAAAGGGCGGCGCGACCTGGAGATCGACGTCGCCTATCGACCGAGACTCGCGAGCCGGACGAGACGCCTGGTGTTCGCGCACGCAACGCTCCTCTATTTGGGGCCGATCGCGGCCATCACGGCCTTGCTGCTGACCGGAATCGCGGCGTACGCCCGCCACGAGGGCGCCTCCGCACGTCTCCTGGTAGCGCTGATGCTGCTCCTGCTCGTTCCGGCGGCCGACATCGCGATCGCGCTCGCTCAACGCGCGATCGCGTGGGCGATCCCGCCTCGTCGCCTGCCGCGCCTCGACTTCTCGGACCATGTTCCGGAAGACGCCCGCACGATGGTCGTCGTGCCCACGATGCTGACGAGCACGGCCTCTGTTCTCGAGTTGCTGGAACACGTCGAAGTGCTCGCGCTGGGGAACCTCGATCCCCGCATCCATTTCGCGGTCCTCAGCGATTTCACCGACGCCGACTCGTGCGAGCTCGCCGACGATCCCCCGATTCTCGCCGCCGCCCGTACAGGGATCGAAACTCTCAATCGCCGGTTCGGCCTCGAACACGCGGACCGCTTTTTTCTATTTCATCGCGCGCGTCGCTGGAATGCGCGGGAACACACATGGATGGGGTGGGAGCGCAAACGCGGCAAGATCGAGGAATTCAATCGGCTGCTGAGAGGCGCCTCCGACACGAGCTTCAGCGTGCAAGTCGGCGAATTGGGCATCCTCCCCTCGGTCCGCTATTGCATCACGCTCGATACGGACACGCGTCTGCCGCGCGACGCGGCGAAAGCGCTCGTCGGCATCATCGCGCATCCCCTGAACCTCCCGCGCTTCAACCCGCGCCTCGGCCGCGTCACGGAAGGCTACGGCATTCTGCAGCCTCGAGTCAGCGTCACCATGGCCAGCGCGGCCGGATCGCTCTTCGCTCGGACGTACGCGGGCCATACCGGCGTGGACCCGTACACCACTGCCGTCTCGGACGTCTACCAGGACCTCTTCGACGAAGGCATCTTTACCGGCAAGGGTTTGTATGACGTCGATGCGTTCGTGGCGTCGCTCGAAGGGCGCGTGCCGGAGAACGCCTTGCTGTCGCACGATCTCTTCGAAGGCCTCTACGCGCGCACGGGGCTGGTCACCGACGTCGAGGTCGTCGATGACTATCCGTCGAGCGTCCTCGCGCACGCGAGACGCCAGCACCGCTGGGTACGTGGCGACTGGCAGATCCTGTGGTGGCTCTTTCCCTTCGTGCCGTCCCGGACGGGGCTGCGGCGCAATCGCCTGCCGCTCGTGTCGCGCTGGAAGATCCTCGACAATCTGCGGCGAAGCCTGATGGCGCCGGCGACGGTGGCCGTACTCTTCCTTGGCTGGACCGTTCTGCCCGGCGCTCCCCTCGTCTGGACGGCGATCGGTCTTGCCCCTGTCGTGTTGCCACTGTGTCTGCGCCTGCTGCAGCTGCTCAGGGGGCCGACACGACTGGAATCAAGCCCCGCGTTCCTGCGAGCCACCATCGACGATCTCAAGACGGACGTTGCCCGCGCCTCGTTGCAGCTCGCGTTCCTCGCGAATCAGGCACACGACATGGTGCACGCGATCACCGTGACGCTTGTGCGCCTCGGGATCACGAAGCATCGA
>MELA01000008.1:3796-30574 GCA_001767495.1 Acidobacteria bacterium RIFCSPLOWO2_12_FULL_65_11 | reverse complement strand
TGCCCGGGATGACGAAGTCCACCTCGTCGGGATCGCAGTTGGTGTCCACGATGCCGATGACCGGAATCTTCAGCTTGCGCGCCTCGTCGACGGCAATCTTCTCTTTCTTGGTATCGACGACGAAGACCGCATCGGGCAGGCGCGACATGCCGCGAATGCCGTCAAGGTTCTTCGCCAGCTTGCGGCGCTCTTTCTCGTTGCGCGCGATTTCCTTCTTGGAGAGCGTATCGAACCGCCCGTCGACGGCCATCGCTTCCAGATCGCGCAGGCGCCCGAGGCTGCGCTGGATGGTCGCGAAGTTGGTGAGCAGGCCGCCCAGCCAGCGCTCGTTCACGAAGAACATCCCGCAACGCTGCGCTTCCTCGGCGATCACGTCCTGGGCCTGGCGCTTGGTCCCCACAAACAGGATGGTGCGGCCCTGCGCCGCCAGATTCGTGACGAAGTCCTGGGCGTCGGTGAAGAGCTTGACCGTCTTTCCCAGGTCGAGGATGTAGATGCCGTTACGTTCGCCGAAGATGTACTCCTTCATCTTCGGGTTCCAGCGCTTCGTCTGGTGACCGAAGTGGACCCCCGCCTCCAGCAACTCCTGCATCGAGATCGCGGCCAAACAACCTCCACTCACATTGTTGATTGCGGACTGCTGATTGCGGATTTCGGCCGCGCAATCATCAATCAGCAACCCGCAATCATCAATTCACGATTCCTACCGTTTGCTGAACTGGAAGCGTTTGCGCGCTCCCGCCATGCCATACTTCTTACGCTCTTTGGCGCGCGCGTCGCGCGTCAACAGTCCCTCGTCTTTCAGCCGCTTGCGCAACTCGAGGTTGTATTCGACCAGCGCCCGCGCGATGCCGAGCCGCACGGCGCCCGCCTGACCCGACACGCCGCCGCCGGCCACGGTGGCCAGGATGTCGAACTTATCGGCCGTTTCGGTGATGAGCAGCGGCTGCCGGATTTGCGTGCGGAGCGCTTCGGTCGTGAAGAAGGCGTCGAAGTTTCGCTGGTTGACGCGGATGGCGCCCGTGCCGGGCCGGAGAAAGACGCGGGCGGTCGAGGTCTTGCGGCGCCCGGTTCCGTAGTACTGAACGGCGGCCACCTTACGCGACCTCGCGCCGGGCCGGCTTCTGCGCCGCATGCGGGTGATCCGAGCCGGCGTACACTTTCAGCTTGCGGTACATCGCCTCGCCGAGCTTCGACTTCGGCAACATGCCGCGGACGGCGTCCTCGACGAGTCGCTCGGGCTTGCGCTGGCGCACCAGCCGCGCGCTCCGCTCGCGTAAGCCGCCCTCATACCCGCTGTGCTGGCGGTAGATCTTCTGATCTTCCTTGCGGCCGGTCAGCTTCACCTTGGAGGCGTTCACCACAACGACGTGGTCGCCGGTGTCGATAAAGGGGGTGTAGATCGCCTTGTGTTTACCCTGAAGGAGTCGCGCGGCAACGGTCGCGATGCGCCCAAGCACACGCCCCTCTGCATCGATGACGTGCCATCCACTCTGTCGAGTCGTCTCTTCAGCACCTGCTATGAACGTAGACATTTCCTCTAAAAGCGCCCTCTCTTGCTCACTTTCGCAGGGATTTTTCACCCTGCGCTGACCGATGTTCGGGGGATTCCCCTGCCCGGACGCAGTCGGTCGGGCAGGTCCAGGCAACGGTAAACCCAAATCATACGTGCCCTTCCGGGCACTGTCAAGGGCTGGGCAGGGGCACAAAGCCCGCTCTCAAGCGGCGTCCCCTTGCAGCCGATAAGGTCCGGCGAGGTCAGTTTAGCCCAATTTTCTGGACTAGAATCAGCTGGCCGCATCGACCTCGGATGGCCCGGAGGGGCTGTCCGGGATATAGTCTTAGGACTCATTACTGTGTTTGGCCTAAACAAATCGAAAGCCGCCGTCGGTCTCGACATCGGCTCGAGCGCCGTCAAAGCGATTGAGTTACGTGCATCGGGCAAAGGGTTCAAGGTGGCGGCTTTCGCCACCCAGCCCGTGCCGCCCGACAGTATTGTCGACGGCGCGATTATCGACGGCTCGGCGGTCGCCGAGGCGATTCGCCGCGTCTTCGAGAACAAGGCGTTCAAGTCGAAGGAAGTCGCCGCGTCGCTCTCGGGCAATGCCGTCATCGTCAAGAAGATCACCCTGCCGGTGATGACCGAGACCGAGCTGGCGGAATCCATCTACTGGGAAGCCGAGCAGTACGTGCCCTTTGATATCCAGGACGTCAGTCTTGACTACCAGACCCTCGACCCCGGCACCGGGGCCGACTCGAAGGGGACGATGGACGTCCTGCTGGTGGCGGCCAAGAAGGAGAAGATTGCCGACTATACCGGCGTCATCTCGCAGGCGGGCCGGATTCCGGTCGTCGTCGACGTTGACGCCTTCGCGCTGCAGAACGCCTACGAGCTCAACTACGGGCTCGAACGCGACTCGGTGGTCGTGCTGCTGAACGCGGGCGCGAGCGCCATGAACATCAACATTCTGAGCGGCGAGTACTCGCTGTTCACGCGCGACATCTCCATCGGGGGCAATGCCTACACCGAGGCGGTCCAGAAGGAGCTCGGCCTGCCGTTCGATACCGCCGAGCAGGTGAAGAAAGGCGAGTCGGTCGAAGGGGTCAACTTCGAGGACGTCAAGCCGGCCCTGCACGCGATCACGGAGAACGTGCTCCTCGAGATCGAAAAGACCTTCGATTTTTACAAAGCCACGGCCTCCTCCGACCGCATCGATCGGATCGTGGTCAGCGGTGGGTCGTCGCGGATCGACGGGCTGATACGGTCGCTCGAGGATCGCTTTGGTTCGCCTGTCGAACCGTTCGACCCCTTCCGCAAGATTGCGTTCGATCCCGGCAAGCTCGGGATTACCGACCCCGACGCGGTCGTGCAGACGGCAGCCGTTGCGGTGGGTCTCGCGCTCAGAAAGGCGGGTGACCGATGATTCGCATCAACCTCCTGGCCGGCGAGCGCGGCAAGGCGAAGAAGAAGACCACGCTCGACCCCGGCCAGCAGGCGCTCATTGGGGGAGGCCTGATTCTGGCGCTGGCGGCCGGGGGCGTGGGCTGGCGGTACTTGAGTCTCACGCGCCAATCGAATCAGCTCAATGCCGATATCGCGAGAGAGAATCTAGAGAAGACACGCCTCGCGGCGATCCTCCAGCAGGTGCAGCGGGTCGAAGCGCAGAGCAAGCTAGCTAAGGACCGTGTCGAGCTCATCAACAGCCTCAGACGGGACAATACCGGACCGGTTCACCTGTTGGATGAGATCAGCAGCGCGGTGCCCGATCGCCTGTGGCTGACCGGCATCAAGCAGGCGGCTGCCAACGCCAATAACCCCGGCGTCGTTGAAGTGGCGATGGAGGGCAACGTCACCAACCTGACACGGCTGTCGGACTTTATCGCCGGTCTCGAGGCGTCGGGATACTTCAAGCGGGAGACCGAGATTATCAGCACGCTGACCGGGCCGGCGCCGGCAGGGTATTCAAGCGATACGGACGTGACGAAGTTCAGTATCAGGGCTCAGTTCCAGCAGCCAGGCGCACCACAGCCGGCCGCGGCGCCGCCGTCGGCGACGCCAGCCAGGCCAGCGGCGGGGGGCCGGTAGGACGGAACGGTCGGCAGTCGGAAGAGGAAGTTAGCGGTCAGCGAGCGGTAAAGCTGAGGGGCGGACACCCCGATACGGTAGAGGACGGATCATCAAATGGATCTGAAGCTTCCAAAGCTGCCGTGGTATGCACTACTCGGCATATGTGTCGGACTCGCGGTCGCGGGCGGCGGCGCCTTCTATTACTTCTACGACATGCCGACCAGTGCCGGTATCGCGACACGGCAGGCTCAGCTCACCACGCTCAAGGCCGACAATGCCAAAGGGCAGGCCACCGAGCGGAGGCTGCCTGAATTTCAGGCCGAGCTCGCCGCCCTTGAGGCTGAGCTGAACACACTCAAAGCGATCCTTCCCGAAGAGAAGGACGCCGCGGAGCTCCTGCGCAGCCTGCAGACCGTGGCCGTGCAGTCCAACCTGACGATTAAGAGCTTCAGACCGGCCCCGACCGTCACCAAAGAGCTCCATAGGGAGTGGCCGATCGCTCTCGAGCTCGAGGGCACGTACCACAATCTGGCGCTCTACCTCGACCGTGTCGGCAAGCTCACGCGCATCATCAATGTTGCCGGCCTCGACCTGAAAACGCATCCGATGCCCGATACGAACACCACGATTACGGCGGTCTGCACGGCGACGACGTTCGTTCTGCTCGAGACGCCGGCGCCAACGCCGGCCGGCCGTGGCGCGGGCGGCGGCGCGGCGGCGGCCGGACGCGGGGGAAGGGGAGCGTAGCCGTGCGGACGTCTTTCCTGACCGCAGTCGTGACCGCGACGCTCGCCGCGGCGGCGAGCGCGCAGACTTCGGCCCCACAGGCAGGGCAGGCCCCGGCGCGAGGCGCCACGCAGGCCCCGGTGCAGGGCACCACTCAGGCTCCGGCGCGGGGCGCGACTCAGGCGCCGACACCACCGGCACCGCCGCCGCCAGCCTATACGTACCGGGCGGGGTCGCGCCCGGATCCGTTCCGGAACCTGTTGCCCCCCCTTCGTACTGCAGACCCGACGGCTGTGGAACGAACTCCGCAAGGGCCGATCGAAGGACCGAAGGACATCAGAGTGAGCGACATCACCGTGAAGGGCGTGCTCCAGAGCGGCAGCACGTACTTGGCCATGGTGCTCGGACCCAACGGCAAGACCTACGTCGTGCGGCAGGGCGACTCGTTGCGCGACGGCACCATCCGGTCGATCACGCCGCAGGGACTCGTCGTCATCCAGAACATCAACGATCCGCTGTCTACGCAATCACAGCGGGAGGTTCGGAAACTGTTGAGATCGTTTTCGGAAGAGGCCAAATAGTGAATGCACGGAGGGTGATTACCCTGTTTCTCACGCTGTCGGCTGGCGCGCTCCTGAGCGCGTCGGGGCGAGTGGCCCCCGGGGTCCCGGGAGCTGCCGCCACCAGTGACGTGCGGCTGAAGACGATCAGTACGCGCGTGGGCGCCGCGGGCGCCTCGCTCGTGATTGAAGCCACCGAGCCCGTGGGGTACGTCGCCACGCGTCCCGATCCGTTGACCGTCGCCCTCGATTTTCGCAATGTGGACGCGACGGGCGTCGCCAACCGCGTCGCGGCGAATGCGATAGGCCCTATTGCCGCCGTCGCGGTGGAAGCCAGCGAGTGGCTGGGCGCTCCGGCTTCGCGCGTGCGCATCACGCTGTCGCAGCCCGTCACGCACCGCGTGCGCAGCAATCGCAACACGGTGGTCATCGAGTTTGACAGGTTTGACAGGCCGTCCGCCAAGGCGCCCGCAGCTGCCGTAGGGTCGGTCGCCCTGGGCTCGACGAGCGGCGGCGGGGCGGCTGACGCCTTGAAGGCGCTTGAGATCGCCCAGTCGCCTGCGGTCGAACCGGTGGCGGCCGAGACCGTCAGTCGCGCGCCCAGGCCGTCGAGCTCGGGCGTCACCCGCTTCGGGCAAGCCGCTGCGTTGCAGCAGCCGGCCACGCCCGGGCAGGGCGATCAAACGGCCCGCAGGTTCACTGGCAACCTGGTCAGCCTCGATTTTCAGGGCGCCGACTTGCGAGCCGTCATCCGCACGTTTGCCGAGATCAGCGGCCTGAACATCGTCATCGACCCGCAAGTGATGGGGTCGGTCGACGTGCAGTTGCGGGAAGTGCCCTGGGATCAGGCGCTCGACCTCATCCTGCGCTCAAACAAGCTCGGGTACGCTGTCGACGGCACGATCGTCCGAATCGTGCCCGTGACGGTGCTGAAGGCCGAGGCGGACGAACGCCTCGCTTTGGCGAAAGCCGAGCAGGACGCCGCCCTGAACGCCAGCCCGGTGGAGAGGATGACACTTCAGCTCAGCTACTCGACAGGCGCACAAATTGTGGAACTCCTCAGGTCCGGGAACATTCTCTCGACCAGGGGACAGGCGTTTGTGGACGCCCGGACGAACACGCTCATTGTCACCGACGTGCAGGAACGGCTGCCAGGCGTCACGGCACTTATCGCCAGTATTGACAAACCGCAGCCGCAGGTTGAGATCGAAGCGCGGATCGTGCAGACCAACAAGACCTACGCGCGACAGCTCGGCGTCCAGTGGGGCTTCAATGCCACGCCGGCCAATGACGTGCTCCTCGGAGGCCGGATTGCGGGCGGCACAGCCGTGCAGGGGCCGAACGCGACGTCGACAGCCGTCAATCAGCCGGTGGGAGGCGCGACGAGCGCCGTGGGCATCGCGCTCGGCTCCGTTAACGGCACCTTCAGGCTCGATGCAGCGCTGTCGGCGCTCGAGGCGTCGGGGAACGGCCGGATTCTCTCCACACCGAAGGTGTCGACCGTCAACAACGTGCAGGCGGAGATGACGCAGGGCATCCAGATTCCGATCCAGCAGGTGGCCAATAACACGATCACGGTGAACTTCAAAGACGCGGCCCTCAAGCTGCTCGTGACACCGCAGATCACCGCGTCGAACACCGTCATCATGAACATCACACTCGAGAACGCCACGCCAGACTTTGGCCGGCAGGTCGGCGGCATTCCGCCCATCAATACGCAGCGCGCGCTGACGACCGTGCTCGTCAACGACGGGCAGACGACCGTGATCGGCGGCATTTACACCAGCACGACGACCAATTCGAGAACGGGCACGCCGGGGTTGAGCGGGCTTCCGCTGTTCGGGTGGCTGTTCAGGAGAGACGTGATCGACGACCAGAACACCGAGCTGCTGATCTTCATCACTCCACGTATCATCAGAGGATGACGCCCGACCGCGGGTTCGCCGCGGCACCACCGACGAGAGCCCCTGATGGCCGATAACCATCGCATCGAAGACCTCCGACGACGGGTCCAGAAGGATCCGTCGTCGATTGCATTTGCCCAGCTGGCCGAAGAATGCCGGCGCGCCGGCGAGTTCCAGGAAGCCGTCGACGTCTGCCGAGCCGGCCTCGAACTGCATCCCGGGTATCTCTCGGCGCGCGTGACGCTGGGGCGCGCGCTGGCCGAGCTCGACCAGGTCGAAGCGGCTCAGGCCGAGCTCGAGCTCGTGCTCAAGGGCGCTCCAGACAACCTCGCGGCCATTCGCGGCTTGGCCGAAATCCTTCATCGTCGCGGCTTGGTCGGGGAAGCACTCGCGCGCTACCGTACGGCGTTGACTTTGTCGCGGCACGATCCAGAGCTCGAACGGATCGTTAGCGACCTGGCCCGCGAGGTCGAACCCTCGAAAAAGCCGGCCACGAGCGACCCTTCGGCCCTTCGAGAACCTCAGGGTCGTCCCGAGCAGAGTCGAGGGACGACAGGCTCAGGGCAAGTCAAATCCTCTGCGGCGGGCGCCGCTCGGGTCGATGGGACCGCCGACGCGCAGACGCGCACCCTCGCGGCGCTCGAACAGTGGCTCGACGCCATCCATGTCGCACGCGCCGAGCGACGCGCTTAGACACCGGCATCAGGCGATTCGGGCGGTGCTCGCGGCACGGGAGCTCGACGCGCTCATCGTCACATCGCTGCCAAACGTCCTCTACCTCACCAATTTCACCGGCAGCACGGCTATAGTCGTCCTGACCGCTGAGCGGCTGTACTTCTTGACGGACTTTCGGTACGTGACCGTGATGAACGAGGCGTGCGACACGCCCCACGCCTGCCAAGGCCTTGAGCTCGTCACGGTGGACGGATCGTACGACGGCGCGCTGGCGAAGCTGCTCGGCTCGCTGAAACTCGGCCGGGTCGGCTTTGAAGCGGCGCACCTGACCGTCAACCGGCACGCGTGGCTGACCGACACGCTTGCTCGTCAGGCCGGGGTGGCTCCTTCGCTCGTGGCGACCGAGGGTATCGTCGAGCGGGCGCGGCTCTGTAAGGACGAGTACGAAGTCCACACGCTCCGCGAGGCCGCGCGGCGGCTTTCGGCCGTCGCGGTGGCTGTGCTTGGCGACGTCCACGCCGGCCGGACCGAGAAAGATCTGGCCTTGGCGATCGACTGGCGTATTCGCCAGGGGGGATTCGAGCGATCCGCGTTTGAAACCATTGTTGCCTCCGGACCGAACGGCGCGCGGCCTCACGCGCGTCCCGGCGAGCGAAGACTAGGCGAAGGCGATGTCGTTGTGCTGGACTTCGGCGGTGTCTACGACTCATACTGCGTCGATTTGACCAGAACCGTGGCGGTGGGCCGGGCGAGCGCCCGGGCTCGCGAGGTCTATGGCGCCGTCCGCGAGGCGCACGACAGCGCCGTTCGGGCCGTGGAACCTGGCCGGTCGAGGTTCGATGTCGACGGCGCGGCGCGGCGCGTACTCGGCGAGCGGGGGTTGGGGGAGGCCTTTGGCCATGGGACCGGTCATGGGCTCGGGATCGAAGTCCACGAGGATCCACGCATCGTCCGCCGCCGGGCCGACACCGACACGCGGGACGAGCACCTGGCGCCCGGCATGGTCTTCACCATCGAACCCGGCGCGTATCTACCGGACTGGGGCGGGGTTCGGATCGAAGACGATGTGCTCGTAAGCACCAGCGGCGTCGAGGTGTTAACCGACGTCACGACGGACCTCCTAGAGTTATGAGATTGCAGGACGGCAGGATGGCAGGATTGCAGAAAGGAAGGCCGGAGGTGCGAGGAACGGCGGGATCCTTCCTGCCATCCTGCCATCCTGCCATTCTGCAATTTGTGATCACACGTTGATGGATCTTAACCAGCTGAAACAGATTCTCGATCTTGTGCGCGAGCATGAGCTGTCCGAGTTTGAGATCGAGCACGAGGGCTTGAGGCTGAAAATCCGGAAGGACGCGGTCGGGCACGCGTGGGTGACGCCGGCCGGCGCTGTCGCTGGGGCGTCGAGTGTGGCCCCCGGTCCTCGGACTGTGCCTGCGGCGGCCCTGTCACCGGCGACCGAACTCCCCGTTGCCGCGTCGGGAGGCGAGACGGCTATCGACCTGGCGGTCGTCAAGTCTCCGATCGTCGGAACCTTCTATCGTTCGCCCGAGCCTGGTGCGCCACCGTTTGTCGAGGTCGGGTCCACGGTGAAGAAGGGGCAGGTGCTGTGCATCATCGAAGCGATGAAGCTCATGAACGAGATTGATTCGGAATGCGACGGCGAGGTCACGAACATTTACGTTGAGAGTGGCCAGTCGGTCCAGTATGGCGAACGGCTATTCGCGATAAGGACGAAGTGAGCCTTCACCCGAGTTCGGCGACTCCCGAGGCCGAGAGTCTACGCTCGAAGCCAGCGCCTGCGGCCATCGCGAGCGGTGGTGGGGTCCCCGCGAGCAAGAGAAGAATGCCTTCAGTGCGTGGGAGTGGGGCTCCACGCGCCATAAGAGAATGTTTAAGAAGATTTTGATCGCGAATCGCGGGGAAGTGGCCCTGCGAGTCATCTTTGCGTGTCGCGAGCTCGGCATCAAGACGGTCGCCGTGTATTCCGAGGCCGACGAGCACTCACTGCACGTGCGGTTTGCCGACGAAGACGTGTGCATCGGGCCGGCCCGCAGTGCGGACAGCTATCTCAACGTCCCAGCGGTCATCAGCGCCGCCGAGATCACGGGGGCCGACGCGATCCATCCGGGGTACGGGTTCCTATCGGAAAGCGCGTCGCTCGCCGAGGTCTGCCAGGCGTGCCACATCAAGTTCATCGGTCCCGATCCGCAGGTGATTCGGCTGATGGGCGACAAGGCGCGCGCGCGCCGCGTGATGAAGAAGGCGGGCGTACCGATCTTGCCCGGCAGCGACGGTCCGATCGAGTCGGAAGACAAGGCGGTCAAGATCGCCAAGGACATCGGCTACCCGGTCATCATCAAGGCCACGGCGGGCGGCGGCGGACGCGGCATGCGCGTGGTCCGCGCGGCGGCCGAGCTCGCGCACGCGTTCAAGACGGCGCAGCGTGAGGCGGAAGCGGCGTTCGGAGTAGGGGAACTCTACCTGGAAAAGTACGTCGAATCGCCGCGGCACATCGAGTTCCAGATCCTGGGCGATCATCACGGGGCGGTCGTGCATCTGGGCGAGCGCGAGTGTTCGATTCAGCGCAAGCATCAGAAGCTCATCGAAGAGTCGCCGTCGCTCGCGCTCAGTGAAAAGATGCGGCGCCGCATGGGCGCCGTCGTCATCGACGCGGCCAGAGCCGTGCAGTATACCAACGCCGGCACATTCGAGTTCCTCATGGATGTAGACGGCCGCTTCTATTTCATGGAGGCCAACACGCGGCTGCAGGTCGAGCACGCGGTGACCGAGATGGTCACCGGCATCGACATCGTCAAGGAGCAGATTCGCGTGGCAGCCGGCGAGCGTCTATCCTTCAAGCAGAGCGAAGTCACCTTCACGGGCCACTCGATCGAGTGCCGCATCAATGCCGAGGATCCCGAGACGTTCGTGCCCTCGCCCGGCGTGATCCACGTGTTCAGCGTGCTCGGCGGGCCGGGCGTGCGGGTCGAGACGTTCGCGCATTCCGACTGTACGATCTCGCCGTACTACGACTCCATGATCGCCAAGATCATCGTGCACGGGCGAGACCGGCAGGAGGCGGTCGCACGCATGCGGCGGACTCTCGAGATGACCGTCATCGAAGGCATCAAGACGACCATTCCCTTGCACCTGCGCATCCTCAACGATCCCGATTTCCTCGCCGGCAGACTGAGCACGGCGTTCCTCGAGCGCTTCCTCGCGCGCCCTGCCAGCGGCGGGGGCCGCCTCGCCGCGGCCGTTTAACGACAGATGGGATTGGGGATTCGGGATTCGGGATTCGGCGCGCACGCAACCCGGGGCCCTCATCCCCAGTCTGGGCAAATCCCAAATCCCAAATCCCGAATCCCGCTTCTGAACGCCATCCTGGACAAAGACGTCGCGGCGCGGGCGGGGTGGACGATCCTCGATCTGGCGCGCGCGTTCTTGAGCGGCGGTGCCCGCTTCCTCCAGGTTCGGGCCAAGCATGCCTCGAGTGCCTGGCTACTCGACGCTTCGTCTGCGGTGGTGGCGCTCGGGCAGGCCGTCGGCGCGACGGTGGTCGTCAACGACCGCGCCGACATCGCCCGACTGAGCCGCGCTCACGGCGTGCACCTCGGGCAGCAGGACCTCGACCCCGCGTCGGCGCGTGCGATCGTCGGTTGCGACGCGCTCGTGGGCCTGTCGACGCACACGTTGAAGCAGGTTGATGCCGCCACGAGTCAGCCGGTGAGCTACCTCGCCATCGGGCCTGTGTTTGGCACCGCGACGAAAGCGACTGGGCACGCGGCCATCGGACTTGATCTGGTGAGCCGCGCGGCGGCACGCGCGCGCGAACGGGGGCTGCCGGTGGTGGCGATTGGCGGCATCACGCTTGACACGGCAGCCGATGTGATTGGGGCCGGCGCGTCCTCGGTCGCCGTGATCAGCGACCTCGTGTCGACCGGAGATCCAGAAGCGCGGGTTCACGCCTATCTCGACCGGCTGTCGCAGGTGAGCGATGTATAATCGCGCTCGCCGGCCGGCTGTCCCCTGAGCGCGCCGCACCTCATCCATGGCGAACCCCCTGTTTGCGACCAAATCGCTCGCCCTGTTGCTCGAGGAAATGGCGGGTGAAAACAGGCTCCGGCGCGTGCTCGGCCCGGTGCAGCTGACCTCGCTCGGCATCGGGGCGATCATCGGCGCCGGGATTTTCGTGGCGACCGGAGCCGCGGCGCACAACGTGGCGGGGCCGGCCCTGATGCTCTCGTACGTCGTCGCCGGCATCACGTGCGTGTTCGCCGCGCTGTGCTACGCGGAGTTCGCGTCGATGGTCCCGGTGGCGGGCTCGGCCTACACGTACGCCTATGCCACGCTCGGCGAGCTCTTCGCGTGGATCATCGGCTGGGATCTGGTCCTCGAGTACGCCGTCGGATCGGCAACGGTCGCCAACGGGTGGTCGAGTTTTTTTCAGACGCTGTTGCCCAGACTTGGCATCAATCTGCCCGAAGCCATCAGCCGAGCCCCGATTGCTTACGACGCCAGCCTGGGACGCTTTGTCGCCACCGACGGCGTCATCAACCTTCCGGCGGTGATCATCGTCGCGATCGTGACCGCCGTTCTCGTCAAGGGCATCCAGGAGAGCGCGAGCTTCAACGCGACGATGGTCGGGGTCAAAGTCCTGGCCGTCCTGTTCGTCATCCTGGTCGGGTCTTTTTTCATTAACCCTGAGAACTGGCGGCCCTTCGCGCCATACGGACATGGCGGGCTCACGCTCTTCGGATACACCGTGTGGGGCCAGACCGTCGGCGGCACGCCGGTCGGCACGCTGGCAGGCGCGGCGATCATCTTTTTTGCCTACATCGGCTTTGACTCGGTCTCCACCCACGCCGAAGAGGCTAAGAACCCCAACCGTGACGTCCCCATCGGCATCGTGGCGTCGCTCATTGTCTGCACCGTCCTCTATATCGCGGTCGTGGCCGTTCTGACCGGCATGGTGAAGTACGACCAGATCGACACGGGCGCCGGGGTGTCAGTCGCGTTCAGGACGGTCGGGCTGCCCTGGGCCGAAGCCATCATTGCCACGGCCGGTGTCGCCGGTATCACCTCGGTGCTCCTCGTCATGATGCTGAGCGCGCCGCGGGTCTTTCTGGCCATGGCCCGCGACGGGATGGTTCCGCCGAGCTTTTTCGGCAGCGTCCACCCGAAGTTCCGCACCCCGTGGAAGACCACGATTCTCATCGGATCGTTCGTCGCCGTGGGAGCGGGACTCCTGCCGATCGAGGCGCTCCTCGAGATGACCAACATTGGGACGCTGTTCGCGTTCGCCGTCGTCTGCGCGGCCGTGCTCATCATGCGCAGGATTAACCCGAACGCCGAGCGGTCGTTTCGCTGCCCATGGGTGCCCGTCGTGCCGATCCTCGGAATTGCGTCCTGCCTGCTGCTGATGTTTTCTCTGCCGGCGGCCAACTGGTGGCGGCTCGTTGTCTGGCTCGTGATCGGGTTGTGCATCTACTTCGGGTACAGTCGTCACAATAGCGTGTTGCGGAAGCGTGAACAGGCGCTGTCTGTGGGCGGCGGGCGCTAGAGGTGCGGCGAGGTGGCGCCTGAGGTGAGGGGCGATCGGCGCTCGGGGGCCGAGGGCCCGATCTTCGCGGTCGCGCTGCTCGTGCTCGTCGTCGCCTGGGGCACGGCCGGCTACATGCTGATCGAAGGGTGGAGCGCGTGGGATGCGTTCTACATGACGATCATCACCGTCACCACGGTCGGCTACCGGGAGATCCACGAGCTGTCGCGCGCGGGCCAGGCGTTCACGGTCGCGGTCCTGCTCTCGGGCGTCGGCGCGGCGCTCTACACGTTCACACTCCTGGCCACGGTGATCGTCGAGGGCGGGATCCCGGGGCGCCTTCAGCGCTGGCGGCGGCGACGTATGCTGGACACGATCAAAGACCACTTCATTATTTGCGGATACGGGCGCATCGGCAGCATGATCGCGCAGCAGTTCCGCCGGCAGAATGTCCCCTACGTCATCGTGGAGCGCGACCCCGATCGACTGCAGACGGCGATCGAGGCCGGCGCGCTGGCCGTGGAGGCCGACGCGAGCCGCGAGGACGTGCTCAAGCGCGTCGGCATCGCGCGGGCGCGCGGCTTCATCGCGGCCGTCGGTACCGACGCCGAAAATGTGTACGCCGTGCTCAGCGCCCGCGTGCTTCGCCCGGATCTGTTCATCGTCGGGCGGGCCGAAACCGAAGATGCGACGGTCAAGCTCAAGCGCGCCGGCGCGGATCGCGTGATCTCGCCCTACCAGATTGGCGCCGTGCAGATGGCGCAGACCGCGCTCAGACCGGCTGTGGTCGATTTCGTGGAACTGGCCACCAACGCCGACAACCTGGAGCTCGCCATGGAGGAAATCACGATTGCTTCCGACTCCGAGCTGGCCGACCGGTCCATTCTCGATGCGAACCTCCGCCAGCGGTTTGGAGTCATCGTGGTTGGGATTCAACGGGAAGACCGGCGGATGGAATTCAACCCCGAACCAGAGGTGGCGATTCGGGCCGGCGACAAGCTGGTGGTGCTCGGGCGCCCCGACTCGCTCAAGCGCTTGGAAACCGAAGCGGCTCACTCTTGAGAATGCCGCGCTGATCATATGTAGTGTCCGGCTTGAGCCGGACCGTCCAATGCTGAAGATCGCACTAACCGGCGGCATCGCCACTGGCAAGAGCCACGTGCTCGGTGAGTTCAGACGCCGCGGCGTGCCGTGTCTGGATACCGACGAGCTGGCTCATGGCGTGACCTCGGCGGGCACGGAGGCCACCTCTGCGATCGCGGCGCGATTCGGTTCAAACGTCCTCGCGCCTGACGGCAGCGTCGACCGGCAAAAGGTCGGTCCGATTGTTTTCGCCGACGCGGTCGCCCGCAAAGACCTCGAGGCGATCGTGCACCCGGCTGTGTATCGCGCGGTGGCGGCCGGCCTGCGCGGCTTCGAGCTGAGCGGACCGTATCCGGCGGCCGTGGTCGATGTGCCGCTGCTCTTCGAAACGGGCCACCAGGGCGATTTCGACAAAGTCATCGTCACGTGCTGCAATCAGAATGTGCAGCTGGCCCGGTTGCGCGCCAGAGCAATGACCGAAGCGGACGCCAGGCAGCGGATCGCCGCGCAGTGGCCGACCGAGAAGAAGGTCTCACGGGCCGATTTTGTGATCGATACGAGCGGGACCTTCGAGGATACCGACCGGCAGATTGAGCACGTGTGCGGGATCTTGAGCGGCGCAAGCGCCGTCTCATGATCTCGTCCTCACCCCGCGTCCATCTCGCATGCACCATCAGCCTCGGCAAGGTCCGCTCCTTGGGCGTTGAAGCGACCGCCGTGCGTTTGTTCAGAGGAGGATTCTTGGCGCGACTGCCGACGTAACGTGACTTTTCACAGGCGGTGCTCGGTGCCGACTTCGCGGGCGTCCTGGTCCGCGACGGGGGTTGGTGCGTCACCCGACCGTCCCGCGTGCACTGCAAATGGCCGCGGTAAACTGAAGACGCTAATCAATGACCTGTTGGATTAACCGGGGCGGGGATCGAACCCGCGACCCTCGCATTAAAAGTGCGACTGGCCAGTGTCCGCCCGCGTCCATATCGTGCGATTTGTTCGTAAACTACGGGCCTTCGCGTAAGTTTCGTCCGGCCGCGTCTACCGGTTTCCGTGCGTTAGGGTGTCAGTTAGGGTGTCAACGCTTGGGCTCGTTTGGTCTGGGGCCGGCCCCGGCACGCTCGGGCAATCACTGAGCTGTTAGGTAGGTCATGACCTGCCGAGCATCGCGCACGCTGGCTGTCGCCGCACCGCCGGGGTCGACTATTTCCGCGTCGTAGTCCGCCCGCCGCCTTCGATCGCGGAGACGGCCGAGCCACGTTCCAATCTGCTTTCGAGGCGGCGCAGCGTGCTGCTGATAGGCCCGCACTACGTTGCCGTGGTCTTTGCCTTCTCCCGTTGGCTGGTACTCCCTCTTTCGCACCAGCAGCGCCAAGGCGGAGTTGAACGCGCAGTAGTACGCGCGACTGATGGCGGATCGGTGTGCTGCCTCCGGCGATCTGAGATCCGCCGCGTTCTTCGTGAGCCAATCAGCTAATTCGAGGTACTCCGACCAGTCGAATGGCATTAGAAGCCAAGGTCGAAATTCAGCCGGCCCGAGAGAATATCCAAATTGTCGAGTAGCCACGACCGGTCGAAGCGGTCGAGCGCATCCAGGGCATCCACAAGGGGAAGCGCACAGGAGATGTACCCAAACAGATGCTCTTCGGAGTCATCCTCCTCTGGATCCCGTACAACCCGTAGAGTCACACCAACCGGGCCGCGGAAGGATTCTTCCAGCACCGGCTTCGCTCCGACCAACAACCACGCCAACTCTGAGTTACGCCGTAGATAGGTGACGGCAGGTTCCGAGGCAAGGTCGTACTCTCCGCGCAAGAACGCGATCAATGCCTCCCGCTCTTCGGTCCAGCTACGCGAGGACGCAGGCAAAGTCTCCGCGGTGATGATCGAGGCGCTTGCGGCTTGGCTGAGAATTGGTTGAGCAGGGCCGTCTGCTATCGCTATCACGCTCATCTGTATGGCTCCAGCGCTTCGTTGGTCAGCAAGGCAAAGAACAAACGGTTCTTGAGCTCCCTCATACGTTGGAGAAGCGGTTCGAGGCTACCAGGGTCGACACTAAACTCGCCGATCTTAAACACGTCAATATCGAGCGTGAAAGGCGTCAATTTCTCTGTCGCAGGTTCGAGCCGCTGGGCAACGACCGCGGTCGCCTCCGTCGACCCATCCACCACGACAGCCCGTGTCAGAAAATCAGCCACGTGCTGCGGTGCTTCAGCCGGCATAGCCACTGGCGCCGTCAAGAAGCGCTCGAAATGATCTCCGTGCCGGAATGGAAGAAGAAGCTTGTTGATGTACCGCAGCGCCACGCGGATCGTTGCGGCCGGCCGGACCACATGAGTATACGCTCGCCACAGGGCCAGCGCCTCAGTAAACAGATCATCGGCCGTTGTGTAGCCCGCCACTTGGTTTAAGGTGAATCCATCCGTCCTGAACTGAACAATCCTAGAATCGTCTTCGCTCTTCAGAAACAGACCGTGAAACCCAACTCGCGCCTGGACAGTCGGAGCTCTGCCAACTTGCTGCTCGATGCGAGCTTCCATTCGCTGCTTCGGCTCTGATTTCGGGTAGCGTGACCGAAACTCCTGCTTAAGTGGTTCCAACACCCCAGCGTCGATCGTCGTCGTGCTCGCAATTCGAAGATCGACAAGAGCCTCCTGGATTGGCGGGGGTGTTAGCCGTCCTGGCGTGGCCATTCCGACATGTATTCTATACGGGCTCGTACGTTCATGGTCGAAAGTCCATCCTTGGAGGATAAAAACCTACTCGCCGCGATCATCGCCGCCTGGACGCGGGAGGGCAGGCCGCTTCGCTCGCCCCATAGAAGGAATGCCCGGATGGTGGTCGGGCATTCGCCTACGGTTCAATCGTGACCGTTTGCTGCGCGAGGTCGAGCCGCAGCGCCCGGCCTGGCGAACGCGCGAACTACGGCGTTAACCATTCCACTTTGCCGCCGCCGTCGATGTATCGCGCTGATCCGAATCGTCGCACGAGGCCAGTCCCTGGCGGAGGCCCGTTGACGTTCACGCGGTAGTTCTTGAATCCGAACGGCAACAGTGCTTCACGGATCGCCACCAAGCGAGTCTCTCCGAGTGTCTTCGGTGGAAGCAGGAAATCAGCTGGAATCTCGTAGTCCACAACGATGAATCCGCTACTCAAATCGATCGCTTTCGGAAGAAGCCATGCCTTGGCTGCATGTGCGGTCGCAACCGCTGCGCGATGTTCAGCGGTCAACGCTGTCGGCGTCGAGTCAATCATGTTGCCAATCGCCGCGAGCACGATGATGACGCCAAGGCCGATTAGCAAATTGCGGCCGGTGTGCTTCACCTTCTTTGGCGCCACGGCCGCCGCCGACAGATCGCGATGGCAGTGCTTGCAGACAACGGCGTCAGTCTGGATCTCCTCGGCGCAGAATGGGCATTTCTTCATGTTCTTCACTCCTTCACTGTCATCCGATCAAGAACGAACACCCACCAGGCCGACGCCCATGCGCGGGCCGCCCTCTACACGCCAACCCCGACGTACTTTTGCTGGTAGGGCTGGACACAGTCAACCACAAATATCGAAACTCACTGAAGACGTTCTCCCTCCCCCCTACTGCCGGGGTCATTCCTCGCCGACTGGCAATTCCTTGACCATGCCGAACAGTCGCGCGGGTTTTCGCGCAAAAAGATGGGGGCGCCTGAGCCCGGCAACTTGATTTGAAATCTTTTGAAATCGCGGCCGCACGTGGGAAGCACGGGCAAGGTCTGGAAGCCGTCAGGTGCCGGAGATGCGAAGGCCCTACCCCTCAATGACTTACCGTGACTCATCGGCCGAACCCGCCATCATGCGTGACACGTTTGCGGTTGTTGCACATCAAACAAAGAGACTGCAGGTTGCTCTCGTCGTACTGGGCGCCGCCGTTGGCCATCGACACAATGTGATCGACGCATGCAGCCGGCGAGGTCCGTCCCTCTTGCACGCACTGACTATGCTCGGCATGGAGCTGGCCGTCCCGCCTCATGCCGCACAAAGGGAACCGCTGGCGCCAATTTTTTGAGAATTTGGCCCACGCCGAGTCGTAACCGCGTGCCTTCGCACTGCCGCGTTGTAGGTCGTACGCGCGGGCGTGCTGGGCGCAGCGTCCGCCGCCTTCAGTTAGGTTCGGGCACCGTGGCTCGAGGCACGGACGCTTGGGGGCGTATGGGCTCACGCGCACACCTCGCACTGGTAGCTGACGATGGCGCCCAAGTGCAGGCGCCAGCGGTGGATGCCTAAGAGGTCGACGTCGGTCAACTGGCCAGATGTGCTCGTCGCTTCGACTTGATATTGCCGGTCGCTGTCGAGGGACTGGCTGAACCCGCGACGTTCAAGGTCCAACGCGAGCAGCAGAGCCGGCAAGGGCAGCGTGAGCCCGGCGTGCAGCGTCCGTGCTCGCTGACGGGCGCGAGCAGCGCGAGCAGTTCGGGCTTGCAGCGCGCGAGCGCGTCACGGAGCGCGGGTGTGAGGCGTTCAGCGGGCCGAATCCGAAGGCGATCGCCATCGACGCAAAGCTGGAAGCCGTCGCGACGAAGCTGCTGTAAGAGCATCGGCGCCGACTCGTCAATTACGTCGGCCATCAGAGGTCGAGCCATGCGTCCTCCGTCTTTTCCCCCTCTGCAACTGGAACAGTGGAACAAAGCCCGCCGTTATTGGTCGAAACCGCGGTTTCGCAACCGGAACAGCTTTCCGGGTGTTCCAGTTGTGAAAATGAGGTTTTAGGCCCGTCGTTATTGGAGTTGTTCCAGTGTTCCGGTCTGGCAGGGGTGTATCTAGACCAGGCGTCCTCGAACATGCGCCGGTGTCCGCGCCAAAGCGAATCTTGGCGGGATGAATCCCGAAGTCCCTGAGTAATCGAGCCAGGGCGTTGCTCGTCAGTCCCTTGTTGTCTTTGCCCCACGTCGCCCACGGGCGCGAATCGAGCGCCTGTAGGGCTTTCACGAGGTCGGCCGACGATAGCTCTTGCCGCGCGGCGAAGATGGTCTGTGCGTCGCCAAGCAGCAGCACCGTGGCCGGTTGGTCGGCGTCGTCGGTGACACCAGACAGCGCCTTCGCGGCCTCACGCGCCAACGCGGGCCAGCGGGCGCCGGCATGGTCGGCCAGGGCCAGCAGCGGGCGCCAGCAGTCCGCGGCCCGATCGTGGAGTTCAACGGGCGCGATGGGGTCCGCGTCCTGTAGCTCGGTGAGATGGTCAGCCGCCCAGCGCGCCGCCTGGCGCCGGAACTGCGCGCACGCGGCCTCAATCCGGTCCTGGCGCAGCCGCTCGACGCGCTCGCCGGCCGTCCGGCGCCGCATGGCGACTTCGATCGCCCGGTCGGCCAGGGTGTCGGGTAACTTGCCGATGAGCGCGATCGCCTTCGGGCACCACGTGGAAAACGCCCGCGGATCGTGGTCGTCGCCGACGGCCCGAATCGCGACGGCCGTCGTGCGGGTGTGCCCAGAATTGAGGACGCCCCGCAGCTCGTCGTTGTCGCGCACGAAGGTATCGGCCTCGTCGATTAACAGCGTCGGGCCGTACTTTTCGATCGTGCGGAACAGCACGGCCTGCGTCACGTTCGACGCAAATAAGCGCCGCGGCACGAGCGCGCCGAGCACAATCAATAGCAGCGTTTTTCCGCAGCGTTTCACTGGCGACGTAATCGCCAGAAATGGCGAAGTGAACCACGCCGCAAAGGTGTAGGTGTGGAGCACCCACAAGGCCAGGAACGTGCTGGCGTGGTTTGGCAGCGCGAGATACCGCGTGAACGTCGCCGCGATCGTGTCAAGCAGCGCGGCGCCGTCCACGGGGTCAGCCCACGGCTCGGGATCTTCGAGCTGCACGTCGCGCCCCTGTTTCAGTCTTCCAGGTTTCGCCCGCTTCGGCGCGCGGCCGGTCGGTTTCGTCGCGTCGGCCAGCTCGATTGGCAGAGTCGTCGCCGGAGCCGGCGCAGCCTCGGATGGCGTCAGCGGGTCGCGCCCGGCTCGGAGCGTTGGCACAGCGGCCGGCGACACGCTCCACGGAATATCCGCGGCCGTCAAGGGCTCGCTCATGCCGCAACCGCCTCTCGCTGCTGCGCGCGCAGGGCGCGGAAGTCGTCGAACAGGCGATGATGTCGCACTCGCAGCCGATCGAGCTGCTGCGTCAGGTCGTGCGACTGATGAACCGCTGCGTGCGCCAGCTCACGATAGGCGTCGCGCTCGATAATGAGGTCGACAACGCGGTCGATCAGCTCGGCCTCATCGGCGAGGAGTTGGCTGATGACGAGATCGCGGTAGCCGCTCACCGGCCGGCGGCCTCCGCGCGCGCCTGTTCAGCGAGCTGTTGCGTGACCAACGCTTCGAGCGCGGCACGCGGCACGCGGATACTTCCACCGCCCAGCCGAATGTGCGGCACGATCCCGCGCGCGATCAACTCGTAGCAGTGGGCTCGCGACACACCGATGGCGTCGGCAGCTTCAGAGACTCGATAGAGCAATCTGTCGGCGTTCATAACTGTCCGCTCCTGTATTTATTGACATTACTCTACTAATTCATTAATCTCCATAACGACTTATCTGGGCGTGTCCGGTATGAATCCATTAACACCCGTTCAGGCGTTGCTGTTTGCGATCGAATTCGCGCAGGCAGACGACGTGACGGCCGCCGCTCAACGGATTCGGCAGTTCGTCGTCTCACCCGGTTCGCCCGTCACTGACTGGAGCCCGCAGAGCCTGGAGGCCCTACGGGCGCTACAGCAGTCCACCCGCGCGCTACTCATCAACATTGTTGAGCGCGGCTTCGCGGTTGCTGCACGCACAGTAAAAACCCTGCTCATTAGAGCCGGTCAACCACGGCGGCCGGCGGCGCACTACTTTTCGCCGTCACACGATGAAGTCATCGACGTCTCAGATATTCCCGATCGGTTTCTGAACAAGGTGATTCGCTCGTTCGAGGAAGTCGGGCTCGAGAAATTGCAGGTGTGTCAAGCGCCGCTCGCAGGGAGCCGCGACGATGCGATCTGCGGACGCCTGTTTCTCAAAGTGACACGGAAGGAATATTGCTCGACACGGTGCCAATCGCGCACCTACATGCGCAATTACAACCCGAAAGGATCACGTCATGGCAAAACGACGCGGACGCGGAGAAGGTAGCATCGTCGAGCGCGCCGATGGGCGCTGGATGGCGAGGGTCGATCTCGGCTGGCAGAACGGCCGGCGTCGCCGGAAGACGGTCTATGGCCGCACGCGGCGCGACGTCTCGGATCGGCTTACTCGTGAACTAAGGGCCGCTCAGGAAGGCGAGATCATCGCCGATGCCCGGCAGACCGTCGCACGGTTCCTCGCGCGCTGGCTTCGTGACGTCGCCGGTTCACGGGTGCGCCCACTCACGTATCGGAGTTACGAGAACGCCGTGAGCCGGTATGTGATCCCGCACCTGGGGCCGCGGCGCCTCGTTCAGTTGACGCCCGAGCACGTTCAGGCGTGGCTGTCCGCCCTTGAGCGCGATGGCGTGACGGCCGCTCGTCGTCTCTACCTCCGGAGTCTCTTGCGCAACGCGCTGAATACCGCGCTGCGGTGGCGCCTCGTCGTGCGCAATGCGGCGGTCCTCGTCGATCCGCCTCGCACGGTGACACACGAGATCCGGCCGCTCACCCCAGAGCAGGCGCAGCAGCTTCTCATGGTGGCTGACGGCACGCCCCTGGAGGCGCTCGTCACGGTGGGCCTGAGCTGTGGACTGCGGCGCGGGGAGATGCTCGGCCTCCAGTGGACAGACGTTGACCTTGATGGCGCCACACTCCAGGTCCGTCGTGCCCTGCAGCGGTTCGGCGGTGACGCGGCCGCACGCCGGCCGCTCCTAAAAGAGCAGCGTCAACTTCGAGAGAGCCTCGCCGAGCCTGAGCTGTCGGCCGGGGAGCGGGCCACAGCCGAGAAGAGACTGACTGAGATCGGCGTGGCGCGCCACGCGATAAAGACGTCGCTGCACCTCGTCGAGCCGAAGTCCGCCCGCAGTCGACGGACTATCAACCTGCCGGCCGTCGCGGTCAAGGCCCTGCGCGCTCACCGAGTTTCCCAGCTCGAGGCCCGGCTTGCAGCGGGCTCGCGCTGGCGCGATGGCGGATTTGTCTTCACGTCGAGCATTGGCACGCCGATCGAACCGCGGCGGATCTCAAAGGAGTTTCGCGCGCTCCTGATGACGGCCGAGCTTCCGACGATCCGTCTTCACGACTTGCGGCATTCGTGTGCGACGTTGTTGCTCGCCCAGGGCGTCAGCCCGCGCGTCGTGATGGAAATCCTCGGCCACTCGCAAGTGTCCTTAACGCTCAACACCTATTCACACGTGCTGCCGGCCCTGCAGCAAGACGCGGCGAGGAAGATGGACGCGATTCTGTCGAAGTAGAGCTGGAGGTTCTACCGCCGGGCGTTCAGTGGGCGTCACCCAGATCATCGACGGCAATCTGAAGCCGGTCGCAGATATAGCGCAGCATGTCATCCATCACTGGCCAGGACTCGTCGAAGACATGCACCACGGCTTCGCGCTGCACTCCTTCGACGGTCCGGACGAACGCGTAGAGCGCCGGCGTCGGTGCCCCGTCTGCTTCAGTGATGGCCCCTGGAGGCAGTAGCGTGATTCTGGTGCAGCCGAACCGTAGCTGGAGAAGTTCTGCAAGGCGAGCGAACGTGAGCCGAGGCTGCACTCGTCGGGCCGAGAGGACGCTTCGTCAGCGTAGGCCGGCGTTGGTGCTAGCGATTGCTTGCACCATGAACGCCGGCGGAATGTCTGGAACAGCCATTGGTTCGGTTGCGACGGACTTCAAAGCGACTTGCCGGAAGACCTCCCAATAACGCTCCGGCGCGGGAGGCAAGTGGTCGAGCGGTGTTCTCCCAGCTCGCTTGTCGAGCATGATCTGACCGATGAGCGTTTGTTCGAATGCGTGCTTGGCCTCATCGAATGTGCGGCCCTGAGCCGCCAGATCGAGCTCAAGAGACTGGGCCACCCAAAAACCGTCACGTTGGATGAAGAGAACGCTCAGGTAGCGGAACGGTCCGACCATGTGCTCCCTCACTATACCCCTTTCGGTCGGTTCGGGCGGCTTCGTGACCCGTTAGGGTGTCAGTTAGGGTGTCAACGTGTTGGATCGAGCGCGAAGCCGACGCAAAGAATCGAGACTTTCCTAACGAATTGGATTAACCGGGGCGGGGATCGAACCCGCGACCCTCGCATTAAAAGTGCGATGCTCTACCACTGAGCTACCCGGTCCCGACCGCCGACTATTGCCTGCCGCCTGGATCGTCAGCGTCCCACGGTGAACGGCGCTGAGACTTCGGTCGTTTCCCATCTCATCACGAGGACGCCGCCCCCTGATGGACTTGGATCGAACGCGAAAGTCAGTTGCTCGACTGGCGAATCGAGCTGGCGCTTGCGGAGCGTGACGCGTCCCAGGTCGTCGGCAGGGAAGTATCGCGTGTGAAACACTCCCGTCCGTTTGTTAATCATCAGCGTCCAGTCACCGGCTGTCGGCAGCATGTACAGGGTGTACGTGCCCGCTGGAACCGCCAGGTCGGCGATGCGAAGCGGCTTGGACGTCGCGAACTCGGTGCATTCATCGGCGCCCGGACACCACCAGCGCCCGTAGGGCACCAATCCGCCCATGATCGTCCGTCCCTTCATGTACGGCCGGCCGTACGTGATCGTGAGATCGGCGCCATCGATCGTCGCATCAACCGCTTCGTGCGGGCTGGCGCGGTTGCCGAACTGTGGCAGCGGCCGCTGTTTGCCTTCGACCGCGACGATCGCGACAGCGACGAGTCCGACGAGAAAGACCCCGGCGATCACAAGAGTCTTTATCCGCAAAGCGCACCCCTCTTTCACGCTATACTGTCGTCCGACTGAGGGCCTCCGCCAAGGCTACGGCGGGTCTTGCCGAAGCTTAGCGAAGGCGGAAGCCGAAACACCACCTACGTTGACCTATTAGGACCAAAGATGCCTCTCGCCAGGTGCTCGTCGTCGAAGACGACGTGTCGGTGCGACGGCCGCTTGTCAAGTTCCTGGAAATGCACGGCTTTGTCGTCGTCACGGCCGAGACGACCGACGAGGGGCTCGAGGCGCTCAAGAAGAATCGCATAGTCGCCGCGGTTGTTGACCTGCGGCTGCGTCGGGGCTCGGGCCGCGACGTGGTCATTTCGACGCCGGCTGACGTGCCGGTCATTATCTTCTCAGGCGTGCCATCGGAGTCCGCCGAGCTCGAGCGCCTTCGGCCGCGCACGCGTCTGATCGAGAAGCCGTATTCGCTCGTGCTGCTCGTCGAGATGCTCGAAGAAATGCTGGCCGAGACCGGCTCACAGAATCTTCATCCCTAACGCTGACAGCACGAGCTCGGTCCCGAGGTCGGCCGTCGTGTTCCGCACGTCGAGCGTCGGGTTGACCTCCACCATGTCGAGCGAGGTCAGCAGACCCGAATCCGCCACGATTTCCATGACCATGTGGGCCTCTCGGTAGTCGAGACCGCCTCTGACGGGCGTCCCGACGCCGGGCGCGATCAGCGGATCGCAAGCGTCGAGGTCGAACGAGACGTGGATACCGGCCGTGCCGTGTCCCGCGAGAGTCACCGCCTGCTCGACGACCGATGCGATGCCCTGACGGTCGATGTCTTTCATTGTAAAGACGTGAACGTGCGAATCGCGTACCGCGATCTTTTCGCGGTCGTCGAGATTGCGTACGCCGATGAGGACGGTGTGCGCGGGCACGACTTTCGGAGCAAAGCCGCCGATCGTCGCGAGTTCGGCGGGCTCCGATCCAAGCAGCGCCGCAAGCGGCATGCCGTGCACGTTGCCGCTCGTCGACGTCGCGGGTGTGTTCATGTCGCCGTGCGCGTCGACCCAGAGCAGGCCCATCGGCAGATGTCGGGTGGTCTTCGCCCAGACGGCCGCGGCTGCGACCGAACCGGCGGCGAGGCTGTGGTCTCCTCCGAGGACGAGGGGCAGGGCCCCGGCGGTGAGTGAGGCGAGGGCCGTCTGATACAGCTCGTCGCACACCTTGGCAATAGCGTGAATGTATTTCTTCCGCTCGTCCTGCCGCTCCACGGTTTCCGGAATCGGCGTCCGCAGATCGCCTCGGTCCACGACGGCATAGCCGAGGCCCGCCACGCGCTCGCCCAGTCGGGCGATGCGGAACGCCGAAGGTCCCATGTCGACGCCGCGGCGGCTGCCGCCGAGGTCGAGGGGTACGCCGATGACATGAACGGAGCGCAGCACAGTCCTCTTGCCTATGACCTGTTCCGTTCTTCCTTTTCAAGCCACTCTGCAACCTGGCCGGCGGTCGCCCGCCCATCGGCCACGCAATCTGGGATCCCGACGCCGCGTAAGCCGCTGCCGGTGACGAAGAGTCCCGGATGGCGCGCGACGGCGCGCTCGATGGCGTCGAGTCTGGTGAGGTGGCCCACCTCGTGCTGCGCGTTGGCGCGCTCGAATCGGTACACCCTCGTGACGAGCGGTGCGCCCTGGATCTGGAGGATCGGACCGATGGCGGCCAGCGAACGGGCGACGAGATCGGCGTCCGAGCGATCGAGCGCCTGAGGATCCCGCGCGCCGCCGATGAACGTTCTGAGCAGCACACGGCCCTCTGGCGCGCGGTTGGGCCACTTCGATGAGAGCCACGACGCCGCCAGGATGCCGTTGCGCTCGGTGCGCGGCACGACGTAGCCGGAGCCGTCGAGCGGATGGCCGACCGCGGCGCGGGAAAAAGCGAGCGTGACAGTGGCGGTCGAGGCGTAGTGGATCGCGTCACACAGTCGGGCCAGCTCGGCGTCCCGCTCCTGTACCAGCGAGGCGGTGATGTAGGCGGGCGTTGCCAGTACGATCGCGCGAGCATTGAGGATCTCACCTGCCTTGATCTCGACGGTGAACGGCTGGTTGCCGCCGATGCGCGTGACTTCGGTCCCGACGCGCACCGCATCGCGGGGCAGAAGGCGAACGATGCCGCCGACCATCTCGCCGAGTCCGCCGGCCAACGATCTGAATGCGCCGTCATTTGCTTCTCGCGGGGGCCCACCCTCGCTCGCCGGCACGCTCGCGCCGTGGCGCTCGCGTGTATCTGGAACAGAGCGTCGCTGTGGGTCCTCTGGACCACGACGCGACGGCCCGCTGCTTCGCTGTTGGCGAAAAGCACGCAGGAGGCTGCCGTGCTGGCGCTCGGCGTCCGCCAGCCGCGGAAACAGTGCGCGGAGCGACAGGCGGTCGACGTCGCCGGCATGAATGCCTGCGAGCAGGGGCTCGGCGAGATAGGTGGCGGCCTCGCGCCCGAACCGCCGCGCGACGAACTGACCGATCGATTCGTCACCTTGGTCTCGACGCGCAGGGACGAACAATTCCGCACCCATGCGCAGTTTGCCTGGCCAGGAGAACAAGCGCGTACGGACGAATGGCCCTACGCGCGTCGGGATGCCGAGCACCGAGGCGGCCGGCAGAGGATGCAGCACTCCTGCCCGCTGGATGAACGCGATCCGCGGCGGTTTGGTCGCCACCAACCGATCGCCCAGACCAATCTCCTCGCAGAGCTTGATGCCGTCAGGTTTCTGAACGAGCAGCGAATCTGGCCCAGCGTCAATGGTGAATCCGTCGATCTCCTCGCTGAAGATGACACCGCCGGGCCGGGAAGCCCGCTCGAGGACGACAAACGAAACGTGACGCCGATGGAGCTCGTATGCCGTCGCAAGCCCCGCGATGCCTCCACCGACCACCACTACGTCAACAT
>MELA01000008.1:0-3781 GCA_001767495.1 Acidobacteria bacterium RIFCSPLOWO2_12_FULL_65_11 | reverse complement strand
GCCGTAGCGCTCGCGTGTATCCATGACAGGACGTCGCCGACTTCATACGCACTGACGGACGAGATCTTCGAGCATCGAGATGAACGTCGGTGACGCGTTGAGCGACTCGGTCCGCCTGAGCGTGGCGCCGCATTGCCGCGCCACCGACGCGGCCTCGATGTCGATATCGAACAGGATTTCGGTGTGGTCGCACACGAAGCCGATGGGCACGATCAGAAACTGCCGTGCGCCCCCGGCGACCCGTTCTTTGATGAGCCCACAGAGATCCGGCCCAATCCAGGGCTCGGGCGTGCGTCCCGTACTCTGGTACGCGCACTCATAGCGGGCAATCGCGGCGCGCCCGGCGACGGCCGATGCCGTGGCAGCCACCTCCTCCGCGTAATGGTCGCCCGACGCGATGACGCGCGACGGAAGACTGTGCGCCGTAAAGACGATCGTTTCATGGGCGCCGGGACGCGCGGCTCGAACCTGCTCGGCGAACGCCTCGACCAGGAGCGGATGTGCGAAGTACGACCGCACCGCTTCGAAGGCCACCCCCTGGGGCAATCCGGCAATTGCAGCATCCACGTACTTGTGCACGATGATCGTTGACGCCTGGGGCGCCATCGGGATGCCAATGACACGCTCGACGCCCGATGCGGCGAGCCCGGCCAGCGCATCGTTGATGAAGGGGTGCCAGTTGCGCATGCCGACCGCGACCGGCACGTCGCGACCGAGCCGCGCGCCGAGCGCGTCGGCCTGGGCACCCGTGAGGGCGGTGAGCGGCGAGCGACCCCCGATGGCTGAGTAATGATGGCGCATTTCGGCGACCAGCTCGGGCGACGCCGGGCGGCCGCCGCGCACGAGCTGCAGGTATTCCGGCATCTCGTCGAGCGAGGCCGGCGTGCCGTGGGCCATTAGGAGAACGCCTGTGCGCATCGGCGGCTGGTGACTGGTCGCTGGTGGTGGCTGGCACATCGACCTTTCCAGCCACTGGGAGCATGTCCGAGTAATCGCCTCTGACATTATCATTGTCAGTGTGCGCGGAGCGAGGGATGTCCTACACTGCGGGCCATGGCCAAGACCCATCGCCCCTATGGGTCAGGGCACGGAGCGCCGGCCGGCTCCTACCACCGTGCTGGAGTACGAAACGGCGGTCCGTGAGAGCCAAGGGGCGCTGGCACCCACTGTCGCGGACCGGGTCTGATCAGAAAGGAGGACAGCAATGAAAGAAGCCTTGCAGTTCGTAATTGATCTGTGGCGGACGGGAGATTTCTGGTTGCGCCAGGCCTTAGCTCTCACACTAATTTGGCCTCTTGTCCTGATTGGGATAGCGCTTCTCGGACTTGGTCCCATCACGCCGTTAGCAGCCCTGATGCCGCTTGCGGCACTCGTGTTCTTGTATACGACTCGTCCTGTCATCTCTGTGGTGGTTGCTGCCTCCCAGGGAGGTCAGAGCTGCCTACACTGGTTGGTATTGCTTGTTCTTGGAGAGCTCGTTACTGGGATTTATCTCATCATCGGTTCGGTCTGGAACGATGTGTGACAGATTCCTCTACTGATTCCCTCGGCAGTCAGTCGACAGTCAACAATCGGCGGTCTGGACAAGCAACAATCAGCAATCATCAATCCGCAATGCGATGACCGACTTTAGGCCGCAGCAGCTCGACAAGAAGTGGCAACAGCACTGGACCGACTCGCGCGCCTTCGAAGTGGACGCCGACGCGGGCCGGCCGAAGTTCTATTGCCTGGAGATGTTCGCGTACCCGTCGGGGCACGCGCACGTGGGCCACGTTCGCAACTACATCATCGGCGACGTGATGGCCCGAACCAAACGCCTGCGCGGCTATAACGTCCTGCATCCCTTCGGCTGGGACGCGTTCGGACTTCCGGCCGAGAACGCGGCCATCAAGACGGGCACGCATCCCGAGACGTCCACCTTCGACAACATCGCCCACATGAAGGGGCAGTTGCAGCGCCTCGGCATCAGCTACGCCTGGGGCCGCGAGATCGCCACGTGCCTCCCGGAGTACTACAAGTTCAACCAGTGGATCTTCCTCAAGATGTTCGAGCGCGGCCTGGCGTACCGCAAGCGCTCGACGGTCAACTGGTGCTCGAGCTGTAACACGGTGCTCGCCAACGAACAGGTCGTCGACCTCGCGTGCTGGCGCTGCGCGACCGTGGTCGTCGCCCGGGATCTGGAGCAATGGTTCTTCAAGATCACCGAGTACGCCGACGAGCTGCTCAAGGACCTCGACACGCTCGCCGACTGGCCTGAAAAGGTCGTCGTGATGCAGCGGAACTGGATCGGACGGTCGGAAGGCGCGCGCCTCAGGTTTCAGATCGTCAGCCTCCCTGGAGCAGAGGTCCCTGGATCGGATCATGCCGCTATTGAGATCTTTACGACGCGCATCGACACGATTTACGGCGCGACCTTCGTCCTGCTGGCGCCCGAGCATCCCCTGGTGGATCGCTTCACAGCCGAAAGCGCCGATCCGAAGGTGTTCCGCGACCGCGTGGCGACGTTCAGAGCTCTCGACCGCGATGCTCGCGTGATGGGCACCGTCGAGAAGGAGGGCTTCGACACCGGGCGCAAGGCGGTGAATCCCTTCACAGGCAGGGAAGTACCGATCTGGGTCGCCAACTTCGTGCTGGCGGAATACGGCACGGGCGCCATCATGGCCGTTCCGGCTCACGACCAGCGCGATTTCGAGTTCGCCCGCAAGTACACCCTGCCGGTTCGCATCGTCGTGCGGTCAGCGAGCACGCCGGCCGCGGCCGACGCGATGGTGGAAGCATGCGTGGCGTACGGGCAGCTCGTCGATTCGGGTGACTACACCGGGCAGGAAGCGCCGGACGTATTGAGAAGGATGACCGCCGACGCCGAGGCACGCGGCATCGGCAAGGGCGAGGTCCAGTATCGACTGAAGGACTGGGGCATCTCGCGCCAGCGCTACTGGGGGACGCCGATTCCCATCATCCATTGCCCGAAGGACGGCGTCGTGCCGGTGCCGTACGACGATCTGCCGATCGAGCTGCCGAAGGTGGCGGCCTTCACGGGCCGTGGCGATTCGCCACTGGCGCAGGTGCCGGAGTTTGTCAACGTCACGTGTCCAGAGTGCGGCGGCCACGCCAGGCGCGAGACCGACACGATGGACACCTTTGTCGATTCCTCGTGGTACTTCCTGCGATTCTGCGATCCGAAGAATACCGAGCTGCCGTTCGATCCCGACGTCGCCTCTTACTGGATGCCGGTCGATTTTTACAGCGGCGGCGTCGAGCACGCGATTCTGCACCTGCTGTACTCGCGGTTCTTCACGCGCGTGCTGCGCGATGTCAGGCTGCTCGACTTCAGCGAGCCGTTCAAGCGCCTCCTCACGCAGGGCATGGTGCTCAAGAACGGCGCTGTCATGTCGAAGTCCAAGGGCAACGTCGTCGATCCGGATGAGATGCTGGCGAAGTACGGTGCCGACGCGCTGCGGCTGTACGTGATGTTCGTCGCGCCACCTGAAAAGGAAGTCGAGTGGAGCGACTCGGGGCTGGAGGGGAGTTTTAGATTCCTCGTCCGCCTCTGGCGCATCGTCGATCACTGGAGTGGAGTAGTCGTGAACCAGCCACCAGCCATCAGCCATCAGCCACCAGAGTGGACCGATGCCGAGCGGGCGCTGCGGAGAAAGACGCACGACACGATTCGGCGCGTCACCGTGGACATCGAAGAGCGGATGCACCTCAATACCGCGGTGTCGTCGCTCATGGAACTGGTCAACGAGCTGTATGCCTTCAGCGAAGGCACGCGGCGAGG
>MELA01000007.1 GCA_001767495.1 Acidobacteria bacterium RIFCSPLOWO2_12_FULL_65_11 | reverse complement strand
AGGCCGTGGCCGCGCCAGCGCGGCTCGACTAAGATGTCCTCAAGGTAGAGGCCGGGAGCACCAAGAAACGTCGAGAAGTTGTGAAAGAACACGGCGAATCCCACCGCTTCAGTCCCCGCGTAGCCGATGATGACCTCCGCGAACCGCCGCGGGCCGAACAGCGTGTCGCGCAGGCGTTGTTCAGTGACCACCACTGCGTCAGCCAGCTTCTCATACTCGGCCAGGCCCTTGATCAGCCGCAAGATCACGGGCACGTCAGCGTCGGTGGCCGGCTCGATGCGAAAGTCCTGGCTCACGCCGCTCTGCCCCCTGGCATGGACGTGTTCATGGAGCGACGCCTTCCACTATCTGACGCGACAACCCGTCGCACGCGAAGTGTCATCCTTTCTTCTTCCTCGTCACCCTCGACGTGTATGGTCCGCGCCGCGGCGGCGGTCGGCCGCGCATCGGACCGCCCAGACGGCGGCGCCGGCCAGGGCGACAAGGCCGAGAGCACCTGCGAGGAGGCCCGAGCCACCGTAAAACAGGATTCTGGAAGGTTCGGAGGTGATGCCGAACATCTCGGGATTCGACATCTGCGAGAGCCCGAGGCAGGCAAGCGCCGCCACGGCGCTACCGATGGTGACCGGTTTGAGCATCAACCTGATCCCGCGCGCTGCTTCTCTATTCGATCCACGCGGCGCACTCTGCGAGCGCCGCTTCCTCCGGCAGGTGTTTCGCAGCCGTGCGCACGCTCGACGGAACCCAATCTGGGAAGGGGACTTCTTTGGTCACGTGACGTCCCGAACTCGTGTGAACCTCGCGCACCCGCGAAAGGTGAGCCGATGGAAGACGGCCCGCCGCTCGGACAAGGGCAGGCCACAACCGCCGATGGACAAAGGTGACTTTGCCCTTGATTAGCCGGCACACGAGGACATCGTCGCTTTCGCGGATAGCTCGCGTCACCGCGAATATCTCGCGACCTTTCGGATGAGACCACCAACTACGTCTAACTGGTTGTCCAGCGATGACCTCAGCAAGCGACGGGACCGGCCCTTGCGCGGCCTCGAGTACGACGCCGTGCTTACGAATGAACGCGAGAGCTTGGCGTGAAGTCATCGCCACGTGCTCTTTCCGTCGGCCCGACAAGTCGTAGGCATCAGGCTTCTTCCACCTCGACACCGGCGCGTTCGGCCTTGGCCGCCGCGATGATCTTGGTCTGCTGATGGGCGGGCACCTCGTCGTAGTGCGAGTACTCCATGTGGTACGAGCCGCGGCCGCCGGTCGCCGACGTCAGATGTTGTTCGTAGGTGAGCATCTCGGACATCGGCACCTGCGCCTTGATGATCGTCGTGGTCCCGCGCGTGTCCATGCCGCCGATGCGCCCGCGACGGCCGTTGAGGTCGCCCATCAGATCGCCGGCGAAGTCTGACGGTGCGTACACCTCGACGTTCATGATCGGCTCAAGAATCGTCGGCTTGGCGCGCGTCATCGCGTCCTTGAAGGCGAGCGAGCCGGCCAGCTTGAACGACAGCTCGTTGCTGTCGACGTCGTGATAGGAGCCGTCGAAGACCGTCACGCGGAAATCGACCATCGGAAAGCCGGCCAGATAGCCGCGGGTCCGCGCGTCCTGGATGCCTTTCTCGACCGCGGGCACGAACTGCCGGGGGATGGAGCCGCCGAAGATGTCGTCCACGAACTCGAAATCAGATCCGCGCGGCAGCGGCTCGACCTTGATCTTGCAGTCGCCGAACTGGCCGTGGCCGCCGGTCTGCTTCTTGTGGCGACCGTGCGCCTCGGTGGCCACCTTGATCGTCTCGCGGTACGGAATTCGCGGCGGCTTGAGGTTCACGTCCACGCCGAACCGCCGCTTCAGCTTGGCGACCGTCACCTCGATGTGCAGCTGCACCTGGCCGGCGAGCAGCAGCTCTTTGGTTTGCGGATCGCGACTGTAGTGAATCGACGGGTCCTCCTCTTCGAGGCGATGCATCGACGTGCTGATCTTGTCCTCGTCTCCACGGGTCTTCGGCTCGATGGCATAGGCCAGCACCGGCTCGGGAAACTTGATCGCGGGAAACATGATCGCATCGGCTTTGTCGCCGATCGTATCGTTGGTCAGCGTCTCCTTCAGCTTGGCGACGGCGCCCAAGTCGCCCGCCTTGATTTCCGGCACCGTCGTCTGCGTCTTGCCCTGCAGCAGGACCAGCGCGCCCAGCCGCTCGGGCGTGTCCTTGGTCTTGTTCAGCACCGTCGAATCGGACTTGAGCGCACCCGAGACGACGCGGAACATCGTGATGCGCCCGGCAAACGGATCCGCGATCGTCTTCCAGACAAAGGCCGAGGTTGCGGCCTTGTCGTCGGCTGCGCGGGTGACCTCGGCACTCGACTTGTCGAGGCCCTTGAACGGGCGGTCCGTGGGTGCAGGCACAGCGGCCAGGACGGCATCGAGCAGCTGCGGGACGCCGATGTTGACGAGCGCGGAGGTGCACACGAGCGGAAAGATCTTCGCGGCGCTCGTGGCGCTGCGCAGTCCGGCGATGAGCTCCTGGTCGGTGAGCGTGCCGGCCTCGAAAAATCGCTCCATGAGCTTCTCGTCGGCTTCGGCCACCATCTCGACGAGCGCCTCACGCGCCTGGTCGACCCTGCCGGCCATGTCGGCGGGAACGGCGTCCTCGCTGAACTTGCCGCTTCCGTCAGCTTGGAAGATGAACGCTTTCTTCGAAATGAGGTCGACGACGCCGCGGAACGCCTTTTCCTCGCCGATCGGGAGCTGAATCGGAATGATGGTGCGGTTGCACGCCTCCCGGAGCGATTGTAACGAGCGGTCCAGGCTGGCGCGCTCGCGATCCAGGCGGTTGACGACCACCAGCCGCGGGAGCCCGAGCTGTTCGGCCGCCGCCCATACCTTTTCGGTTTGCACCATCACGCCCGACACACCATCCACCACGACCAGCGCGGCGTCGGCCACTTGCAGCGCGGCGCATGCGTCGGCCAGGAAATTGCCGATGCCGGGCGTGTCGATCAGGTTGATCTTGTGCTTGTTCCACTCGGCGTAGGCGAGGCTCGACGAGAGGGTGTGCTTACGCGCGATCTCCTCTTCGTCGAAATCGGTGGCCGCCGTCCCCTCGTCCACCTTGCCGAAGCGATTGATCATGCCCGCATCGGAGAGGATGGCGGAGGCGAGCTGCGTCTTGCCGGATCCGGAGTGTCCGACAAGCGCAACGTTTCTGATGCTGGTGGCGTCGTAGACCTTCATAATCGGGCATCATATTGCGGCGTGCTTGGCGGCTGCAAGGACTGCCGACTGTCGACTGCCGACTGTGGCTATTCGTAGCGGAGGGCCTCGATGGGGTCGAGCCGCGAGGCTTTGACGGCAGGCCACATTCCGAAAAAGATGCCGACCGAGGCCGAGAAGCCGAGACCGATCGCGAACGACCACCAGGGGAGCGAGACCGGAAAGCCCGAGATGAGGTGCACGGCCCATCCAATGGAGGCGCCCAACAGGATGCCGATGACGCCGCCGACCGAGGTCAGAAAGGCCGCTTCCATCAGGAACTGGAAGAGGATCTCGGCGCGCCGCGCCCCGAGCGCCTTTCTGACCCCGATTTCCCGCGTTCGTTCGGTAACCGAGATCGACATGATGGCCATCACGCCAATCCCGCCGACCATGAGCGCGATCGACGAGATGACGACGAGCGCCAGAAACGTGCCCTGGCTGATCCGGTCCCACAGTCTGAGAAACTGATCCTGGGTGGTGATGTCGAAATCGTTCGGCTCGTCGAGCTTCAAGCCGTGGCGCGTCCGCATGATCCGCTCGACGTCGGCGATGGCGGCCTCCAGGCTGACGCCGTCGCGCGGGAGCACGGAAATCTGGACGGCGGCGCTCGTGCCGTTGCGGTTGGTGAAGACTCGAACGCCGAAGATGCGCTGGTAGGTCGAATAGGGGATGGCGATAAAGTCGTCGGCGCCGAGGTTGAAGCCGCCCGCCGTCGGCCGCTCATCGAACACCCCGACCACCTCGAAGCGCTGGTTGCCGACCCGGACCTGCTTGCCGATCGGATCGATCCCGAACGGCTCGAAGAGCACTTTATAGGAGGTATTGCCGAGCACGGCGACGTTACGGCGGTACTGGAGCTCGGTGCCGTTGAAGTAGCGGCCCGCCAGCATCGGAATGCGCGTGCCGTTGGCGAAGTGCTCCGAGGTCCCGAAGACGAGCTGGGGTCGCGTCTTCTGATCGCGGTAGAAGGCGCGCTGCTGGTTGCTGGGCCCCGGTCCGGCGCCGAACTCGAGGTCGACGTACGAGAGCGTCGTGTTCTGCTCCTCGAGCGCGCGCGCGTCGGACAGCGACAGGTTGGGCCGCTTGAGGAGGTCGGTGAGCTCGGCGCCGTTGGCGAAGCTGGTCACGCCGAACCGCTGGATGAAGATGAGGTTGGGGCCGATGGTGCGGATCATGTCGCGCAGCGACTGGTCGAACCCGCGGACGAGCGACGTCATGCCGACGATTGACGTGATGCCGATGACCACGCCGAGCACGGTCAGGCCCGAGCGCATCTTGTTGCTGCGCACGGTGTCGAACGCCATGGCGACGACTTCGTCGATGAGCCCTACGCGGATCGCCATATGGTCTCATTCACCACGAAGGACGCGGAGTAGTGGTCGATCTCTTGTCTACTCACGCCGCAGCGCCTCGATCGGGTCGAGCCTGGCCGCCCGCATCGCGGGATACAAGCCGAAGAACAGGCCCACGAGCGCGGTGATGCCGATGCCGAGCGCCACCGACCAGGCCTCGATCGACGCCGGAATCGGCGTGAACGAGGAGATCACGGTCGCGATGACGCCGCCGAAGAACGTCCCGATGAGGCCGCCGAACATCGAGAGCACGACCGATTCGGTCAGCATCTGCGCCATGATGTCCGACCGGCGCGCGCCGAGCGCCTTGCGGAGGCCGATTTCACGGGTCCGCTGGGTCACCACCATCAGCATGATGTTCATAATCACGATGCCACCGACCACGAGCGACAGCGCGACGACGCCGACCAGCACGGCGAAGATCCCGGTGGTCGCCGAGCGATAGATGTCGAGAATCGTGTCTGAGGTGAACAGCGCGAAGTTGTCCGCCTGCCTCGGCTTGAGCCGCCGGGCCATTCGCAGCGCGAGCGTGGCCTCGTCCATCGCTTCGGCGACGAGCGAGATGTCGCGCGGCTTGATCATCAACGCGAGCTGCCGTCGCGCGCCGAACAGCATCTGAAACTGCCCGAGCGGCACGATGGCGAACTCGTCCTGAGACCGGCCGAGAAGCGTCCCCCGCTTGGCGCTCACGCCGACCACGCGGAAATGCGTGCCTTCGATCTGGATGATCTTGTCCAGCGGGTCGAGCTCGCTGCCGAACAGCCGGTCGGCGGTCTGCCAGCCGACGACCGCCACCGGGCGCGCCGAGTCCACCTCGGTCGGGCTCATCAGCCGCCCCCGCTCGGCGTCGAAGCTCGAGAAATCTCCGAACTCGCCCGTTACGCCCTGGATCCGCATGTTGTCGATCGAGCGCCCCTGATAGCTGACGCGGCCGCCGGCATCTGAACCGGCCATCACGGAGGTGACGAGCGAGCTGTAGCGGCGGATGGCGCGGGCGTCGGCGAGCGAGATGCGTGGGTTGTTGCGCGCCTTCTCGAATTCCTCGTCGGTTCTCGTAATCGGGAACCGCTGGACGTTGAACGAGTCCGCGCCGGCCTGATTGAGGATCGCCTGTCTGACCGAGGCGTTCAACCCCTGGATGAGCGACACCACGGCGATGATCGAGGTCACCGCCACGATATTCCCCAGCACGGTCATGAACGACCGCAGCTTGGCCGCCCAGATGGCCTCGAGCGCGATCGTCGCCGAGTCGAGATACTTATTCACGGTTTCTTGTCGTCTACCGACACCAGATCACCATCGGCCATGCCACGCACGGAGTTGTAGGGGCCGGTCACCACTTGCTCGCCGTCTTTGACGCCCGAGAGCACCTCGAAATACTTGTCGCCGGCAATGCCGACCTCGATCGGCACGAACTCCGCGCGGCCCCCGCGCACGACGAACACGCCCTCGGTCTCCTTGCGCGTCTGCCCGGCGGGAAGCTCCGCCGCGGCGGCCGCCGGCTGGGGCGTGCGGACACGGCTGTCGGTCCTCTGCTGTCTCACGATCTCGCCAGCCGCGTCATACACGAGCTCGCGGACGGCGACGGCCGGGATGGGCGCCGCCGTGACTTGCGTCCGTGTGGCGGTCGTGATGTCCGCCGTGCAGGTGAATCCCGGCCGGATGTCCGGCACTTTCTCGTCGAGGACCACGACCACTTTGAAGTTGGTCGCCTGCGAGCCGGCCTGGGCGGTGGTGCTGGTCTGGATGGGGCTGTTACCGATTTCCGTCACGTGGCCGGCAAACGTCTTGTCGGGAATCGCGTCGATCGTGATCTTGGCCTTCTGGCCGATCTGCACGCTGGGGATGTTCGTTTCGTCGACCTCGACCTCGGCCTGGATCACCGACATGTCGGCCAGCGTCAGGAGCACCGTGCCCGCATTGTTCATCGTGCCGACCACCGCCGTCTCGCCCTCCTGGATGTTGCGGCGCGTGACAATGCCGTCGATCGGCGACTCGATGCGGACCTTGCTCAAGTCGTAGCGGGCGCTCTCGAGGCCGGCGCGCTCCTGCTCGATGCGCGCCGCCTGCGCGTCGGCGCCGTGCTCGCGCTCCTGGAGCGCCGAGTCGGCCGCGCTCACGTCATTGGTGGCCTTGTCGAGCGCCTCGCGCGTCGTGAGTTGTCTCGCCCAGAGATCCTGCTGCCGTTTGAGTGTCTGCCGCGCCTGCTCGAGCTGCACGCGCGCGGTCACGATCGATTGCCGTGTCTGGTCGAGCGACATCTGCGCCGCCTGCAGCGACGCTGTGCCGCTGTCGACGCGTGTGCTGAGCGACTTGGGGTCGATCTGCAGAAGGAACTGGCCTCTCTTCACGCGGTCACCTTCGCTCACGGCCAGGTTCACGACCCGGCCGAAACTATCGGCGCTGATGTTGACGAGGCGCTTGGGCTGAATCTTGCCGGAGGCCGAGACCAGGGCTTCGAGGTCGCGCGCCTTGATGACCTCGGTGGTCACCACGAGCGGCTTTTCCCGCTTGAAGTACAGATTGGCGCCCACCACCGCCGCGCCAATGACGACGATCGCCGACACCATCAGCACATTCTTCAGGGTCATCTATGCACCTGCCAGTGCGGATCTGACAGCGGCGATCGTCAGACCGATCCCGCCGTACGCTACAAGCATTGCTGTTGCGATGGGCGCCGTGCGGTGCTGGGAGAGCACACCGAGCCCAATCGCGAGGCTGATTAGCCACCAAATGACGAACAAATCAATCGAGCCGAGCAGCCGGGCGACAAATGAACTCTCGTCGAGAACGGGCATGAACGCCGCCAGCGTGGTCGGGCTTGCGAGCGTCTCCCGCACGTAGTCGAGCGGCAGCACGAAGAGCGACTGCAGCGTGAGCACGACGCCCGAGTGGGCCACCACGGCAAACACCTGCTTGAAGGTCACCCTGGCGCCCAAGACGGCGTGCACGACGGCGAGCGCGATGCCCGACACGGCGAGGGCGCCGATGAGCAGGCTGAAAGCCTGGCCGAGGGCGCCGATCACGGGTGCTCGACTGCCGGCTTGCTGCAATCGCTCGTACGTCGCGTCGTTGACCGTGATGCCGAACGATTCGATCGCACGCAGTTGCTGGTCGAGCACGGCCTGCCTGCCGACTTCGGTCGACAGGAACGTCACGAGAGCCGAAATCGAAATCATGAGGACGACGACCATCACCCCGAGCGCGCGCGGGCGGGCGACGACGTCGGCGTAGGTGGCCCGCGGCGACGTCAGGACGCCGAAAACACGCGCCGGCAGCCCTTTGGCCAGGTTGGAGGTTGGCTCGGACGTCACCTAGACATAATACGGCCTCCTTGCGGCTCGTGTTCCAGGTTCCAAAGAGGTTCTATAAGGTTGACACTGGGAAAGCTGGTGTTTACCATGCAGGTCCCAACTCGTCGACAAGGAGCGTGACGTGATCGGATTCGTTCCCAAGGAGATGTTCTTCACCAAGGGCGTCGGCAAGCACCGCGAGAAGCTGACCTCGTTCGAGCTGGCGCTGCGGTCGGCTGGTATCGCGGCCTGCAACCTCGTCCGCGTCTCGAGCATCTTTCCGCCGAAATGCCGCATTCTTTCCCGCGCGCAGGGAAGCAAGCTCCTCGAGCCGGGCCAGGTCACCTTCGTCGTGATGTCGGAGGCCGCCACGCGTGAGCCGCACCGTCTGATTGCCGCGACCGTCGGCGTCGCGATTCCTCGGGACAAGAACACCTACGGCTACCTCTCCGAGCACCACAGCTTCGGCGAAAGCGAGGACATCGCCGGCGACTATGCCGAGGAGCTTGCCGCTGAGATGCTGGCGACGACGCTGGGGCTCGAGTTCGATCCCGACAAGAGCTGGGACGAGAAGAAGGAAGTCTACCGGCTGTCGAACGAGATCGTCCGTACGCAGAACGTGACGCAGACGGCCGTCGGCGACAAGAAGGGCCTGTGGACCACGGTCGTGGCTGCCGCAGTGCTCGTCGGCTAACAGAAGAAAATCCCGGTACAATTGACGCGATGAACCGAGAAGCCATGCGCTCGACGGGCTGGCTCTGTGTGTCCTTCGTGTTCTGTGTGTTCATGCCGGCGATCGTGGCTGCCCAAGCCCCAACCTTTGAGAGCGTCGGCGTTCGCGCGCGGGGCATGGCCGGCGCGTTTGTGGCGGTGGCCGACGATGCCACAGCCACCTGGTGGAATCCCGCCGGTCTGGCGAGCGACGCCTTCTTCGACGCGACCCTTGAATTTGGCCGCGCGGCCGATCCGACCCGGACGCGCGCCGGCGGCTTTGCCACCAAGGTGCTGGGCCTCGGTCTGAGTTATTACCGCTTGCAGCTCAGAGAAATACGGGCTGTCGGCCCTGTAGGGCCAGCGCCGGTGAACCGAGAAGATCGATCAGTCGTCAACCTGTTTGGCGTGACCACCGGTCAGTCGCTCGGCGAGCACTTCGCGGTCGCCTCCACGCTGAAGATTGTTCATGCCGGTGAGACCCACGGCGATTACGACGTCGGAGTGATGGCGGCTGCTGGCGGCGCGCGCGTGGGCCTCACGGTGAGGCACCTCACCGCCCCGACCTTCGGCAGCGGCGCGGATGAGTTCGAACTGACGCGTCAGGTGCGCACCGGCCTGGCGCTCACGGGCCGGGGCCGCGGATCCATAGATGAGCTGACCTTGGCCTTCGACGCCGACGTGACGACGACGCCGACGCCGTTTGGTGATGCGCGTCACATCGCGGGCGGCGTCGAGGCGTGGGTGAGGGGCCGGCGCGTCGGTGTTCGGGGCGGCGTGAGCGTCAGCACCGTCGGGGAGGCGAATCCGGCTCCGAGCGGCGGGTTGAGCGTGGCTCTTGGCCGGGGGATGTACCTCGATGGCGCCGTCACCGGCGGCTCGGACCAGGCCCGTCGAGGATGGGCCATCGGCCTGAGGGCGACGTATTAGTGATGTATCAGAGATGCATCAGTTCCATCGTTGACAACTTTTGTCACCACGGTTAGGCTTCATTCTTCATGGCAGTCCGCATCGGCGAACTCCTCCTCAAAGAGAAGCGCATCTCGGCTGAGCAGTTGCAGCAGGCGCTGACCCACCAGAAGGCCAACGGGGGAAAGCTCGGCTACAACCTGGTCAAGATGGGCTTCGTGAAAGACGAGGAGATCACGGGTCTGCTCAGCAAGCAGTACGGTGTCCCGTCGATCAACCTCGCACAGTTTGAGATCGATCCAGCCGTCGTCCAGCTGATCCCCGGTGACACGGCGAAGAAGTATCAGATCGTGCCGCTCAGTCGCTCGGGCGCCACGCTGACGCTCGCGATGACCGATCCGACCAACGTCTTCGCGATGGACGACATCAAGTTCATGACCGGCTACAACGTGGAGCCGGTCGTCGCGTCGGAGACGGCGGTCATCGAGGCCATCACCCGGTACTATCCATCCGGCAGTAGCAGCGGCAGCGGCAGCGGTGGCGGTGGCGGCGGCAAGGCCGCGATGGCCGTGACGATGGCGTCGGGACCGAGCGCGCTCGATATGGCCAGCAGGGGCCTCGAGGAGCTGCAGCAGCAGACGATCGACGCCGGAGCCGATGTCGAGGTTCTCGAAGAGCTGCAGGAAATCAGCGCCGATGCGCTGGCCAAACAGGGCGAAGACGCGCCGGTCGTGCGGCTGGTGAACGTCGTGCTGATGTCGGCGATTCAGAAGGGCGCGAGCGACATCCACATGGAGGCGTACGAGAAGGAGCTCCGCATCCGGTACCGCATCGACGGGATTCTGTACAACATCATGAACCCGCCGATGAAGTACCGGGACGCCATCGTGTCGCGCGTCAAAATCATGTCGAAGCTCGACATCGCCGAGAAGCGCCTGCCGCAGGACGGCCGCATCAAGATTCGCTTCAACGAGAACGGCTCGCCGAAGGAAATCGACTTCCGCGTCTCGGTGCTGCCGACGCTCTTCGGTGAGAAGATCGTCATGCGGCTGCTCGACAAAGACAAGCTGATGCTCGACATGACGAAGCTCGGGTTCGAGACCGAGTCGCTCTCCAAGTTCGAGGCGGCGATCCTGCGTCCCTGGGGCATGGTGCTCGTGACGGGCCCGACCGGCAGCGGCAAGACGAACACGCTCTACTCGTCGATTGCCAAGATCAACACCCCCGAAACCAACATCATGACGGCCGAGGATCCGGTCGAGTTCAACCTGGTGGGCATCAACCAGGTGCAGGTGAAGGAGAGCATCGGGCTCAACTTCGCGGCCGCGCTTCGCTCCTTCCTGCGTCAGGACCCCAACATCATCCTCGTTGGCGAGATCCGCGACTTCGAGACGGCCGAGATCGCGGTCAAGGCCGCGCTGACGGGCCATCTGGTGCTGTCGACGTTGCACACCAACGACGCGCCGAGCACGATCAACCGGCTGATGAACATGGGCATCGAGCCGTTCCTGGTGGCGAACTCGGTCCATCTGATTTGCGCGCAGCGTCTCGTGCGCCGCATCTGCAGCAACTGCAAGGAGCCGCATCCGCTGCCGGTGCCGGCGCTCGTCCAGGCCGGCTACTCGCCGGAAGACGCCAACGCTGTGAAGCCGATGAGGGGCGTGGGCTGCGAGAAGTGCAACAAGACGGGGTACAAGGGCCGCGTCGGTCTCTACGAGGTGATGGAGGTCGGCGAGCCGATGCGCGAGCTGATCCTGGTCGGCGCCTCGGGTCTCGAGCTGCGGCGCAAGGCTGTCGAGGAAGGCATGATTACGCTGCGCAACAGCGGCCTGCGGAAGGTCCAGGCCGGCCTGACGACGGTCGAAGAGGTGGTGAGGGAGACGGTCAAGTAGGGCCGCGGTGTGCCAAGACAAGAGCGCCTGCGGCCATGCCGGGGCCCCCAGCGCGGCAGCCGCGCTGGGGTGGCGTGCCGAGCCGAGGCCATGCGAAGCCGAGGGCGAGCATCAGCGTAAGTTCGCGCTGGGGGTGGGGCCCCA
>MELA01000006.1 GCA_001767495.1 Acidobacteria bacterium RIFCSPLOWO2_12_FULL_65_11 | reverse complement strand
GGCGTCGACACGCGGCAGTACAATCGCACCCACACGCGCAGCAAGGGATCGCTGAAGGCGTAGCGCTTCTGACGGAACGTCACGAGATCGACGTCTTCGAGCCACGACAGGTAATCTTTGGTTGACCCCGGCGTTCGCTGCAGGCGCCGCGAGATCTCGGTCAGCGTCAGGCCTTCTTCATCTGCGAGGATCTCGAGAATCGCTTTGAGCGCGCCGTAGCCACGCGCGCGATGCAGCCGCAGCTCGTAACAGAAGCCGCAACTGCTGGCGAGCCGGCCGCCGGGCGAGAGGAGCGCTGAGAGCGCGCCCACCGGGTCGGGGGCCGTCCCGCCCTGGGCGTGCAGCTCGTCGACCAGCGCCCGCACGTAGGCCGGCCGGCCGTCAGAAAGCGCCTGGACGGCGCGGGCGATGAGATCGTTGGCCTGGGCGTTGGTTGACGGTGAAGGCCCCAGGATGTCGAGCGTGTCTTCGGCCGTAAGGGGTGGTACATGAATGACTTCAAAGCGTGAGGAGCGATCGCGCAGCAGCCGCAAGGCGCGGGCGACGTAGCGGCTCGTGACCACGAAGCGATTCGGCGTGGCCGACAGGCCGTCGACAAGTTCGCCGAGCACGCGGCGCAATCCAGGGAAGCTCTCAAAGGTGCGCAACTCAAGGAATTCGTCGAGCAGGAAGGTCGCCGGTTCGCCGGCTCCGGTGCGGGCGCGGGTAAAGAACGCCAGCGTCGTCTCGAACGCGGCGCGGGCGCCCTTGGGGGGGCCTTCGCTCACCGGGAAGGGCGAGGTGGCGGCCACGGCGCGGAGAAAGCGCTCGGGCGTGGTGGCGGTCCGCTCGACGTCGATGTGCTGACACGCGGTCCGGCCGAGGCGATCGCGCAGCTGGTGGAGCAACGTCGTGCGCCCGCTGCCGCACCCGCCGACCAACACCGGAATCCTGGACGGCGAGGCGTCGAGCGCTGTGAGGATGCGGCGCGTTAAGGCAGTACGGGGCGTGAGCATGCGGAAGACTAGACCTTAAGAAGCGGCGCGCACGTTGTCAATTTGAAAATAAATATTTTTTTGCTTGACTCGCGTAGAATCTTACTTCGCTTATGAATCTCGCAGTCCTTGGCGCGCAGTGGGGAGACGAAGGCAAGGGAAAGATCGTCGATCTGCTGACGCCGCGCTTCTCGATCGTCGCGCGCTACCAGGGCGGGCACAACGCCGGCCATACCGTGTACGTCAACGGCACAAAATTCATCCTGCGGTTGATCCCGTCCGGTATCTTGCATCCGCACGTCACGTGCGTCATCGGCAACGGGGTCGTCGTCGATCCGCAGGCGCTTTTCGCCGAAGTCGATGAGCTCGCACGGAACGGCGTCGAGGTCGACGGCCGCATCGCGATCAGCGACAAAGCGCACCTCATCCTGCCGTACCATCGGGATCTGGACTTGCTGCTGGAAGCGAGGCGCGGTGACCGCAAGATTGGTACCACGTCGCGGGGTATTGGCCCCGCCTATGAGGACAAGATCGCGCGCCGCGGCATCCGCGTCGGCGACCTGGCCGATCCGGTCGGGCTCGAAGCGACCGTCCGCGATAACGTGACCGCCAGGAATCGACTGATCCAGGACAGCACCATGGACTGGCGTCCCGTGGTTGAACAGCTGCTCACCGACGGTGAGCGGCTGCGTCCCTGGATCCGCGACGTGTCGGTGATGCTCCATCAGGCCATGCGCGAGGGCCGCCCCATTCTTTTCGAGGGCGCGCAGGGCACGCTGCTCGACATCGACCACGGCACCTACCCCTACGTGACCTCCTCGAGCGCGACCATCGGCGGCGTGTGCACGGGCCTCGGCGTCAGTCCGCGCGCGATTGGTGCGGTCGTTGGTGTCGCAAAAGCGTACACGACACGCGTCGGCGAAGGGCCGTTGCCAACCGAACTGTTCGGCGAGCAGGGCCAGCGGTTGCGTGAGAGTGGACAGGAGTACGGCAGCGTCACCGGCCGGCCGCGCCGCTGCGGGTGGTACGATGCGGTGGCGGTGCGGTACGGCGTCCGCATCAACGGGCTCGATGTGCTGGCGCTCACCAAGCTGGACGTCCTCGACGGCCTCGAGCAGATTGAGATCTGCACCGCCTATCGTTGCGGCTCCCGCACGCTCACCGATTTTCCGTCCGATGTCGGGCAACTGGCTGCCTGCGAGCCGGTGTACGAGTCGATGCCCGGCTGGTCGGCCCCGACCAGGGGCATCAGGCGGTTCGAGGCCCTGCCGGAGGCGGCGCGGCGCTACATCGCGCGGCTGGAAGAGGTGTCGGGCGTGCGGGCGGCGATCGTCTCGACCGGCTCGGAGCGCGACGACACCATTATCAGAGACGACATCATGAAATTGCAGGACGGCAGGATTGCAGGATTGCAGGATTGAAATGCAGGGATTGCGATTCTGCAATCCTGCCATTCTGCAATCCTGCGATTCAGAAGTCTCACCCCTGTTTGTGTCGATCGCAGAAGGCATCGATCGCAGCGGGATCGGCGTCGAGAAACGCGATGCCCGCCCGGTAGCGCGGCGGGATCTCGAATAACGCCCAGGCGACCGATCCGCTGACCTTCACCGCGCCCTGCTTGTCGGTGAGCGCCATGCGCACGCGCTGATTGGGCTTCAGCACGCCTTTCGAGAGCACTTGCACACCGACCCTCGACAAATCGACGAGCGTGCCGGCGGTTCCATCGAGCAGCAAGCCCGCCGTTTCGGCGATCTTGAAGCGCGGCGCGCGGCGCGTCCCTTTTTGATCGAGCCGCGGCACGATCTCCGGTGGAGCTTGCGGGGCAGGTGGCGCGGCGACCGGGGGAGCAGAAGCGGCCGCTGCCGGTGGGGCCGTGGGACCCGGCGGCGCTTCGGGCTCTGGCGGTGCGGCCTCGATGACCGGCTTGGCTGAGATGGCCGCCGGCGGCTCGAGCGCGACAACTTCTCCCGCGTTCGTGATCACTTCGAACGCATCAGACGCCTTGGTTGTCGCCGGTGCCATCGTCTCGGCAACCAGCTCGACCTCAGCGACCAGTTCGACTTCCGCTAGAAGTTCGGTCTCAGGGGTCAGGATGGCCTCCGCGGTCGGCTCGGCCTCAGGGGCTGCTTCGATCCATTCAACCGGTAGATTCATGGCAGCCGATTCGAATTCAGCGACCAGCCCGATCGCGTCGACCGGCGGCTCGTCATCGGCTGGCATGGCGTCGATGACGGGCTCGGCAGCTACAGCAGGCACCCGGGCGACTGAGGCCGCCGCAATCGGCTTCGGTGGTGCGAGTGGCGGTGCGGCCGCCGCAACGGGCTTCGCCACGGCCACAGGCGGTACGGCGACGGCGGACGGAGCCGTCACGATCGGCTTCACTGCGGCAGAGGGCGGCGGAGGAGCGGCTGGCGGAGTCGCCACGATCGGCTTGTCTGCGGCAGCCGGCGGTGGCGCGGGCTTGACCGGAGCGACCGGCTTGGACGGCGCGACGGGTGATGGCGCGGACCTGACCGAAGGCGTGGCCACCGGCGCGACCGATGCGACGGGTCGTGCGTGGGCCGCTGCCGGAGTCGTCACGCTCTCCACGCGCCGCGGCTGGTTGCCGCTCCACACGTCAACAGAGGGCGCCGGCGTCGTGGTGACAGGTGTGGCTGGCGCGGGCTTGGCTGGCGCGGCTGCCGGTTCAGACGCCAGCACCGCCTGTACGCCGTCCTGCGAGATGATCCGGATTTCCGCCTGGGTCAGCGTTGGATCGGCCTTGATGCGATTGATGAGCGCGGTGCCGCGAGGGGTGGCCGAAAACAGGCGCTCGAGTGCCACCACGTCGGGCCGTCGCTTCAAGATGGCCTCGAGCGCGCGCAGCGCGTCGGTGTCCGAGAAGGTGAGAAGCTCGGCGTTGGCGTCGGCCGCGCGCGCCTTGAGCTTGGGCATCAAGTCGGGCGCGGCAATGAGGACCATGCAGCGCTGGGACACGGGGTCAAGTATACGTTCAGATTCCGGCATTGCAGAATCGCAGGAGGGCCCTCGACCTAGAAGATGCGCGCCTCCTGGAGCGGCCACCACCGGACTTTGACCTTACCCACGATATATTTCTTGGGCACCGGTCCCCAGTGACGGCTGTCGGAGCTGTTGTTCCGATGGTCGCCCATGACGAAATAGTACCCGAGCTGAATTACCTGCGGCCCCCAGTCGTCGTGGCTGCGGAACTCGGCCGGGACGTAGTCGTCGTGCAGGGGGACGTCGTTGACGAACACACGCCCGTCGACGATGCGCACCGTATCGCCCTCTTGCGCGATCACGCGTTTGACGAACATCTTCTCCGGGTTCACCGGGTAGTACAGCATGACGATGTCGCCCGGACGCGGGTCGCCCAGCTCGTACACGAGCTTGTTGACGATGAGGCGGTCGTGGTCCTCGAGCGTCGGCGCCATGCTCATGCCATCCACGCGGGCCACCTGAAACCCGAAGGTGACGATGAGCGTGGCGTAGACGGCTGCCGACATGAGCGTCTGCGCCCCCGAGAGGATATCCCGGCCAAGCTGTGCCCATCGGGCCCACCCCGGAGAAACGTCGGCCAGCGCGTCGTCGACCGACGCGGCGGGCGCCGTGAGGCCCGACGGCTCAGGGTCGATGTGGGCAGTGGGTTCGTCCATCGTCAGCCAAGACGTGAGAATACCACAATGAAACCGGGCCCGGAGGCGCCAGAGGGACCAGGGGCCACGGCTTTGTGAGATGAGTCATAGAATGTGCATGATGATCGACTCGACGTTGACGCCTTCACGATTGTGGAAGAGCATGACTGCCGCGTTACGGCTCGTTGCCGCTCGCGCGTTCTGGGCCGACCAGGAGGCCAAGGGCGATCAGGCGCAGGCGGCACTTCTCATCGCGCAGCACAAAAAATTCCGTCCGAAAACCGTCATCGGCCTCGACCTCGAACACAAGGCGCGACATCTGGCGAGCCTCCCCTCGCTTCCCGATCCGGTGGCGGCCCGGGTCTTGGTGCTGTATCACCTGGCCGAACAGCGGCCGATGATGGGTGCGTTTCTCGACGCGCTCGGGATCGCGCATGACAACGGGTTGATCCAGCAGGACGAGGTGATGCCCGATGCCGCCAAGCTCGGCCCGGCCGTGGCGCGCATTGCGGGGCAGTTCCCGCCCGACGTCGTCGGGCTGTACTTGCGCACGCTGCTCTGTCAGGATCCGCAGACGTGGGGGAGCCTGGCCGCCGTTGTGCAGACACTCGAGCCCGGAGCCTAGTGCGGAAACCCGTCACCATCGTCACTGGTGCGGGCGGCGAGATCGGTCATGAACTGATCGCGCGGCTTGCCTCGTCGGGCTCGGTGCTCGTCACGCTCGACGTGATGCCGCTCGACCCTCGGCTCGCGCGGCGGGTGTCGCGCCAGTTCGTGGGCTCGGTGACCGACACGAGCCTCCTCGAGCGCGTGCTGGCCGAGTTCGAGGTCGATCGGGTCTTTCATCTCGCGGCCCGGCTCTCGACGAGGTCGGAGTTCACGCCGGCCACCGCCCACCACGTGAACGTCGAGGGCACTCTCAACCTGCTCGAGTTTGCCCAACGGCAAGGCGAATCGCACGGCCGGCCCGTCCTGTTCGTCTATCCGTCATCGGTCGCCGCCTACGGCCTCGCCGATCCCGCGACGAAGGCGCGCGCCGGGTGCGTGCGTGAAGACGAGTACACTCATCCGGTGACGCTCTACGGGTGCAACAAGCTGTCCTGCGAGCAGCTCGGCCGATACTACACGCGGCACTACAAACAGCTGTCGGCCGACGTGACGCGCCGCGTGGACTTTCGCGCGGTGAGATTCCCGGGACTGGTTTCCGCCGAGACGGTGCCCTCGGGTGGCACGTCGGACTATGCGTCCGAGATGATTCACGCGGCCGCCAGGGGTGAGTCGTATGTCTGTTTTGTCAGGCCCGACACGACCGTGCCGTTCATGACGATGCCCGACGGCGTCGAGGCGCTCCTGAAGCTGGCCTCGGTGCCGCGCGCGTGCCTCACGCGCACGGAGTACAACCTGCGGGCGTTCAGTGCGTCGGCAGCCGAGATCCGTGCCGTCGTATTGCGGGCGTTCCCTGAGGCGACGATTACCTATGCGGTCGACGAGAAGCGGCAGGCGATCGTCGACTCGTGGCCGGCCGACGTCGACGATTCGGCGGCGCGGACCGACTGGGGGTTCGAACCGATGTACGATTTCCAAAGTGCGTTTCGCGACTACCTGATTCCCGCCGTTCGGCGGCGGTACGGCCGTGACTGACCGCGTCGTGACGGCCTTTGCGCCGGCCACCGTCAGCAACGTCGCGTGCGGGTTCGACGTGCTGGGCTTCGCGCTCGAGCGTCCGGGCGACGAAGTGAGCGCGCGGCTCGCGCCCTGGGGCGTGCGCGGCATTCGAATCGATGCCATCACGGGCGACGCGGGCCGCCTGCCGCGCGACGCGTCTCGCAACACGGCCGGTGTGGCGGCGCAGGCGCTGCTCACCGCCATCGGCGAGCGGCGCGGCGTGGCGCTCAGCATTGCGAAGGGGCTGCCGCTCTCGAGTGGTCTTGGCGGGAGCGCCGCCAGCGCCGCGGCGGCCGTCGTCGCCGTCGATGCGCTCTTCGACGCGCACGCGCCCATCGAGATGCTCGTCACGGCGGCGTTCGAGGGCGAGCGACTTGGCGCCGGGTCGGCGCATCTGGATAACATCGCACCGGCCATCTGCGGAGGGTTCGTGCTGGTCCGTCATCCCAATCCCCCCGACATCGTCCGCTTGCCGATTCCTTCGGGACTCACGGCGGTCGTCGTCCATCCCGATCTCGAGATCGAGACCGCGAAGGCACGCGCGCTGCTCGGTACCACCGTACCGCTTGGCGATGCCATCCGGCAGTGGGCGAATCTTGGGGCGCTCGTCGACGGTCTCCACCGGTCGGACTTTGCGCTCATCGCGCGCGCGCTCGAGGACACGATCGCCGAGCCACGCCGGGCACCGCTCGTCCCAGGGCTCGCGGCCATCAAGCGCGCAGCGCTCGATGCGGGGGCGCTCGGCTGCAGCCTGTCCGGATCGGGGCCGTCGCTGTTCGCGCTCTGCCGTGGCACCGACGTGGCCGCGCGGATCGTCGAGGCCATGGTGCGCGCGGTCAAGGCCCACATCGGCGGCGAGCCGCAGGCGTACATCTCCTCCATTGCCCCGCAAGGGGCTCGCGTGGTCTCATGCGTTTCGTAACCACGCGAGCCTTTCGGCCGGCTCAGGGCGTCCCGAGCGAATCGTGGGGCGGCGGCGGGCCGGCCGTGTCGTTGGCCGCGGCGATCTTCGACGGACTGGCGCCAGACTGTGGCTTGTACGTCCCCGAGTCGATTGCTCGCTGGTCGCCTGGCGAGCTGGCTGAGCTGCCGTCGCTCTCGCTCCCCGAGGTCGGTTTTCGCGTGCTGCGCCCGTTTGTGGGCGATGAGCTCGATCCGGCGGCCCTGCGGGCGGTGCTCGTCGACGCGCTCGACTTTCCGATTCCCTTGGTCGAGGTCGAGCCGGGCGTCCACGCGCTCGAGCTCTTCCACGGCCCCACGCTCGCGTTCAAGGACATCGGAGCGCGCGTGATGGCGCGGCTGATGGCCGCGCTCTGGGTTGGGGACGAGCCGCTGACCGTGCTCGTGGCGACCTCCGGGGATACCGGCAGCGCCGTCGCGCATGCCTTCCACGCCGTTCCGCATACGCGAGTCGTGGTGCTGTACCCCGACGGCCGCGTCAGCCCCACGCAGGAAGCGCAGTTGACGATGTTCAACGGTGAGGCGGGCAACGTCAGTGCGTACGCGGTTGCCGGGCGCTTCGACGACTGTCAGCGGCTGGCCAAGGCCGGTTTCGCCGATCCCGAGTTGGCCCGCCATATGACGTCGGCCAACTCCATCAACATCGGCCGGCTGCTGCCGCAGATGATCTACTACGCGCACGCCGTCGCCCGCATGCGCACGTCGCGTACGTGGGGTCCGGCTTCAGCCGGACCAACGGGATCGGATGTGACCTTTTCGACGCCGAGCGGAAACTTCGGGAACCTGACGGCCGGCTTGATGATGAAGCGCGCGGGCCTTCCCATTGGGCGATTCGTCGCGGCAACCAACGCCAATGACGTGGTGCCGGCGTATCTGGCGACCGGCCGCTTCGAGCCGCGGGCATCGGTGCACACGCTCTCGAACGCCATGGACGTCGGCAACCCGAGCAACTTCGAGCGGCTGATGTGGCTGTATGCGGGCGATCTGGAGGCCCTCAAGCGCGACCTCGTGGGCAGTCGCCATGACGACGATGAGGTCCGCGCGACCATCCGGCGCATTTACGACGAGCGCGGCTACCTGCTCGACCCGCATTCCGCGGTCGCCTATTTAGGGCTGAAATCGTTCCTGCAATCTGACGCGCACCTGAAAGCTGACGTCGTGTCCGGCTTTAGTCGGGCCGTGACGAGGTCCGCCGGCCCTGCTGTCTTCCTCGCAACGGCGCACCCCGCGAAGTTCGGCGAAATCGTCGAGCCCATCATCGGCCGGCCGGTCCTCAAACCGCAGCCGCTCGGCGACGCGCTGTCACGCCCACGTCGCATCCTGCGAATCGACGGGACGCTGGAGGCGGTCAAGGACGCCGTGACCCGCTGAGCGGTGTTGCGATCCCGCTACCGTGGCCGCGTGAGGTCTCGATAGACGGCTTCGATGAAGGTGTCGCTCGATCCGTAACGGCCGTCATAATCGAGCGTGGGCTTCTCAGCCTTGATCTGCGCGAGCGTCATCCCTTTCTGAACCAGATTCTGAATGCGATCGCGCACGATCGTGACCATGTCTCGGTACTCGACGACATCGGCTTCGTCGCACAGCCGTCCGTGGCCGGGAACCACGTACGTGCCGCCTTCCTGCTTGTCCTTGGGGATGGTGAGGTCGAGAATTCGATTCAACCCGTCGAGGATCCCCTGAACGCTGCCGCCGTTCTCGGCGTCGATGACCGGGTAGCTCGTCGTGACGAACAGGTCGCCGGCAACCACGACGTCCGACCGGCGGAAGAACACGACGACATCACCGTCGGTGTGGGCGGCGGGTTGATGCAGGAGTTGAATGGCTTCGTCGTTGAAGAAGATCTCCTTGTCGCTGCCGAAGAACGTCTCGGTCGGCCACGCGCCGAAGGGACTTGGCGCCCTCTGTCCGGTCGGTGCGCTCATCCTGGCGAGCACGCGCTCGTGCGCGATTACGCGCGCGTTGGTCGTGGGCAGGCCGAAGTTGCCGGGCGCATTGCCGCCGAACCACCTGCCAGCTTTCGCGAACTCCTCGTTCCCGCCCACATGGTCGGCATGAACGTGGCTGTTGACGAGGATACGAATCGGCTTGTCGGTGACTTGTCGAATGGCCGCGAGCACCTTGTCGTTCGGCCCGCCCGATCCGGTATCCACGAGGAGCACGCCTTCGTCGCCGATTTGCACGGTGATGTTGCCGCCGGCGCCGACGAGCATGTGCACGTTGCCTTGCACGGGCATCAGCAGAATCTGTTCGTCGCGGGTTTGCTCGCCCTGGGCGCGCCGCGGGACCTCAGTCGCCTCGACCCGCGCGACGCTGGCGGCGCTGGCCGATGATGACGGTGGCCGTAACATCTTGACTTGGTACTCGGGATACGTCGTCTCGGCGCCGCCTCTGGCCGCTGAGGGCGGCAGCCGGTGGGCCGACGCGAACTCAGTCAGCTTGAGCTGCGCACCGGGCGACCCGGGCAGGTGGTGTGGGACGTGGCCCTTGGGCCGGCCCACGACTTCGTCCACGACGTCGAACTGCGTGCGGCCGATTTCTTGAGCGGGGCTCAGCACAAAATTCGTGCTTCGGACGAACGGTTCCTCGAGATACATCGGGTCGTGGACGAAGCTGACGACCGTCAGCAGGTCGCCGTGGCGGATGAAATGCTCTGTCATCGTCGCTTCGTCGCTGTGCGCGACGCCGTTGCGCTGGATCCAGCCAGCCTTGAAGTGCGTGCTCGTCACCCTCAGCGTGTCGCCGTCCCACACGCCGGTGGAGAAGCCAGCCCACGTGTGCGCGGCGTAGGGTCCCGGATGCGGCCGGCCGTCCAGCCAAATCGTGCGGGTCGCCTGTCCGAACGTGCCGAACAGCTCGTAGGCGATGGTCTCAAGTGTGACCGGATCGACTTCTTTGCGAATCCGGATGTTCGCCGGGCCACGAAGCGAGTACGTCGAGGGGTGGGGTTTGGCTTGATGCTCGCGCAAGGCAAGGATGGACGCGTCCCAGCTGTCGGCCTTGAGGCGGGCGGCATCGTTAATCGGAAGACCGGTGTAGTCGCCGAGCAGAGGCCCCGGGATTCGATGCTCCTGGTCTTCGTGGTACCGGGCGCTCCATTCGCCGGAGAGATCGTGCTGCGCGACCGCCCGAGACGGCAGAGCCGTCGTGAGCAGGATGAATGCGACGGCGGCGGCCCGATCGTTCATGGTCACATTCCCGGCGCTCGTCGATAGACCAGATGAGAAGGCTCCGGCCAGACTACCGCGCGGTGCGGCTGGCGCCGGTCAGCCGGTCCGGCAGCTCGAACACCCAGATCGCCGCGCCGCGGTCCGGCGGATTCTTGATCTCCGGCACGAGCACCGGAAACGTGGCGGCTTGCGCGCCGCCGTTGCCGACCACGACCGCCACGTACTGCTTGCCATTGACGGCGTAGCTGATCGGCGCCGAGTTCGGCACGTCGTTCAGCCGCACCCGCCACAGCTGCCTGCCGGTCGCATCGTCGTACGCGGCGAACACGCGGTCGAGTGCGCCCGCGAACACGACACCGCCGGCGGTGGCGAGCACGCCGCTCGACTGCGGCGCGCGCTGGCGCATGGTCCAGACGGTCTTCTTCGTTTCGAGGTTGATGGCCTGCACGCGGCCGTACTTGCCGTCGCTGTCGGGGCGTGGGCGCAGCGTCCAGCGGACGCCGGTCGACAGGCTCCCGCGACCGCCCGGCGCCACCGGGGTGAGGTCCATACACGCCTCCACCAGCGACACGAACATCACTTTGGTATCGGCGTTGTACGACTCGGGCAGCCAGTTCTTCGCGCCGCCGGCGTGCGGGCAGGTCGTGATGGCGTCGCGGCCGCCGGGAATCAGGCGGGGATTGATCGCTTTGGCGCCGGTCACCGGATCGATCCCGATCACGACGTCCTGCACGCCGAGGTCCATCGAGAACGCGTACTTGCCGCTGTCGGCCTCGACGACATCGAAGATGGCCTGCTTGCCGCCGGTCAGAACGAGCGTCTTCCCGTTGGGCGCCAGCTTGAGCAGCACGCGGCCGAACGACCAATCGTAGTCCCACTGGTCGTTTGGCTGGTGCTGGAAGTGCCACACCAGCTTGCCGGTGTCGGGATTGAGCGCGACCGTGGCGTCGGTGTAGAGCAGGTCGTTGTTCTGCCCGGCGACCAGATTGCGGTACGGGCCGGTGTCGTAGGTCTGGGCGACGCCGAAGTACACAAGCCCTGTCGTGTAGTCGTAGCTGCCCGGCACCCACCCCGACCCGCCGTTGCGCTGCTCGTCCGGCACACCATTCCAGGTGTTGCCACCCGGCTCGCCGGTTTTCGGGATCGTGTGGAAGCGCCACGCCTCGAGCCCGGTGTTCGCGTCGAAGGCGACGATGAAGTTGCCGCCCGGCGCGCGGCCGGTCGTGCTCGCGATCACTTTCCCCTTGGCGACCGTCACGCCGCCGGTCAGCCCGTAGCCGTCCTTCTGGCTGGCGACCGGGCGATCCCAGACGACCCTGCCCGTCTTCGCGTCGAGCGCCACCACGTGGGTGTCGGATGTGCCCGTGAAGACCTTGTCGCCGTACAACGCGATGGCGCGCTTCACGCTGGGATTGAGCCCGGCCGGCAACCGGCGCGAGTACTGCCACAGCAGGTCGCCGGTGGCGGCATCGAGCGCCTGTACCTTGTCGCCGTAGGCGTGGACGAAGAGCACGCCATCGTGAAAGAGCGGCGTGCCTTCGTTGGGGCCGTTCGGCAACGACCAGCTCCACACGGCGCGGAGCTCGGCGACGTTCTGCTTGGTAATCTGTTTCAGCGGGCTGAAGCCCTGACTGTCGTCGCCGCGGCGCCAGGTGAGCCACTCGCCTGAGGGCGGCGTGGCCAGCAGCGCATCGGTGACCGGCGTGTACCGGTCGAGCGGGTTCGTCTTCGGCGGGGGCGGCGGAAGCGCGACGCCCGCCGTCAGGCCGCCGCCCGGCCCGCCAACCGCTCCCGGCAGCAGCATCGACTTCAGCGTCTCCGGATCCGACGAGACCGGCCTGTCGCTCGCGGCCAACTGGTTCTGCGACATGATGTACGCGAGCAGCTCCGCGTGCTTTTGCGCCCCGAGCGACCCGGGGGCATCCGGCGGCATCGCCTCCAGCTTACTGAAGAGCGAGTCGGCGGGACGCCCGAACCAGCTCTGGCGAAATTCAACCCCCTTCACGGGCGGCCCAAACGCGCCGTCGTCGAGGTTCGCGCCGTGGCACGACGCGCACCTCTCTGCGTAGGTCGCCTGGCCGGAGGTGGCCTGGGCCTCGGTGAACGACGGGCTGACCAGCGACTGCGCAACGACGCTCCACGAGAACCGGGAGGCGAGCGCGAGTCCGGCCATGCCCGCGATAGCGCCGACGATCAGTATCTGTCTTGAGATCTTCACCGCGTCTTCCTCCCACAATAGAAGCTTTTTCTTGCGCGACGACACGATACCACAGGGACTTGGCGAAGCGCGCCAGCGGAAGAGCCGTCGGGCGGATCTGAGACGCAGCGCGTTCTTGGCTTGCCGGCTCGTCGCGTTCTCGTGCGCGACAGTCGGCACCGGGTGTAAGATGCCCCGTGTCAGGGCTCAGGGGCCGCAGCGAAGACAGCTGCTGGCGTCCCGAATGCACGCCACCGCACCAATAATGGAAGATGACGATGCTGATCGAAGGCGTTTCGCGGAGAAAGTTCTTGGACGGCACCGGGCGCGTCGCTGCGGCGAGCGTGCTCTCGAACGTCTTCCCGCAGCTGCTTCGTGCTGAGGGGTTGCCCAAGCCGGGGCAGGCCGACTGGACGCGATTCGGGTACGACCTCCACAACACGCGTTTCAATCGAAACGAGAAGGCGATCGGCCCGGGCAACGTCGGGCAGCTGAAAATGAAGTGGGCGTTCGGGACAAAGGACGGCTGGCCGATCCAGTCCACGCCCACCGTGATTGGCAACACGCTGTTCTTCGGCGCGGGCGGGTACTACTACTCCCTCGACAGCGCGACGGGCACGTTGAACTGGTCCTTCGAGACCGGGGTGGGCGGCGAATGGCTGGCCAACTACCTGCTGCCCGGCACGCGCTCCTCCGCGCACTACGAGAACGGCCGCATTTACTTCGGCACCGGTCTGTGCAACGTGCACTGTCTCGATGCGGCAACCGGCAGGGAGATCTGGAAGACGGCCGTCGAGCCCCGCAAGGAAATGATGGCGTCGATGATGTTTTCGCCCGTCGTGTACCGCGACAATGTGATCGTCGGCTACAGCGGGAGCATGACAGAGGTCGTCTGCATGCACGCCGAGACCGGTGCGGTCCGTTGGCGGTTCCGCGTCGTGAAGGACGTGCCGGAGAAGTACCAGACGGGCGGCGCGTCGATGTGGACCTCCGCCGCGATCGACGAGCAGCAGAACGTCGTCTTCAACGTCACCGGCAATGCGAAGGCCTATAACGGTCCCACGTTGTACGCCAACAGCCTCATCGCGCACGACGTGGATACGGGGGAGCTGCTGTGGGCGTATCAGGCGCACCCGCAGGATATCCACGACCTCGATTTCTGCGCGCATCCGATGGTGTTCGATGCGGTGGCGCCGCAGCGGTCGCGCGGCGACGTGCGGCGGTGCGTCGGCGCGGGCAACAAGGCCAATTTCGTCTGCCTGAACCGGCACACCGGCGAGCTGTACTGGAAGGTGGCGCTCAATGCGCCGAGCGCCAGTTCGGGGCCGCTCATCTGCGCCACCGCCGTGGCCTACAACCGGGTGTACCTCCAGAGCGCATCGCCGTCCAGCGTGCCCTCGCTCGGCGTGTCAGCCGCGCTCAACGCCTATACCGGCGACATCGAGTGGCTCGTGCCGAACCCGGGCCTGCAGGCGTCGCCGATCGCGGTGGCCAACGGCGTCATGTATCAGGGGATCACCAATCCGGCGAAACTCGAAGCGCTCGACGCGAACACCGGTCAGCGGCTCTGGGAATTCGCGATGCCGAGCGCCGTGCGGGGTGGCATGACGGTGGCCAACGGCGCGCTCTACGCGAGCAATGGGGAAACCGGTGCGTGGCAGGGCGAGAAGACGCCGTACGCCCATGCGGTCTACTGCTTTACCCCGGAGGGGAGATAACGACGTGGCCCTTGTCTCTCGTCGAACCGTTCTTGAACGCTGCGGCGCCGCCGCGCTGGTGGCGACCCTTCCTTGGTGGGCGCGTGCGGCCTCGGCCCAGGAGCAGGTGCCGGGCGCGCGCGCACGTGGCCCCGGCCAGCGAGGACGCGGCGCAGGGGGTCCCGCGCAGCCGGCGGGGCCGGGGCAACCCGCCGTGGTGCGCGTGGGCCTGGCGTTTCCCCGCGGCCAGTATTTCTTCGACCCTGCCGGGGTCTTTGTGCCGAAGGGCGGGACCGTCCGGTGGGAATTTGCCTTCAGCGGCGGCGTGGGCGCCCTGATGGGCGTGAGCGTCACCGCGTTCCACCCTGCCAATGAGAATCACGAGTTGCGCATCCCGGAGACCGCCAAGCCGTTCGACTCCGGCCCGATGAACAGGGCGGCCGACGGCTTCATCCGTTTCGAGCAGACCTTCGACGTCGAAGGCACCTACGATTACTTCAGCTCGACCCATGAAGCGATCGGGATGGTGGGGCGTATCGTGGTTGGCAGGCCGGGTGGCCCAGGCGAGAAGGAGCCGGGGTACGGGGCCCGCGAGGGGCGCGCGCCGATGTATCCCTCGTCTGCCGTCATCCTCGGCGCCTGCGCGTCGCAGGATATCGTGCAGAAGAAAGCGATCCCCTATCCACGCGATCTCGTCGTCCGCCCCTATCCCTTCGGAGAACAGCGTTAGCCGACCACAGGAGCCCCGCCGACGCGGTGATGAGAACAGCGTTAATGCGCTTTTCACAACGCTGTAGTGTCCGCCTTCAGGCGGACCGCCCGCTGGTCCGGCTAAAGCCGGACACTACGTACTACGGCGTTGTGAAAAACGCTGTAGGTGTCGCGAGCGCCCGTCGATACACACGATTCCCATTGAAGGAGTGTCGCAGTTGAGCGAGGAGATTCGCGCCACCGGCGCGGTTGTCGACTTCATCACCCGGGCGCGCTGGCGGGATTTCCCGGCCGAGGCGGTGGGGCTGGCGAAGCGGTGCGTGATCGACGGGCTGGGCGTGATGCTCGCGGGCTCCACCTCCCAGGGTGCCTCAATCCTCCGGCAGTACGTGCACGCGGGCGAGAAGACACCTGAGGCCACCTCGCTCGGACCGGCCCCGTTTCGCACGAGCGCGTCGTCTGCGGCGCTCCTCAACGGGACGAGTGGGCATGCGCTCGACTTCGACGACACGCAGCTGTCGACGACCTCCGACCGCATCTTCGGCCTGTTGACGCACCCGACGATTCCCCCGCTGGCCGCGGCGCTGGCGGTAGGGGAGCGGCAGCGCGCGTCGGGCGCGCAGTTTCTCGAGGCGTTCCTGACTGGCTTCGAAGTGGAGTGCAAGATCGCCGAGGCGATCCATCCGCACCACTACAAGAAGGGCTTTCATTCCTCTGGCACCGTGGGGACCTTCGGGGCGATGGCGGCCACGGCGAAGCTGCTCGGGTTGGGGCCCGAGGCGACGGCCCACGCGATCGCGATCGCGGCCAGCATGGCGTCGGGCATCCGGGTGAACTTCGGGACGATGACCAAGCCGCTGCACGTGGGCCGCGCGGCGCAGAACGGCGTGATGGCCGCGGAGCTGGCCGCAAAGGGGTTCACCGGCGGCGGCGAGGCCCTCGACGGGCCCTGGGGCTTCTTTGAGGTGCTCAGCTTCGGGGACGGCTTCGACCCGGCCCGGATCGTCGGCGTGCTGGGGAACCCCCACACCATCGTGAGCCCCGGCGTCTCGATCAAGCCGTATCCGTGCGGCGTGCTGGGGCACGCCAGCATGGACGCGATGCGCACGCTGGTTGTGACCTACGACGTGCGGCCGGAGCAGATTCGCGCCATCCGTCTCCGCGCCGGCTCGAACATCCTCAACCCGCTCCGCTACACGGTGGCGCAGAGCGAGCTGGAGGCCAAGTTCAGCCCGCCGTTCATGCTCGCGAGCATCGCGCTCCGCCGGAAGGCCGGGATCCACGAGTTCACCGACCAGTTCGTCCGCAGCGCGCCCGTGCAGGCGATGATGGCGAAGGTCGAGACCGTGCTCGACCCGGAGATCGAGGCGCGCGGGTTCGAAAAGATCCGCAGCACGGTGGAGGTGGATCTCGTGGACGGCCGTACGCTCGTGCAGGCGGCGGACGAGCGCTACCGCGGCGGCCCCGACCGGCCTTTCACGCGCGAGGAGCTGCACGAGAAGTTCACCGACTGCGCATCGGCGGTGCTGGATCGGTCGGCCATGACCGCGGTGCTCGGCGCGGTGGAGTCGCTCGATGCGGCGGCCGACGTCACCGATCTGGTTCGCCTCCTCTCTCCATCCACGTCCCCGGCGGTGGCCGCACGGTGAGCCTGGCCTGGATCTCGATCGCCGCGCTCGTCGTGGCGGTCCTCCTGAGCTGCTTCACGACGATCAACGTGGGTCTGCTGTCTCTGGCCATGGCCATGCTGGTCGGCGTGTATCTGGGCGGCATGTCGCTCGACACCGTGCTCAACGGCTTTCCGGTGTCGCTGCTGGTGACGCTCATCAGCGTCACGCTCCTCTTCAGCATCGCCGAGTGCAACGGCACCCTCGAGCGGCTCACGGCGCGCGCCGTCCGTCTCTGCCGTGGGCACGCGGGGCTGCTCCCGATTATGTTCTTCGTGCTGGGCTTCATCATCGCCACGATCGGTGCCGGCGCCACGCCAGCCAGCGCGCTGCTCGCGGGGCCGGCCATGGCGGTGGCGGGACGCGCGGGTGTGCCACCCCTGCTCATGGCGATCATGACGGGCAATGGCGCGCTCGCGGGCACGCTGTCGCCGTTTGCGCCTACCGGGATCGTCGCGCACGGCGTGATGGCGCGCATCGGGCTGGGCGGGGTCGAGTGGGAGACCTTCGCGTTCAACGCGCTCGCCCACGCCATCGTCGCCGTCGGCGGATTCCTCCTCCTGGGCGGTTGGCGCCTGTTCGGGCGGCGCGCCGGCGCCGCCGCGGCCCAGGAGCCGGATGCGGGCCCGATGGGGGCCAGGCATTGGCTGACGGCGGCGGGGATTGCGGCGCTCGTCGTGGCTGTGGCGGGGTTCGGGCTCGACGTGGGCCTGGTGGCCCTCGTGACCGCGGTGGCGCTGACGCTGCTCCGGACGGTGGACGAGCAGAAAGCCATCAAGGCGATGCCCTGGGGCGTCATCCTGATGGTGACCGGCGTCACGGTGCTCGTCTCGATGATGCAGGAGACGCAGGGTCTGGCGCTCATCACGCGCGGAATCGCCAGCCTGTCCACCCGCGAAACGATCGCGCCGATTGTCGCGTTCGGCACCGGTCTGGTGTCCGTCTACAGCAGCACCTCGGGCGTGGTGTTGCCGGCCTTCCTGCCGATGGCGCCGGACCTTGCGACACACCTGGGCGGGCTCGACCCGCTGCCGATCGCGTGGTCGATAAACGTGTCGGCCAGCCTCGTGGACCTGTCGTCGCTGTCCACCGTGGGGGCACTCTACATCGCGGGCGCAACGCCCGGCAGCGACACACGCGCGCTCTTCAACGGGCTGCTCGTGTGGGGGCTATCGATGTCGGTGGTCGGCGCCGCTCTGTGCTGGATGCTGTTCGGGTTCCGGTAGTGGCACCGAATCTCTGGTCCGAGACACTGGCGTGAAGGTTGCGATCCTCGACGACATCCACCACGCCTACGAGGGCACGAGCGGCGTGCGCCGGCTGCGGGAGCGCGCCGAGGTCCAGATCTTCACCTCGCCGATCGGCGGCCCCGCGGCTCTGCGCGGGTTCGACGCGCTCATCGCCAACCGGGAACGGACGCGCTTCACGCGCGAGTGGCTCGCACAGCTTCCCGACGTCCGCATCATCGCGCAGACGGGCAACCACGCCCACCATATCGATTTCGACGCAGCGCGCGAGCGCGGCATCATCGTCGCGCGCGCCTCCGGCGGGTACTCGGTGGGCGCCGCGGAGCTGGCGATCGGCCTGGCGATCGCGCTCATGCGGCAGATCCCGTCGTCGGACGCCGCCGTCCGGCGCGGCGAGTGGCCCGCGCCGTCCACGCGCGTCCTCCACGGCAAGGTCCTGGGGATCGTCGGCCTCGGCAGGATCGGCCGGCACGTGGCGCGGTTGGGCGCTGCATTCGGGATGCGCGTGATTGCCTGGAGTCCGCGGCTGACGGACGCGTCGGCGGCCGAGGCGGGTGCCGGGCGCCGGGAGCTCGACGCCTTGCTGGCGGAGGCCGACGTGGTATCGCTGCACGCGTCGCTCACGCCCGCCTCGCGCGGCCTTATCGACGATCGGCGACTCCGGCTCATGAAGACCACCTCGGTGCTTGTCAACACGTCACGCGGGCCGCTGGTCGTGGAGGACGCTCTGGTGACGGCGCTCTCCGAGCATCGCCTCGGTGGCGCCGCGCTCGACGTGTTCGACCAGGAGCCGCTGCCGTCCGGCCATCCGCTGACCGCACTGCCAAACGTGGTCCTGACACCCCATATCGGTTGGCCGACCGACGAGGGCTACGCGCGTTTCGCGGACGCGGCCTGCGACGTGCTGCTGGCCTATCTCGACGGACGCGACGTCCCGCGCTTCGAGTAGTTCGCGTTTTGCGTACTACGACCCTATTGCACGCCGGCGGCGTCGTAGAGCCTTACGAGCCAGAGCGTCAGCGAGGGGACGTACGTAATGAGCAGGACGGCAACGAGCAGGATCGCCGTGTACGGCAGCGTCGATCGATAGACTTCCGGAAGCGACTTGCCGAAGCGGTACGACGACAGAAACAGGTTCTCTCCCATCGGCGGCATCAAGTATCCCAATTCCATGTTGGCCAGGAAGATGATCCCCAGGTGCACGGGGTCGATGCCATAGGCCGCGGCAATCGGTGCGATGAGCGGCACGATGATGACGATGGCCGAGTAGATATCCATCAACGCGCCGACGACGATGAGGAGCACGTTCAAGGCCAGGAGAAAGACCGTCGGCGAGTCGACGTGCGTTTGCACCCACGACAGGATGGTGGTGGGCGCCTCGACGAGGATGAGGTAGTTGGTGAATCCCAGGGCGACGCTCAAGATAATCATGAAGCCGCCGACGAGCGTGGCGCACTCGATCAGGATGCGAGGCAGATCGCGCGACACATGAAGTGTCCGGTGCACCACGCACTCGACCACCAAGGCGTACGCCACCGTAAGAGCAGCGGCCTCCACCAGCGTGGCCCAGCCGCCGACGAGCGCCCCCAGCACGAAAACCGGCAGCGCCAGTTCCCATTTCCCCTGCCAGATGGCTGCGGCCGCTTCGCGACCTCGAAACGGCGTCCGCCTCGCCCCTCCGCGCCAGCCATGAACCGCCGCCCAGGCGGCCACGACCACGACGAGCAGGATGCCCGGCAGGAACCCTCCGACAAACAGCCGCTCGTACTCCACGTTGGCGTAGAACGCATACAGGAAGACGGGGAGGCTGGGGAAAAACAGCAGGCCAATCGAGCCCGACACCGTCACCAGTCCGAGCGACGTCCGTTCGGCGTGGCGTGCCTGGACGAGCACGGGGAGGAGCAACCCGCCCATCGAGACGATGGTCACACCGGACGCGCCGGTGAGCGGCGTGAAGAACGCCAGCACGGCCGTGGTGACAATCGCCAGCCCGCCAGGCATCCAGCCGAAGAGCGCCGCGAAGAGGCGCGTCAGGCGTGTGCTCGCGCCCCCCTCCGACAACAGGTACCCGGCGAGCGCGAATAGCGGGATCGCCGGCAGCATCGGCGACGTCGTCAGGCGGTAGGTTTCGCCCGGAACCGCATTAATCGGGGTCCCATCCAGCCAGAACAGCAAGAGGGCGGTGCCGCCGATCGCCGTGAAGACCGGCAACCCGAGCGCGGTCGCCGCCACAATTACCAGGCTTGCGGGAATCAGAAGGCCGCTGTCGGCCGGGGAAGGGATCGATTGGAAGAGGAGCGGGACGAGGAGGCCGAGGGCGGCGATCAGGCGGCCCGCTCGGCCGGGGGCCGCTCGCCAGACCAGGCGGCCCGCGATCGCCGCGAAGCCGACCGGCAGGACGGCGAGGATCGCCCACGAGGGAATGCGCCACGCGATCAGGTCGCCCGCCTCCCGCTCGATGCGCACGAGATCCAGGCTCGCGAAGAAAAGCGCCGTCGTGATGCCGGCTGCGAGGCCGCTGGTCGCGATCTGAACCGGGGCGCGCCACCGCTCGGGAAGAAAGTGAGGTGTGGGCAGCGCCAGCAGCCGGTCGGAGCGGGCCGCCAGTGCGGCGCCGAGTAACGCGATCCAGAGCGTCAGATGCTGGACCAGGACGATCGAGCCCGGCACGCCCCGTCCCCACCAGGCCCGGCCGGCGATCTCGATGAGCGGCAGCGCCGCCATGGTCGCGAGCACGGCGATGGCAATCGTGTCTTCGGCGGCACGAACGACAAAGGAGAAGCGCCCGGGAACGGGTTGCGCGTCAGGAGGCCCGGCAGGCCCTGTCATCGCCCGGTTGCTGCACCCGCCGCCGGCCGGCTGCGGCGGTACTCGTCGCGCAGGCGTACCACTGTGTCGAACAGATCGGCCGGACAGTATCGGCCGCGCAGTTTCGGATAGGCCTTCTCGGCTTCAGCCTGCCAGGCTCGATCGGTCGCGTCATCGACGGCGACCACCTTCAGCCCCCGCTTCTGCATTTCCACGATAGCGACTCCGTCCATGCGGCGTATCTCGTTGCGGAGCAGGGCGCCTTGTGTGCGAGCGGCCTCGAGGAGCGCAGACTTGTGTTCGTTCGGAAGGCTGTCCCAGGCGACCTGGGTGATCACGGTCCCCCCGACGAGCGGCGTCCACTTGACGTCGGTCATGTTCGGAGCCAGCTTGAACAGCTCCTGAAGCTGCGCGAAGAGCGGCACGATGGCAAACGCGTCAACCGTGCCGCTCTGCAGCATCGGCACCAGATCCGTCATCGAAAGCGGCACGACGCTGTAGCCGAAGTCCTTGTAGAGCGCCTCGGCCTCCGGATCGCCCGCCGACGTGAAGAGCTTCATCTGACGCAGCTCTGCGGGCGTCGTCGCCGGCCTCTTTGTAAAAGCATAGACCCATCCGCCGTCAGCCCAGTGGAGCACTTTGAAGCCCTTGGCCTCGATTCGGCGCTCCAGCTCCGGCGCGACCCGATCGCGGACGTAGTCCAGCTCTTCATAGGATTTGAGCAGCATCGGCACCTGCAGGCACGCGACGCCGGCGTCGATACGGGACAGTCCGACCGACGACAGGCCGACCGCCTGAATGCGGCCCTGCCGCGCCTGGCGCACCATTTCAGCCTCGTCGCCGAGCGTCCCGCCCGCGAGGATCGTCATGGTCAACCGGGCCCCGACGACGCGCCGCCACTCCTGACTGATGCGCTGCAGGGTTTCGTGCCAGAGGGATCCCTGCGGAACGACGGTGCCCACGCGAATCCGTATGGGGCCCTGGGCGGTTGCCGTGACGGTCCCCAAGACCAGTAGAACCACGCATGAAGTGGCACGAATCAGTCGAGCGATCATTGCCGAGCTCCTCGGGGGGCCGTCCCCTCGTCATCGAGAATCAAGTCGTCGATGCGGCCGAGCAGCCACCGGGCTCGCCGCTGTGATACCAGGTTGGTCAGCCGGTCGGCGGGCACCGAGTCTGGATCGATCGCGATCGCTTTCTCGAGGAGCGCGCGAAACTCGGCCTTGTCCTGGCCTGGCTGGGCGACAGCCTCCGCATACGCGACGTACAAGGCCGCACTCGAGCCCTTCGATAACTCGAAGGCTCGGTCGTAGTGCTTCTTGATCAACTCGACATCCGCCGGCGCGCCAGGGTTGGCGCCGGCGAAAATCACCTTGAACTCGTGGAGCGCACCCCGGTCCCAGCTCTCGTCGAGCGCGAGCGCGCGGTCGAGCATCGCTTCCACCTCCGGCAGCCGAGCCAGCATCGCGGCATCGTCGGGTGAGGCCGAGATGGCGAGGCCGAGCGCTGCGGCGCTCCAATACAGCAGCTCCACGTCGCGTGTCCGATCCTTCTTTTTCGCGCCGATTGTCGCCACCGCCGCCTTTGGATCGGTCAGGAGCGCCGCTTCCAGCCTCGGGTAGGACTGTTCGAGCGATCGAAAGCCGTAGCGAAGGCCCCGCTGATACAGCTTTCGGGCTCGAAGGCGTAACGCGCGCGCCCGATCGAGGTCGTCTTCGGCGGCCAGTTGCGACGCGTAGTCCACGTAGCCGTAGGAATACAACACGAATCCTCGGCACGCCGTGAGCAGAAGGCCTCGATGCCTGGGGGATTGCACCAGTAGGCTCTCGGTGAGCTTCAGCCCAAACGGCAGCGCCTGCCCGACCAGCTCGATATCGTCGTCGGTCTCGTACACCGAGTCGCCCGAGGCCAGAGCATTACCGACCATATTAATGGCGTACGTTTTCACCGAGCAGCCGGAGCCGGCCACGGCGAGCAGGATCAGCCACACCGCGGCGACACCCGTTCTCACCGATCTCCTGAATTGTTGAATCGGTCCCATGAACGCTCCTCTATTCCGGCCGTCAGACGAACGAGACCAACTATAAGGCAGATACGCGTCGCGTTGATCTGCGAGTGCGGCAGGGACGGACCCGTTCGTAGAAACGCCATTCGAGCATCACGGTCGATCCGCGGTTCCTCACGGATTCTCTAACGTCAGCCCCTGTCATAGTCATGGCTTTCTCGGTCCCCGGTCTGGATCAAATTGGCGGCTGGATGCCGATCAGGCTCTACAATTGGGCCGAAAATCGTGACGGAGAACCTACCGAAGGGTTGCTCGAGGCCGCCACGACCCACGCAGCGTTTGGAGACTCCTGAGTGACTGCTATCGAGATTTCCAGTTTTGGCGGCCCCGAAGTCCTCGTGCCCGTCGAACGCCCGCAACCGAAGCCGGCCGCTGGCGAAGTACTGATCGAGGTGGCCGCCGCCGGAGTCAATCGTCCCGATGTGTCGCAGCGGCGCGGCGCATACCCGCCGCCGCCGGGCGCCTCCGACATCCCAGGACTCGAAGTGGCAGGCACGATCGTCGAGGTTGGGCCCGATGTTCGTGACTGGCGCACAGGGGACCAGGTGTGCGCGCTCGTGGCGGGTGGGGGATACGCCGAGTACTGCGCGGCGCCCGCGCCGCAGTGCCTGCCGGTGCCGCGCGGACTCGACCTGGTCGCCGCCGCGGCGATCCCGGAGGCCTTCTTCACCGTCTGGACCAACGTCTTCGAGCGCGGCCGGCTCAAGCCCGGCGAGTGGATCCTCGTCCACGGCGGATCGAGCGGCATCGGCACGACAGCCATCCAGCTGGCGCGGGCGCTCGGCTCGCGAGTGCTGGCGACGGCTGGCTCGGCGGAGAAGTGCGCGGCCTGCGAGCGACTGGGCGCCGAGCGGGCCATCAACTACCGCACGACAGACTTCGTGGCCGCCGTACGGGAGATAGTGGGCGAGCGCGGCGTCGACGTCGTGCTGGACATGGTGGGCGGCGACTACGTGCGGCGGAACCTCGATCTGCTGGCCCTCGATGGGCGGCTCGTCCAGATTTCCCTGCTCGGCGGATCCACGGCTCAGGTGAACATGGGCGTCGTCATGCGGCGGCGCCTCACGATTACAGGATCCACGCTTCGCCCGCGGTCGGTCGCCGAAAAGGGCGCCATCGCCACCTCGCTCAGGGCCACCGTGTGGCCGCTCATCGAATCGGGCGGCGTCAAGCCGGTGATTCACACGACGTTTCCGCTACGTGCCGCCGCCGAGGCGCACCGCCTGATGGAATCGAGCCAGCACATCGGCAAGATCGTCCTCGTCACGGATCGCCGTTGATTGCTCCCCAGTCATTCGTTGCGCTCCAGCATCGCAACTTCCGGCTGATTTGGATCGGGCTTCTCGTCTCGATGACCGGGTCGATGATGCAGAACGCGGCGCTCCTCTGGCACGTGTCGCTGCTCGTGCCGCCGGAACGAAAAGGCCTGGCGCTGGGCCTGGTCGGCCTCGTACGGGTCGTGCCCATCGTCTTTTTCTCCATCTTGAGCGGTGTGGTCGCCGACGCATGGAACCGCCGCGTGCTCATGCTCGTCACCCAGACGGGCGGCGCGCTGGTGGCACTGGCGCTGGCGGTGCTCGCCTTTCGGGGGGTGGCCGTCGTCTGGCCGATCTACGCGCTGGCGGCGGTTGGCGCCGCTGTCAGCACCTTCGATCTGCCGGCCCGCCAGGCGCTCTTGCCGACGCTCGTGCCACGCGAGCACCTGCCGAACGCCATCACCCTCAACACGATCATGTTTCAGGTTGCCGCCGTGACGGGCCCCGCGCTCGGCGGAACCTTGATTGCGGCAGCCGGCGTGGGCTGGGCTTATGTGGCCAACGCCGCGACGTTTCTGTCGGTCATCGTCGCGTTGCTGCTGATGCGCGGCGTCACGGGCCGTCCTGCCGCCATCTCAGGACGGACCGTCGCCAGCCCGGACGCGGACACGACAGATGGTGACACTCGAGACGAGATCTCGCTCAAAGCCGCGCTCGAAGGCCTGCGGTTCGTCTTCCGCTCGCCGCTCATTCGATCGACGATGCTGCTCGATTTCTTTGCGACGTTCTTCTCTTCGGCGACGGCGCTGCTGCCGATCTTCGCGCAGGACATCCTGCAGGTCGGCCCGCGCGGCTACGGATGGCTGGTCGCGGCGCCGGCGGTTGGTGCCTTCGTGACGAGCGCGGCGATGGTGCCGCTCACCGCCGGCATCAGGCGGCGCGGACCGACGCTGCTGTGGGCGGTCGCCGCCTACGGCCTGGCGACGGTGGCCTTCGGCCTCTCGCGATCGTTCTGGTTGACCTTCGCCTGTCTGGCGCTGGTCGGCGCGGCCGACACGGTGAGCATGGTCATTCGGAACATCGTCCGGCAGCTCGAGACACCCGACCGGCTCCGTGGCCGGATGACGGGCGTCAACATGGTCTTTTTCATCGGAGGCCCGCAGCTCGGCGAATTCGAGGCGGGTGCGGTGGCCAACTGGCTCGGCGCGACGTTTTCAGTCGTGAGTGGCGGTGTCGGATGTCTGGTGGCGACCGCGTGGGTCGCCGTGAGCACGCCGGCGCTGCGGCACTATCGCCGTTCATAGCTGTAGTGTCCGGCTTCAGCCGGACCTGGAGGTCCGCCTAAAGGCGGACACTACTTGGTGGGCGTGAACTCGATGGTGATCTCTGGGTCGAAGCTGATCTTCACGCCTGGCGATTCCTTCAGTGCGGCCTTGGCGTCATCGACGGTTCGCGCGCCTTGGAGTCGCCGTAGCGTGTCGTCGTGCAGGAACTGGTCGAACTCGATGTCGACGATGCTCACGCGCGGACCCTCGACCCACGGGCTGCTCGTCCGTACGAGCTGTCCGACCGGCTCGATGGCCATGGCCAGTCTGGCGCCGGCGACGAGCGGCCTCACCATGGCGATCTGATCGGGTGACACGTTGCCGGCAGGCCCAATCCGGCGGTCGCCCGGGAGCGACAGTTGTGGCGCCGTGACGCGCAGTATCGCGAGACCACCAGGCTGGCGCGTCAGGCTGAAGGTCGTGCGGGTGGCCGCTCCGAGCCCCTGGGCGCCGCCCATCAGGCCGCCGGGAGAAGGCGGCTGTGCGTCGAGCCGCAGTTGATTGATGTCGGTGAAGGCGTACGTGATGTCCCGTCCCTGTCCCTCAGACGTGTCGATGGGAGCGGAAGAGACGTACGTGACGCCGGGGCCCATGGTGCCGGCCGCGTCGCGCGCCTGCTGCTCCGACAGCGGCTCAAAGTTCTACGGTACGCCGCCACCGGCAAGGGCCGTAAACTGCCGGATCTGGGCGAGCGCAGCCGAGGTGAACAGCACGCGCTCGTTAACGGTGCCGCTGCCGTCGCCGTTGAGAGTGATCACCGTTTGGAAGTGAAAACAGCCGCCGCACACGATCGCGGCCAGAAACACGAGAACCCGCTGGACATGCTGCACAGAACGCATGCCTACCACGATGCCACAGATCCGGCTGCCGAAGCAGCCGGAAGTGAAAAGGTAGAACTCGGAAGTTAGAATATGATTTCTCACATGGATGCCTTCGCACCCGCTGAAGCCGCCGCCGCCCCTGAGCTCCGCAGTCGCGAGGCGATTCCCGATCGCTTCAAGTGGAGCCTCACGCCCATCTTCTCGGACTGGGACGCGTGGAAGGCGGCCTACGACCACCTCGACACCCAGATCGTGGCGTACGCGTTGCTGCGAGGCACGCTCGCCGAGGGACCGGATCGGCTGCTCGCCGCGCTCAGGCTGTCGGACGACATCGGCCAGTTGAGTTACAAGGTGTGGTACTTCGCCTCGCTCTGGTACGACCAGGACCAGCGGGACAACCAGATCAACGCGAAGCGCCAGCAGGTGCAGGTCCTGTTTGCCAAAGCGAGTCAGGCCGCTGCCTGGTTCAACCCCGAGCTGCTGACGATACCCCTCAGCACGGTCCAGGAGTGGATGGCGAAGAACCACGAGCTGGCCGTCTACCGGTTTGCGGTCGAAGATCTCTATCGCCAGCAGGAGCACGTGCTCGACGACAAGGGCGAGCACCTGCTGTCGCTTGCGAGCCGCTTCGCGTCAACTCCACATGACGCCTACGCGGCGCTCTCGACCGCCGACCTCAAGAGTCCGACGGTTCGCTTCTCGACGGGCGGAAACATGGTGCTGACCTACGGACAGTACCGCGCCATCCTCGCGACCAACCGAAACCAGCAGGACCGGGCCACGGCGTTCACCGAGTATCACAAGCTCTACCATGCGAGCCTCAACACGTACGCGTCGCTCTATCACGCCGTCCTGCAGCGCGACTGGTTCCTCGCACAGTCGCGCGGCTACCCCTCGACGCTCGATGCGGCGCTCCACGGCAACAACATCCCGCCGTCGGTGGTGGAGAACCTGATTCAGACCACCAAGGAGGGCACCGAGCCGCTGCGCCGGTATCACCGCCTGCGCAAGCGCGTGCTCGGCCTCGGGACCTACCATTCCTACGACGCGACGATTCCGCTCGTCGAGCACGACACGAAGTACCGCTACGAGCAGGTGGCGAAGTGGCTGCCGCCGTCGGTGGCACTGCTCGGTGCCGACTACGAGCGGCAGGTGCGCGACGTGTTAGCGGGGCGGTGGATCGACGTGTACGAAAACACGGGGAAGCGCAGCGGGGCCTACTCGGCGCCGGTGTACGGCGTCTATCCGTACATGCTGCTCAACCACAACGACACGCTCGACGCGGCGTTCACGCTGGCGCACGAGATGGGGCATTCGATGCACACGCTGCTGGCGAATGCGCACCAGCCGTTTGTGTACTCGGCCTACACGATCTTCGTGGCCGAGGTGCCGTCGACGCTGAGCGAGGCGCTCTTTCTCGAGTACATGCTCGGGCAGGCGACCGACGAGCGCGAGCGCATCGTGCTCCTGCAGCACGCGATCGACGGCATCGTCTCGACTTTCTACACGCAGGTGCTGTTTGCGGACTACGAGCTGCAGGCGCACCGGCTGGTCGAAGAGGGACGGCCGGTGACGGCCGAGACCCTCGCCGAGATCTACCTCGGGCTGCTCAAGACGTATCACGGCGATGCCGTCGAGTACGACGATCTGGCGCGCGTCACGTGGGCGCGGATTCCGCACTTCTACAGCACGCCGTTCTATGTCTATCAGTACGCAACCTGTTTTGCGTCGAGCGCCGAGCTCATGAGGCAGCTCGGGGGCGGGTCCAGCGAGGATCGCGCCGAGGCGATCGCCCGCTACCTGACGCTGCTCAAGTCGGGGGGGAGCGACCATCCGATGACACTGCTCGCGCGCGCGGGCATTGATTTGAGCAAGCCCGCCACGGTCCGCGCTGTGGTGGATCAGCTCGACGGCTTGGTCACGCGGTTGGACCGGGAGATTGCCGCCATCGCCTGAGCGAAGTCGAACGACGACGAGCCGGTGTCGGAAGGGGTGTCACGCGCCGGGCGGTCGCGGCCGGCGCGGCCTCTGCATCAGTCCTCGAAGATCTTCGGGAGTCGCAGCTCGAAGCCCGGCAGGAGCGGCGTCGTCAGTACGTCGTCATTCTCGAGCAGCAGTTCAGCAACCCGCTCGTAGCGATCGCCGGCGCGGCGGAATACCTTGATCGCATCGATCTCGGGATCGACCACCCAATACTCGTCCACCCCGAACCGTTCGTACAAGCGGCGCTTGACGGTCTCGTCGCGCTTCCGGGTGCTCGGCGATCCAACCTCGACCACCAGACTCGGCGCGCCGCGCACCCACGGGGTAGTCTCGATGGTCCGCGCACGTTCGTGCGAGACGTAGATAAGGTCCGGCTCGACCACGTCGAAATCCGAGAAGATGACGTCGAACGGCGCTGTGAAGACGCGGCCGATCGGCCGCTGCTGCAGATACGACCAGATCGAGCCATGGAGGTTGCCGGCGACCGCCTGATGCTTGCGGACTGGCGTTGGCGTCACGTAGTGCTCCCCGTCGATCAACTCGTGCCGCTTCCCGTCGTCCGGAAACAGTACGTAATCCTCGTAGGTGAGCTTCACGCCAGGAACGGCCGGTCTCACGTCCCGACTCCCAGACATGCGCTCATTCTATCCCTCCTGCCATCAACAACTGTGCCGACCTGTCGGTCTTGATTCCAGGCGTGAACTCGCTCGCCCTCACCAACGAGATTGCAGGCAATTCAATCTCAGCCTCCGGCCGGGTGGCAGAATCTGCGTACGAGGGGCGAGCTCGCGAGGGGGGGAGTGGTCCGCTCGCAATCTGTGCGCTGTGGTCCACGTGATCCCGGGTGAGCCATCGGCGTAGGACGAACACCGACGTTAACTGGACGCGGATTGTGCTTGCGCTGAGCAGTGACCTATCCTGTCACGGCTGTGATAGAAGCTTCTGCGAGCCGGCACCGGGCGTGTTCGCTCGGGCGCCGATTTCAACGTTGTGAGCGATGAGGTAACTTGAGCCATGACGGATCCCATCCTCGAACAGAAGCCGAAGCTTGCCGACACCGTACGGCGGCTCGTCGCGGCGTACCGGCCGGAGCGCATTTACCTGTTCGGCTCGGTCGCCCGGGGCGACAGCGGGCCGGACAGCGACTACGACCTGCTCGTCATCGTGCCGAACGATGCGCCGCCGGAACAGCGAGATGGCGGCCTGGCCTACCGCGCGCTGTGGGGCGTTGGAACCGCCGTGGACGCGGTGGTCTGTACGAGCGGATGGTTCCACGCCAGGACGCACCTCAAGGCGTCGCTCCCGGGCACCGTCTTGCGTGAAGGGAGGTTGCTCCATGCCGCATGATCCGATCCGGGCGGCGGACAGTCGGGCCCCACGACCTCGCCGAGATCGGCCGGCGATGTGCAGGCATCGATCCCTCGCTGGAGTCGTTGCTGATGCGTGCGGTATCAGCGTCTATGACTCCGGGTTGAATCGGGTATGTTTACCACGACTCGCACGTGTGACCCAGGCTGTCACTGGCGCTGAGTAGTCTTGCCCGACGAAGGCAAGCGGACCAGCTGGAAGTCGCCGCATGTCTGAGGTCACAGATTGGTACCTCAAGTTGAGGTGTACTCTTCGAGCCGGGAGACCGACATGAGTGAGCCGAGCCTCGTCCCGATGGAGCGCATCGAGCGGGCCATCCTGGTGCTGCGCGGGCACAGGGTCATGCTCGATGCCGACTTGGCAGCCCTCTACCAGGTGGAGACCAAGGCCCTCGTGCGAGCGGTGACGCGGAATATTGAGAGGTTTCCCGCCGACTTCATGTTTCGGCTTTCCGCGGACGAGTTCGAGAACTTGAGGCGCCAGTTTGGCACCTCAAGTTCCTGGGGCGGTCGGCGCCACCTACCCTACGCGTTCACCGAGCAGGGAGTCGCGATGCTCTCCAGCGTGCTGGGTAGCGCCCGCGCGGTGCAGGTCAACATTACGATCGTGCGGGCGTTCGTGCGTCTTCGGCAAATGCTTCAGACCAACGCGGAACTGGCGAAGAAGCTCGCCGCTCTCGAGCAGAAATACGACGCGCAGTTCCGCGTCGTGTTCGACGCCATCCGCGAGCTGATGGCGCCGCCCGGCACGCCAAAGACGCGCATCGGGTTTCGAGGGGAGGACAGATGAAGGGTGCGTCTCGTCGGGTCTCGCGGGCGACCAACCGGGAGACGCAGATCGTCGAGAAGCTACGCGAAGAGGCGAACGGCACCCTGCCCGCAGCTGAGGAGATCGAGGCGGAGCCTGGCACAGGGGGGACGCGATGACGGATCCAAGGGCAAACGCCGTTTCCTCGTCGCCTGAATCCGGCCGCCCCTCCTGAAAGAGACGCTGAATGGCCGACGACACATTCAAGGCTCGGTTTGAAGCACTGACGGACCACGCGCCGTTTCCATGGCAGATCGGTCTGTACGAGGAGTGGTTCGCCAAGGGCGAATTCCCATCGTCATGCAGTATGCCGACGGGCTTAGGTAAGACCTCAATCATTGCCATATGGCTGATAGCCCTTGTCAGCAAACCCGACAAGGTGCCCCGCCGGCTGGTTTACGTCGTAAACTGGCGGACGGTTGTTGATCAGACAACGGACGAAGTGGAGAAGCTGCGAAAGAACCTCCAAGCGGCGGGGCTGATCGAGGCGCTAGGGCGGAGGTGCTCGATCCCTCTCAGGGCCGACGAATCGCCATTGGCTATCAGTACGCTCCGTGGTCACTTCGCCGACAACCGCGAGTGGTCCGCAGACCCTTCGCGACCGGCGGTCATCTGCGGAACAGTCGACATGATCGGCAGCCGGTTGCTCTTCAGCGGCTACAGGGCAGGTTTCAAGGCGAAGCCGCTGTATGCAGGATTCCTAGGGCAAGATGCGCTGCTGGTTCATGACGAAGCCCACCTGGAGCCGGCGTTTCAGCAGTTGCTTACCACAATTGAGCGCGAACAACGAGAAGGCGAGCGCACCGGAGAACTGCCTTGGCCCAAGCTACGTGTCATGGAGTTGTCGGCGACATCGCGGAGGAATGGACACAGTCAGGACATCGAGAAGCCGTTTGGGCTCACTGAAGCGGAGCAGAGTCCGCCGGCTGTTCTTCCCGATCCCCCGACCGAGCCGATTCACCATGTGTGGCGACGGCAGAAGGCCAAGAAGGTTATTCACCTGCACGGGAACGAAGACGATCAGAAGCTGGCCGATGAATTAGGTGAGCTTGCATTGAGGCACGACGATTCCGGGCGCGCCGTGCTGCTTTTCGCGCGGACGGTCAAGGATGTCGAGAAGATCGTAAAGAAGCTGCCCAAGGAATCGACCGAGCAACTGACAGGCACCCTTCGCGGCATGGAACGTGATGGGTTGGTGAAGAAGGCGATCTTTCAACGGTTCCTACCCGAGTCGAATCGTGACAAGAACATCGCTCCGGCGGACGGCACCGTCTACCTCGTCTGCACTAGCGCTGGCGAAGTTGGCGTGAACATCTCGGCGGATCACATGGTCTGCGACCTGTCCACGTTCGAGAGCATGATTCAACGCTTCGGCCGAGTGAACCGCTTCGGGGACCGAGACGACACGCGGGTCGACGTCGTTCATCCGAAGGAATTCGGCAAGAAGGACAAGAGCGGCAGGTTCAAGGCTGACGACCTCGACCAGCGGCGGCTAAAGACACTCGAACTCTTGAAGCACGTGAAGCAACTGGACGGTGACGTCAGCCCTGCCGCCCTCGAGAAGCTCGATCCGGCAGCCCGTCTCGCCGCCTTTGCCCCGCTTCCCACTGTCCTGCCCGCCACCGATATCCTCTTTGACGCGTGGGCGCTGACCACGATCCGCGAGAAGTTGCCTGGTCGCCCGCCGGTCGATCCGTATCTGCACGGTATCAGCGGCTGGCAGCCGCCAGAAACGCACGTTGCTTGGCGCGAAGAGGTCGAGGTCATCACGGGCGAATTGCTCGAACGCTATAGCCCCGAAGACCTGGAAGAGCTGCTCGATGAATATCCACTCAAGCCCCACGAACTGCTGCGGGATCGGAGCGACCGCGTCTTTGATCACCTTCAGAAAATTGCTGCCGAGCATCCGGAAGCCCCGGTGTGGCTCGTGGATTCGCGGGATCGGATCGCTGTTACCACACTCGAGAAACTGAGCCGTGGCGGGAAGGTCGCCATCAGCCACATGACCGTCCTTCTGCCGCCGTGCGTCGGAGGACTGACACCGAAGGGTACGCTCGACAGCGAAGCCATGCGGAGGAGGTCGAAGTCAGTTGATGCGGCGAACGACGAACGGACTGCGGGTGACGACGCGGGCGTCATGTACGACGTGGCGGACGAATGGTATGAGGATAAGGAACAGAAGATCCACCGCCGCCGGCGCCTGTGGGACGACGACCCGCAGTTCGATGCCAAGTCCGAAGGAATGCGGCTGGTCTGTCCTCCCATCGATACGAAGCCTGATGCCGATGAGCACGATACCGACGAGCCGACCGGCCGGCGATACTGGCACTGGTACACCCAGCCTCGCTCGGCTGACGATGACCTGACGAAGACCTTCACAAGGCCGGTCCGCTGGGGCCATCACACCCACGACGTCACCGCGAACGTCACGCTGATCGTCGAGCGCCTCGGCCTTCCGGACGACCTGCGGCGCGCCCTGATTGTCGCTGCCATGCTTCACGACCTCGGCAAGAAGCGAGAAATCTGGCAGAGAAGCATCGGCAATCCAAATCCCATTGACTGGCACGCCAAGTCCGGCAAGAACTGGAAGCAACGCAACATCTGTCCAGACTACCGCCACGAGTTCGGCTCGCTCCTGGATGTTCAACGAGACGCAGCCGAGTGGCGGCAACTGACGCCCGAGATGCAAGACGTTGTGCTTCACCTGATTGCGGCTCACCACGGCCGCGGACGGCCACACTTTCCGCAGGAAGAAGCGTTCGACCCGGATGGCGAGCGCCGTTCCGCTGCTGCGCTGGTTATCGAGGTCCCGCGACGCTTTGCCCGGCTCCAACGCAAGTACGGCCGCTGGGGCATTGCGTATCTCGAATCCCTGCTCCGCGCCGCGGACTGGGCAGCCAGCGCCAGTCCCTCCGCGCTCGGGGAGGACCAGACATGAGTGGTGATCGTGACCGTGAGCAGAGCACCATCCGCATCACCGTCGACGTGACCAATCCCGGCCAATTCTTGGCCTGTTGTGGCCTGCTTGAATTGGCGGATCGCCTGTGGCCGGGAGCAGAAGGGTGGTTTGAGGGTGGAGTCTTCAGAGTCGCTGGCCAGGGTTCATTGCACGATCTCCTGGCTGTCGTCGTCACGCACCCGCCGGAAGCGATCGCTACGCTCGACAACGGATTGTCGGTGAAGCCGCTGATCGCCCCACTGCGTTTCTCGTTCGATGGTGGGGCCACGCAGAGCATGACCATTGATGCGTGGATGCAGATCCGCAGCGAGAAGGGCCAAGCTGTTGCTACGGGCAATCCACCATGGAATTTCTGGTCCGGGCAGCAAACGTCGATAGGGATCTGGCTCGGATTGCGAACCGCCCTCGCGGAACAGATGCAAAGCCTCCAGTTCGATCAGTTCGAAAGTCTGTACGACCAGCGTATCTTGCTGTCCGGTCGGTTTGGGTTCGACCCCGGTGCTGCGTGGAATGCCCTCGATGTTGGTTTTTCGCCCAACGAACAGGGGATGAAAGTTGCGTCGTCGGCCGCCGTGGAACTACTTGCTGCCGTGGGCATCCAGCGATTCCACCCAGAAATGGCTGATGACCGTCAATCTTTCGACTACTTCACTTGGGGCTCGCCGTTATCCCCGATGGTTGCAGCGGCTGCCGTCGCGGGGGCCATCAGTGTGCCGCCTCTTAGACATCTTCGGTGTCGCGTCGTGAGCCGCGGCAGCTACGCCGCGCTAGAGCGTTCCAGCCTCGTTCGGAAAGGAGCCGACTGTGAGTGAATCCCACGAATTGACGCCGGAGCAAGAAGGCCTTCTTAAGAGGTACGACGAGTGGCTACAAGATGGTGGTCCAGCGGCCTTGGTCATCCGCGAGTCACTGGAACCGGTCGAAGGTCCCGACGGTGTATTCTTCCCGGCCACTTTCGCCGGAGAGCTAGGGACCGATCCCGGCCGTTTCCAGGGTGGTTACAACGTCGACACATTCCCGGACGGCACGAATGTCTGCCTGCTGGACACCGTCGGTTCACAAGGGAACCGGATGGAGCCACTGTTCACCAAGCCGGAATATGCCGGGCTCGTGCCACAGGTGAACATCAAGATCAACGAACAGCAAACGGTCAACCTCCTGGACGCAGGACACCGCTCTGGTGATGCCATCGTTCGATGCTCATCGCTGAAGGTGATCTTGGACGCGGCATTCCAGGAGTTGCTCAAGGGAAATGCCCAGCCGCTGGCGAAGGTCGCTCCTACCTCGCTCGTATTCGGCGTGTGGGATTCGCGCGGCAGTCAGGCCAAGTGGCCGCGGCTGGTGTCGGCGACGATCAGAGCGTTCAATGTCCATCGCCACTCCCGACACGCTCAATACAACCCCGTCATCAACTTCAACAAGGAAGGTCTACTAGACGGCATCGATGCGAGTGACAATGACCTCGCGGCGAAGGGCTATGTGAGTCAGCCGATCGGCAAGCAGCCAGGCAAGCCGGACCCGACGCACGGCGGCGTGCAGTTAATGAGGGGTGACAAGCATCAGGGTAGCATTCGCCGCGACGCGATACTCGGGCTTGCCGCGCTCCGTCGCCTCGCAGTTCTCGATTCCGACGGGTCACTGTCTCTCGAGCAGACCTTGGTCCTCCGGCGGTACATTCTGGGGCTGGCGCTTACCGTCCTCACTGCGACCCAAGACACCTATCTGCGCCAGGGGTGCAACCTTGTTCCAGCGGACGAAGGGAAGTCCAAGACCTTCGAGATTGTGCACGCGACCGGCAGGCGCGAACATTGTCATCTCACTCATGTAGAGGCTAAACAGTACGCGGAGGCAGCCGCCAACGCGTTCGGTCTCAATCCCAAACGGGTAATCAAGTCATCAGAGGACGGACCCGATCGGGACGTTCCGTTTGAGCAGGCGCTGGCGGCCAAGGACATCAAGGGTGACGGAGAGAAGCTCAGTGGCGTTGTCGTGTCGATTGACGCGACAGAAAGGAAGTTCACTCTGAAGGGTGGGAAGAAGGGCGGTAAAGACCAGCCGAAAGAGATCGAGGTTGCCACCGCCGACAGTACCACCTTCCACAGAGGTAAGGTCGAAGTGACCTTCGATGAACTGGCCATCGGTGCCAAGATCGACGTGGAAGTCAGCGGGGGCATCGCTGTTAAGGTCAAGGGCAAGAAATAGCGGAGGGGCATCATGCTCAACATTCTCCGCGTCTCGGTTACGTTTCTTGATCCGGCTCCGTCCTTCCACGGTCGCGCCGATGCTGATCAACCGGAATGGCCGCCATCGCCGCTGCGGTTGTTCCAGGCACTCGTCGCGGCTGCGGCGAGTCGTTGGCAGCGGGAGCGGTTCAAGGAAAGCGCGCAGCCTGTATTGGCTTGGCTGCAGCGACAGGATGCTCCGACTATCGTGGCCCCGAGACATCATGTCAGCGTTCCGTTCCGGATCGCAGTTCCCAACAATGACATGGATGTGCCCGGCTCGTACTGGGCCAAACGCCAGGAGCCATCGAAGCCGCACCGTCCGGTAGATCTGAAGACGATGAAGACCGTTGGCTCCTCGCGGATGTGTCTCGCGGACATTCCACAAGGCAGTCACATTCACTACCTCTTTCCCCTTGGGAATGGAGATTGTCCGGACCTTGAAACCCTTACCGTTGCCGCGCGATCGATTACCCACTTGGGTTGGGGTGTTGACATGGTTGCTGCGGATGTGTCGGTTCTCTCGGAGCGAGAGAGTGTGGCACTGCCAGGCGAGTATTGGCGGCCAGTCTCCGATTCAAGTCCAGTGGTTCTGCGCACACCGATCGACGGAACACTCGATGCTCTCATCGCAACACACCAAGCGTTCCTCAGTCGTATTAGCGTTGATTCGAAGGGGGACGAGTCCTATTCTCCCGTTCCATCGCTGTCAGTCTTTCGCATGGTGGGTTACCGCCGCCACGGCGATCCGGCGCAGCGCCCATCGGAGGTGTTCGAATTGCAGCGGGATGGGACTCTCTTCTCCTATCCGCAGGACAGGCTGATCCACATTGCCGGCATGGTTCGCCATCTGGCGATCGAGGCGATGGGGCGATCCCGACCTGGGGATGTGGATAAAGATTGGGTCAAGACGTACGTCGCCGGCCATGCCCGGGCCGGCGGGACGGAGCACCGGCAGTTGTCGTATCTGCCCATGCCTTCGATCGGGCACGCTCAGACTGATCAGTCGGTGCGTCGCGTGATGATCGCGGCGCCGCTTGGCGACGACCAGGTGCTGCGGGATCTGGCGATGCTGCTCGGCGGTCAGCCACTCAAGCCAACGCCAGAAACGAAGCTCGATCACCCGCCGACGCTGGTGCGCGTGCAGGGCGACAAGGTCGCCCGCCTCTATACACAACCCGCCAACGCTTGGGCCAGTGTCACCCCGGTCATCCTTCCCGGTCACGACGATCACAAGCCCGACAAGGCCCGCAAGCTGATCGAGAAGGCGCTCGCACAGGCGGGTATCGATCAGCAGTGTGAGTTCGAGTCAAGCTCGCTCTCGCATTTTCCGAAGTCCCTCTCGGCTCACAAGTATGGCCGCGACAAGCGCCCGACCGGCTACATCCGGCCTAATCATCTACTGACCCAGTCCGCCGTTCACTTGAAGCTGCGCTTCAAGGGCGGCCTTGAAGTGCCAGGCCCGCTTGTGATCGGCGCTGGTCGGCACTGCGGCTTTGGGCTGATGGCTGGAGTCGACCGCTGAAGTGAGCCGCGCATATGGCGAATGACTTCGTGCCGGGCCGACCCCGGCGAATTCCTCTTCTACCAGACCGAAGACGGGCGCACTCGCCTGCAAGTCCGCATGGAAGGCGAGACCGTCTGGCTCTCCCATCGCGATATGGCGGAGCTGTTCCAGACCACCAAGCAGAACGTCAACCTCCACATTCAGAACATCTTCGACGAAGGGGAATTGACGCCGGAGGCAAACGTCAAGGATTACGTGACGGTTCAAACCGAAGGCTCCCGGCAGGTCGAACGACGCGTCGCCCACTGCAACCTCGACGTCATCATCTCCGTCGGCTACCGCGTCAAGTCCCTGCGTGTTTGATGTTGCGTGCGACGTCCATTGACGCCGATACGGATCCACTCTTCGCAGCATCGCGGACCTGGAGAGCGTGACGCCCTATCAGGTCACGCGTCACACAAAACAGGTTGGCGCCGCGGAAGCTCTTTCCGCCGACCTTCGCGCGGAATGCCGTCGTCGTGGTCTTCCCGAGCCGCGCGTCGCGCCTCGCGGGCTGCGCGGCGTGCCCGGGATAGGCTTGGTTGGCGGCGCTCGCCTGACGTTCGCCGTCGAGGGCCCCATCGTCCTCGGTAGGAGCGGTCATTTTGGCGGCGGGCTATTCGCGGGAACGGCTCGGTGAGCAGGTCCGAGATTGCTTCCGGACGCCGGTGAACTACGAACCGGATCTTCAAGGGCGCCCACGCGAAGGTTAGCGGTTCCATGTTCTACAACGACCACGCGCCGCCGCATTTTCATGCGGAGTACGGCGAGCACGAAGTACTCATGGAGATCGAGACGCGTGCCGTCTACGCGGGCAGCCTGCCGCCGAGGGCTCTGGCTCTCGTTCGCGAATGGGCGGCGGCTCATCAAGAAGATCTGCGCACGGATTGGAGTCTTGCCCGCAGCGGCCGCGCGCCTGAACCCATCGCCCCGCTGGAGTAGAATGGCGCAGTGACTCTTCTTCGAATTGTCGGCGTCACGCCGCTCGATGGCTTCCATCTTCGCTTGGCGTTGACGGATGGCTCAGTAGTTGAGCGGGACGTCGAGCGGTTGCTCATCGGGCCTGTGTTCGAACCGGTTCGCGGTGATCGCGCGCTCTTCCAGTCCGCGCGGGTTGAGCACGGTACCGTCGTCTGGCCGAACGGGGCGGACTTGTGTCCTGACGTGCTGATCTGGAACGGCCCGCTGCGGGAGGGTATCCCACCTCGGGCAGCAGTCGTGGCCAATGAGCGATAAACCTACCGAACGCGCAGATGTCGCTGCAAACCGGGAGTTCGATATAGGGAGCGATACTGCTGAGCGACGGCAGGCGGCGCGCCCACTTCGGCGGAGCTGTTCCAGGCCACCAAGCAGAACGCCAACCTCCACACTCAGAACATCCTCGACGAAGGGGAATAGACACCGGCAACCGTCAAGGATTACTTGACGGTTCACATCGAAGGCTCCCGGCAGGTCGAACGACGCGTCCAGTCCTCGGCGTCATCATCTCCGTGCTCGAGCGCATCCGCGACATTCGTTCGCGCGGGTTCGTTCGGATTGTCCCGTAGTGACTTGTTGAGGCCGCCAAGTGATACGATCTTCCGTATCATGAAGCTCACCTACGACCCGCGCCGGAACATTGCCTATCTCAGGCTTCAAGAAAAGAGCGGGGAAGTCGAAACCATTCGCGTTAGCGAGGAGTTGAATGTTGATCTCGCCCCAGACGGCACCGTCTATGGCGTCGAGTTGCTCAACGCCAACGAGCAGTTGCGGGCGGGCGACGACGGCGCGCTCGTTGTGGTCAATGAGGCGATTGGCGACCGGCGGGAGATCCGCTTGATCGGTTAGGTGTCCCACCGCGGGCGACGGTCGGGGCCGAAGACGGGCGCACTCGCCTGCACGCCGATGTTGCCGCCGAATGCCGCCGACGCGGTTTCCCCGAGCCAGGCGTGACGCCGCGCGATCTGCATGGAGTGCCGGGGGTTGGGCTGGTCGGCCGCGCGCGTCTGATCTTCGACGTGGCCGTCCCGGGCCCCATCATTCTCGGCAGGAATCGACACTTCGGCGGCGGACTCTTCTCGGCGTCAAGATAGGCATGGGACTCCGCGTGTATCTCGACACCTCCGTCTTCAGCGCCTACCATGACGTGCGCGCGCCTGAACGCCAGCGAGACACTCAAGAGTTCTGGCAGCGGTTGGGCCAGTTCGTTGCGTCAACCTCCGACCTTGCGCAACAAGAGCTGGCGCAGGCTTCCGATGGGGCCCTACGCTCCAGGCTTCTTCGGTTGTTGAACGCCATCACCGTTCATCGAGTTACCGAGGAAATGAACACGCCGGCAAGGCGCTATGTCGACCGTGGCATTTTCACGCCGTTGATGGTGAGTGACGCCCTCCACGTTGCGGCGGCCGTGGTCTCCGATCAGGACGTGCTACTATCGTGGAACTTCAAGCACTTGGTGAACCGACGCCGGCGCGCGGAGATCAATGCGCTGAATGCCACGGTCGGCGTTCGCACCATCGAGATTCTCGCGCCGTCTGAAATATGAAGATGGCTTCCGTCGATTACTTCGATTACGAGCCCGTGGCCGAACAGGCACGGATCCCACCCGACAAGCTGGCTTCACTGAGAGAGGTTCTGCGGGCGGAGTTTCCTCACGACGACATGTTGTTCGAGCTGCACGTGCTTCGTGCCTGCATGGCCGTTCGCGACGGACTGATCACCCTGGACGAACTCCTGCCCCAGGTATCTCCCGCGCCCGGCGCCTAAGCATCAGTCCTCGAACACCTTCGCGAGCCGCAGCTCGAGACCCGGCAGGAGAGGCGACGTCAGCACGTCGTCGTTCTCGATCGATAGCTCCGCTATCGTCCGCAACAGCGGAAGGAGGGACGACGAGTTCGCGCTCCGCCCGCGCTCAGCGTTCCGGAAGGCCGTTGAGGTACGTCTCCACGCAGCGCATGTACGTGAGGATGTCGTTTCTGGCGGCCTGAAGCGAGTCGAACACCTTGCGCGGATCGATGTCCTCGTATTCGTGCACGAGGCGATTGCGCAAGCCGGCACAGCGCGCGATCCGCCGCGCGAACTCGGGATCGACGATGCTCAGTTCCGCGAGCTTCAGAAACGACGCGTGATAATCGGCCGGCGGCGGCTGCCCGCTCTCCGTGATCAGGTGATAGTTGACGTCGATCATCCGGCCGATCATCCGCTCCAGGAGCCGCTCGACGACGGCCTGATCGATCCGGCTCCCCAGAAACGTCGAGGCCGGCTTTGTGGCGAACGGCGCGACCGTATCCAGGTCCTGGGCGATCAGAAGCAGTTTGCGCGTGATGAGCTCGCGATCGACCGTCATTGTGCCAGCGCTCTGATCTTCCCGCTCACATAGGAGCGCTCCATCGCCAGGAACCGGCGGTGGTCCTGGTACCTCTTGAAGGCGTACATCTTCAACTCGCACAGCGCTCGCGGCGAGCCGTACAGAAGTCGGCATCGCTCGGCGATCCTATTGAGGAGAAGGGGATCGGCGCCGTTGAGCAGCGCCACGTCGACGTCCTGACCGGATATGAGTGCCTGAAGATCGGTGACGAGTTCGGCCTCTGCCGTCATGGACTCCAGCCGCCGTTCCAGCAGCACGGCCAAATCGATGTCGCTGGCCGGGTGCGAACGGCCCGATACCGTCGACCCGAACTGCACCAGCAGCCGGACGCCGTGCGCGCGGCACACCGCCGCGAGCCGAGCAGAATCCATCGGCCCATTATAGGTCCCAGCCGCCCGCGCGACAGGAGCCGAGAAGGTACAATCGCTCGGTGAGTTTTCTTCGGACCGCCGCAGTCACGCCCCTCGATCGCTGATTCA
>MELA01000005.1 GCA_001767495.1 Acidobacteria bacterium RIFCSPLOWO2_12_FULL_65_11 | reverse complement strand
AAGTCGAGATAGACGCGATCCACGTCGGTGGCGAGGATGAACCGATCGACGTGCAGCCGTGTGGCGAGCAGCGCCGACGAGAGATCCTTATCGACGACCGCTTCGACACCCCTGAGTCGGCAACCATCGCGCACGACGGGAATGCCGCCACCTCCCAACGCGATGACGACAACGTCGGCGTCGATGAGCGTCTGAATCACCGGCTCCTCGACGATTTCGCGCGGCTCGGGCGAGGCGACCACCCTCCGATAGCCATCCGGCGGCTCTTCGACCATCGCCCAGCCGTTCGATCGATGCTCTTCGGCTTCCGTCTGAGAGTAGAAGGCACCAATGGGTTTGGTGGGATGCGCGAACGCCGGATCGTCAGGCGCCACCACCACCTGGGTGAGGATCGTGGACACCGGGCGATGGGTCCCGCTCGCCCCGAGAGCTTCGGCAAGCGATTGTTGCAGAAGAAGCCCGATCTCGGCCTGCGTGCTCGCCACGCACACGTCGAGCGGCAGCACGTAGGCTTCTTGCGCCGCCCGCTCCGAGCGCAGCAGTGCGGCGCCGACCTGGGGCCCGTTCCCGTGTGTGATCACCACGCGCCATCCCTGCGACACGATGGGCGCGATGTAACCGCAGCTATCGGCGATGTGGGCGCGCTCTCTCCCGACCGTCGCCGGCTCGCCGGCCCTCAGCAGCGCGTTCCCTCCAATCGCGATGAGCATCGTCGGCATGGTCGCCCCCTGAGGCTTCAACCCGAGCAACCTCAATGCCAGGACAATACCGGTTTTCCGGCAATGGGAAAACTTCGGGTACTCGGCTTGCACAGACGCAGCATCAGCATGTCATTGACTCGCATACGGCTGGTACGAGGGGTCGGCGTCGTGGGCCTAGCCCTGGTCGCCGTTGTGCTCTTGGGGGTCGGCCGACGCTACGTCGATGGGTTCTCGCTGGTCGTTCGATCTGCCGATCTCGGAGGATTCGTTCGCGGGGTGTCCGATCTCGCCGCCGTGCCCGTCACCGAGCGGGTCGTGCAGATTCCGGTTCCACACGCCTCGATACGGGCTCGCGTGTACGCACCCCTGCGAACGCCGCGTCAGACCGTGCTGGTTGTCTCTGGACTGCACCCGGCGGGCATTGACGAACCACGGCTCGTCGACCTTGCGCGCAAGCTTGCCGAGGCCAATGTGATCGTCGTGACGCCAGAGATCCCGGAGCTCTCACGCTTCGAGATTACGGGCACCCTGACGGATCGGATTGAACACACCGCCGCATGGTTGGCGACCGACTCCCGACTGGCACCAGAGGGCCGCATCGGGCTGATGGGCATCAGCTTCAGCGGCGGTCTGGCTGTCGTCGCAGCCGGACGGCCGGCACTGCGGAATCACCTGACCTATGTCCTTTCGTTTGGCGGTCATGATGACCTGCGGCGCGTGCTGGAGTACTTCTGCTGCAAATCGGAGGGGGAAGGACTGCCGCACGACTATGGAGTCGCGGTCGTGCTCCTCAATATGGCCGATCGCCTTGTGCCGCCCGACCAGGTGGCGCCGCTGCGCGATGGCGTGCGGCGTTTCCTGGTGGCCTCGTACCTGGACCGAGTCGACAAGCCGGAGGCGGCCCGGGAGTTTGCCGCGCTGCGCGACCTCGCGCGCACCCTGCCAGAGCCGGCGGCGACGCTGCTCGACTACGTGAACAACCGCGACGTGGCGAATCTTGGGCCGCGGCTCCTGCCGTACATCGGGTCTTACGTCGATGCCTCCGAACTCTCGCCGGCGCGATCGCCCAAGCCTACAGTGCCTGTGTTCCTGCTGCACGGCCGGTACGACAACGTCATTCCCGCTGCTGAGTCGGAACGCCTCGCCGACCGTTTGCGCGGTGAAGTACCTGTCCACCTGCTGGTGACCGACCTCATCTCGCATGCAGACGCCGACCAGCCTGCGCACTTCATCGACGTATTGAGGGTGGCTCGTTTTTGGGGAGACCTTCTGGCCCAATAGAGCCGGCGACTGCCCGAAATGCCCGCGCCTGCCGTGCGAACGCCTTGAGCCGTTCCTCAACCCGGAAATTCATGGTGCCTTCGGGGAACCGGCCGTGTTCATCGCGGGAGCCGGACGGCAGGTTCGTCAGCACCTCGAGACCCTGGTCAACCGTCTCAACCGCGTAGACGTGAAACGTGCCGGCCGCGACGGCGTCGACGACGTCGCGGCGCAGCATGAGATGCCGCTTGTTGGCTGCGGGAATCAACACCCCCTGATCGCCCGTGAGGCCTTTCGACTTGCAGACGTCGAAGAAGCCCTCGATCTTCTCGTTGACCGCGCCAATCGCCTGCACCTCGCCCCGCTGATTAATCGATCCGGTGACGGCGATCGACTGTTTGACGGGCACATCGGCCAGAGCTGAGAGGAGCGTATAGAGCTCGGCAGACGAAGCGCTGTCGCCTTCGACGCCGCCGTAGCTCTGCTCGAACACCAGACTGGCCGAGAGCGACAGCGGCTCGTCCGGCGCGTACCGGCCGGCGAGGAATCCCGTGAGGATCAGCACCCCTTTGGAGTGGACGGGACCACCGAGCTCGACCTCCCGCTCGATGTCGACGACCGTACCTGCCCCGAGGCGCACGCGCGCCGTGATCCGGCTCGGTCGCGCAAACGCAAAGCCGCCGAGCTCGATGATCGACAGGCCGTTGATCTGCCCGGCGACGTCGCCGCGTGTCGCGATGGCGAGCGTCCCGCGGTCGATTTCTTCCTGCAGACGCGCGCGTGGCCGGCCGGCCCGCTCGATCTTGGCCTCGATGGCCCGCTCGACGTCGGTCGCGTCGATGGCGTCATGACGGGCGACCCCCGCCCAATAGTCCGCTTCTCTCAGGAGATCGGTCTGACGATCCAGGCCGACCCACAACTTGCCGGCATCACCGACGACGCGGGCGCCATGCTCGAGCACGCGCGCCACGCCGGCTGCGGTCAACGGCCTGATCTCGGCCCGACGGGCCAGTGTGCCGATGACCCCGGCATACAGGAGATCGTGCTCGTCGGAACGATCCACAGACAGCTCGAAGTCGACGGCCACTTTGAAGAGCTCTCTGAAATCGGGGTCGAATTCGTAGAGCAGGTAGTACAGCAGCGGCTCGCCGAGCAGGACAACCTTGACGGAGAGCGGGATAGGTTCCGGATCGAGCGAGACGGTGCTCACGAGACTGAGTGCTTCGCCCAGCGACTCGATGCGGATCGCATGCGCGCGCAGCGCGCGCTTGAGGCCCTCCCACGCAAACGGCTCGAGGAGCACACGCCGGGCGTCGAGGATCAGATATCCGCCATTGGCCCGGTGCAGCGCCCCAGGCTTGATGTGGGTGAAGTCGGTCACCAACGTGCCCATCTGGGCGACATGCTCGATGCGGCCGACGAGATTCTGAAACGTGGGCCTGTCTTCGTAGACGACCGGCGCGCCCGGCACGCGGATCTGGCTGTCAAGAGCGTTCACCTGGTAGCGACCGAGCCGCGATTGGGCGACGCCAGCCTTCGCCATCAGGACGTCGATCGGGCTGACCTCCTCGCTGTCCTTTGACTGCCGGAAATCCTCGGCGTTCTCAATCACGTCCCTTTCGAGCGAGGCGAGATAGGCCTGGACGCCCGTCTCTCGCTCGTAGGCCTTCTTCAACTCGTCGATGAGCGCGCCCACAGCGGCTTTTGTCACGGCATGCGTCAACGCTCTGATCTTTTCGTGGCTCTCGCGGTGCCACTTCGGCACTTCGTGGAGGATGCGTTCCAGTTCGGCCTCGAATTCCTCAATCGCGGTCCGGATGCGCTGCCGGTCCTGTTCCGGGAGCTGCTCGAACGCATCTGAATCGATGACTGCTCCTTCACGCATTGCCGCGAGCGTCAATCCAAGAGGCGTTCGAATGAGCGCCACATCACGTGGGGCGGCCCGGTCGCGCAGATTCTCGAGCGCTTTGTCGCGCCGTGCGCTGAACTCGTCTTGAATCTGCTGATGGCGCTGGCGGTATTCCTCCGTCTCCAGAGCGGCGGTGACGGCGGTCCGCAGCTCGTCGACAAGCCGGGCTACGTCGTCGCGAAACCGTGCGCCCATCCCGTTGGGGAGCAAAAGTGCCCGCGGCCGGTGCGGCTGCTCGAAATTGTGGACGTAGCACCAATCGCAGGAGGCGAGCTCGGAGGCAGCCTGCTCTTCGAGAAACCGTCGAACGATGGTGTGTTTGCCGGCGCCCGACGGTCCGAGCGCGAAGAGGTTGTAGCCGTCGCCGCGAATCCCGATGCCGAACTGAACGGCCGCCACCGCGCGGTCCTGTCCCAGAACGAGCGGGCTGTCTGGCAGTTCGGCGGTCGTCTTGAAGGCAAACCGCGCCGGATCGCAGGACCGACGGAGGGCGGCGGGCTCGAGTCTGATCACGCTATCCATGTGGGCAACTTCGCGTGCCCGCCGGAGGAAAGTCCCCGGCAGGGCCATTCACTTTATCCTGTTGTCGGCTTATTGCGCGGGCTGTTCGCCGGCGAGCGCAAGTGGCTCTCCCAATCCGCCGCTGAGAGGTTCACGCTCCTCTGAACCAAGTCGGGTGGTGCTCAGTAGCCGAGCAGACGCTGCTGTTCTTGGCGTATGACGCGATAACACTCACACGACGCCGCCTCCAGCCCGCGCCGGTTCCGGATCCTCATGCGTCCGTGGCGGTAGTCGACGAGACCCGCTCGTTGCAGGGCTCGCGCCGCGATGGTGACGCTCGGTCGCCGCACGCCGAGCATCAGCGCGAGCGTGTTCTGCGTGAGCGGAAACTCCGCATTCTCGGCGAGATCATGCAGCATGAGCAGCCAGCGAGCCGTGCGCTTCTTGAGCGAATGGAAGTTGTTGCAGGCTGCCGTTTGCACGCCCAGCGCAAAAACCGAGTAGGCGTAACGGCCGAGTAACTCGTGGATTGGTCCAGGCTCCCGGACCATCTGCTTCAGCGCCTCGGCGGTCAACCGCAAGGCCGTGCCGGCAACCTGGACGGTCCCATCGAACGGCATCGTGTTGACGCCTGGAAGCAACGCCACGCCTGCCATGCCGTCCTTGCCGACAAGTCCCAGTTCCAGCGTCTTGCCGTCGGTCAAGTGGGTCAAAAGCGAAATGACGCCCGTCACCGGAAAATACGCGGTGTGAAGGGGTTCGTGGGCGCGAAAGATCGATTCTCCTCTCTTCAAACGAACGCTGCGGAGGTGAGGCCTTAAGCGGTCACCAACATCGGCCGGCAGCTGTGCAAGGAGCTGATTTCCGGGAAGCTTCGTCCGCGCAAACCGTGACTCCAGGGGCATTCGACTGTCAGATGAAGGCATTGAGGTCGGGTAGTATTCCACATCGGAGAACCGAACCGGTTCCAGGAAAATCACCGGATGGTCAGGAACCGTACCGATCCCCAGCAGGTCCACGCGCTAGCATACGACGCTGCGGTGATTCAGGCAGTCGCTCGCACTCGGGATGCCCTCGGAGTGATGGCCGCAATGCCTACCTCAGAATCCGGAGCACACACACCAGCACATGGCGATATGGTCATCGCCAGGGACACGACGACAAAGAAGGCGTCGTACGCGCTGAGTGTCGTGCCTGGCCCCGCGCAGATCCGCTGTCAGATGTACGAGCACGCCGTTTCGACGGCGACTGCGTGGGTTTCAGGGCGGCAGGCAGCGATTTGGTACACCGAGAACGGAACAACGTTCACGAGAGTCGCGCCAGCGAGCGGCCCGATGCCGCGAAGCAGCGTGGGAAGGCCGCAGAATGCAGAATGAACCGCACTCGCGGTTCTGATGGTCGATACCGGCAAGTCGGCGATAGCGATGCTCCAAGAGTGCCGCGGCGGATGGTCAAGGCGGATCTCGCCCCGCGCGTGCTCAGCCGACGTCAGAACTAGAATTGCATCCTTTCAACAACATCTGCGCGAACGGCGCAGGCGACGCACCTCACCTCAGATGCCCGCGTACCATTCGTAGCCGTCGTCCTCCCACGTTCCGCCCCTGCCGCGTCCGATGCGGTCGAAACGATCCACGACCTCGATTCGCGTGAGGAATTTCGCCATCTTGTAGCCGAGCTGCCGTTCGACCCGAAGGCGCAACGGCGCGCCATGAGCCAGAGAAAGGGGTGCACCGTTCATCTCGTACGCGAGGATCGTCTGTGGATGGAATGCATCGATCAGGTCGATGCTCTCGTAATACGGATTGACGCCGCGGATGTAACGTGGAAGCTCGTCGGCGCAGTGGAAGACGACAAAGCGCGCATTCGCCAGAAGGCCGACGCGGTCGAGGATCGTGGATAACGATGGCCCCGTCCAGCTTCCAATGCAACTCCAACCCTCGACGCAGTCGTGTCGCGTGATCTGCGTGCGCGCAGGCAGGGCGCGAAGCTCGGGCAGCGAGAACCGCGCCGGCCTCAGCACCAGCCCATCGACGACGAGCCGCCAGTCAGAGAAACCGCGCTGCCCGAGTTCGATGTGCTCCGGCGGCAGGTTGTAGGCGTCCTGAGAGCCGTTGGCACGAAACGTTCGTGAAATGTCCGCCACACGGTACTCGCGCGCGAGGGCTCCACGCCAGAGGAGCGCGCGATGCACGCGTTCGGTGAGTCCTTCCGCGCCGGCCAGGAACTCCCGGAAGGTTGGGGCTGAGGACAGCCGGTCGCATCCCCCCAACACGAGGCCGGCGGTGCCTGCCGCGCTCGCGGCGAGAAATCGGCGCCGGCTGTAGAGCCACCTACCGTTCGTCATGGCTTGGCACCTCCCCGAGCCCGTACCAACCGGTCGTCATCGAGCGCAAATTGTTGCGGAGTCCTGACATGAGGACCATCGCGACGTGAACGAACAGGAACAGCACGAGGATCCACGTCGTGCCGAAGTGAATCGTCCTGGCGGATTGGCGCCCGCCGAAGATATCCAGAAGCCAGGGCGCCGCGGCATCCACGGCCGGCGACATGGTCAGCCCGGTGAACACGACGAGCGGCCCGAGGACCAGAATGACGACCAGGTAGGTCACCCGCTGAATAACGTTGTACTGCGCTCGATCTTCGCCGCGGCCAAGGGCCGCGATCAAGACGCCCCTCCAGACATGGCCGAGACGCTTCCAGTGCTCGCGGCTCGGCAGAAGGTCGCGAGAGAGATGGCGGCTGGAGAGGGAGTAGGCGAGATACGCCAGGCCGTTGAGAACGAACAGCCAGGCGAAGAAGAAGTGCCACACACGGCCCGTGGCGAGGTCTTGTTCGCTCGGCAGCGTGCTCCAGCCGGGGAAGGCCCGCTGCACGGCCCGACCCTTGAGTGTCGACCGACCCAGCACACCGGTCGTCTCGAAGCTCCAGCCAAAGACGCGAGTGATGCCGATCGCCCGCCCGCCCGTTGCCCGACCGGCTGAGATCGAGAACAGGGGGCGGTCGAACTCAGAATCTTCGCCCCAATAGAGCGCCGGATGGGCATTGAAGATCTGCAGGCCGCTCATCACGAGAATCGCCAGACACAGGGCGTTGAGCCAGTGCGATACCCGCACCGGAAGGGAATACCGGTACGTCCGACCCTTCGTCGTCGCCATGGACGCAACGTGACTCGGCTGGCGCTGGATCACCTCATGGGGACCAGGTGGCCGCCGGTCGGCTCTCTCCTCTAATCGATCGCTAAACAGTAAAAGAATCCCGCACCGCCGGTGCTCTGGAGGTCTTCCTGGCTGCACCCCGGCGACGCGTGCGCCGAATTCCACGAGTCGGCGCCCGCTCCCGTGCCCATGCGGTCGTGGTGGCCGACCTGGGCCCGGCCCGCGCGGCTCGAGGTCCAGTTCCCGCAGGTGAGATCCTCGGTTCCCTGGAACGCCGTGCCGTCAGGCCGCGAACCGGTCAGGATGTCGTGCTGGTTGGGCGTGTCAGCGATGCCGTTCACTGGGTCTGTCCTTTCGGTGAAGACCGTCTCTTTGCTGATCCGGTTTCGGCTGTGAAGCTCCTCGACGTTTGCGGCAATCAGTTTAGCGTCGGCGTTGTACCAAGAGCCGCGTCCGATTCGATCCCGTGCGTTCACGGCGGGTCGACTGGTGGTGGCCATGGCGCTGAGATAGGCGTGCCACATGCGGTCGCCCGCCCCTTCGGCCGTCGCAAGTGCCTGGCAGTGCGCGTCGGCCCCGGCAAGCCCGCCCAGATCGCCGCCTCTCCCAACCCCTACGCTCGTGACGAAGAAGCTCATTCGGGATCGGCTGCCGCCCATGGGAAGGGATTGAGGCACGCTTTCCGCTCCGGACGCCGGGGCGTTCGCCGCGCTGGTTTGGGCGCCGTTGTCTTGACCGCGGCCGCATCCGGTGAGGAGCAGCGGTGCGGTGAGAACGATGCACAGACCGCTCGGGCCCAACGTCTTTCCGATCGATCCCATGCCGATCCTCCGGACTGAGCAAGTCCTATTATGACGGCCGTAAATGGTGGTCGAGTATAATCGACGGCGTTGCCCGGAGCAATGATGTGACAACCGGCCAGATTGCGCGCGAGATCCATCTGGCATTCTGGAAGGTCCACATCCTGCATCATGCGGAGGAGCGCCCGATCTACGGCCAGTGGCTTCTCGAGGAACTTCGGCGGCACGGCTTTCACGTGAGCCCCGGCACGCTCTATCCGCTGCTCGCGCGCATGAGCGCCGACGGGTGGTTGCGCGCCGCCAGTCGTTCGAAGGCGCCGGCGTCGCCCAAAGCCCGTCGCGAGTTCGTGCTCACGGCAAGAGGCGCCCGGGCGCTCACGGAGCTGCGCCAGCAGGTCGACGAGCTGCATCGTGAGGTCGTGCGAGAAGCGAAGACGAAACGATAGAGAACAAGAGTCTGACAGGAGAGAGGACATGATCGCACCTGATCGTGTCGTGCAGAGGCTGATCGCTCTCGGATTCGTCGTCGCGGCTGGGCTCCTCGCTTCGGCGTGTGGTCAGCCGGCACCCGCCCCGGCTGCGGCGCCTTCGAGTGCGACAGCCGAGGCGTACGCGCCAGGTCTCGGCGAAATTATGACCCTGCAGCAAATGCGTCATGTCAAGCTGTGGCTCGCCGGCGACGCCGGCAACTGGGATCTGGCCGCGTACGAACTCAAGGAGCTTGGTGAGGGCTTTGACGATGTCATCAAGTTCCATCCGGCGCATGAGGGCTCCCCGGTGGCGCCGAAGGATGCCATCCCGCGCATGGTGACAGTCCCCCTGATGGATGTGCAGGCTGCCGTGGACAAGAAGGATTCGAGGGCCTTCGAGCAGGCGTACGACGCTTTTACGAAGGCCTGCAACGATTGCCATCAGGCGACCAACTTCAGCTTCAACCTCGTGCAGCGCCCGGCCACCAATCCGTACCCGAATCAGGTCTTTGCCCCCGCCCGCAAGTGATTCAGCGGTGAGCGACCGGCAGACTTCCCTGTCCGAAATCGCGCGCGTGTTCCTGCGTCTCGGGACCACCGCGTTCGGTGGGCCCGTCGCACACATCGCCATGATGGAGGACGAGGTCGTCCGGCGGCGGGGATGGCTCACGCGCGATCAGTTTCTCGATTATCTCGGTGCGACCAACCTGATTCCGGGGCCCAATTCCACCGAGCTGGCCATTCACATTGGACACGCCCGCGGCGGCTGGCCCGGCCTGGTCGTGGCCGGCGCGTCGTTCATCCTGCCGGCCACCGCGATCGTTGGCGCGGTCGCGTGGGGTTACGTGAGGTACGGAGCCCTTCCGCAGGTTGCTGGGATCCTGTACGGGATCAAGCCCATCGTCATCGTCATCGTCGCCTCGGCGGTGTGGGGCCTTGGCCGGTCGACGCTCAAGACGCCCGGACTGGCGTTTCTCGCCGGCGCCGCCGCGGTCGCGGTCGCTGCCGGTGTGCACGAGCTCGTGGTGCTGGCGGTCGCCGGGGCTGCGGGCGCTCTGATGCGGGTGACGGCATCATCGAGAGGCTCACTCAGGATGCTCGCTGTTATGGCGACGACAGGCGCATCAACCAGCGGCGCCGTTCTGGCTGCCGGTGTCGGCGCCACGGCTGCAATCGCGCCGTTCGGACTGTGGTCGCTCTTTCTGGTGTGCACCAAGATTGGCGCGGTGCTCTTCGGCAGCGGCTACGTCTTGCTGGCGTTCCTCCGAGCGGATCTCGTGGAGCGTCTTGGCTGGTTGACAGAGCAACAACTGCTTGACGCCATCGCGGTCGGCCAGGTGACGCCGGGCCCGGTGTTTACCACGGCGACCTTCATCGGCTATCTCCTCGGTGGGGCGGCCGGCGCCGGCATGGCCACTATCGGAATCTTCCTTCCGGCGTTCGTGTTCGTGGCGTTGAGCGGCCCTCTGGTTCCACGCTTGCGCCGCTCACCGACCGCAGGTGCCATGCTCGACGGGGTCAATGTCGCATCGCTTGCCCTGACGCTTGTCGTGGCGGTTCAGTTGGGACGCGCCGCACTCCCAGATCCGCTCACCGTAGCGCTGGCGATCCTGAGCGTCGTTGCGCTCGTTCGATACAGAGTGAATTCCGCTTGGCTGATCGTGACAGGCGGATTGGTCGGCTGGATCGCGGGCTGAGCGTCAGAACCATCGCCGGAGCCAATTCTTCTCGAAGAGAACTTTAGCCGCGTGCCATCCCCGACCTAGCGGATGCAGTTTCACCTGCGGCACCGGCTCCGCATAAAAGTTCCCTTTGCCGAAACCGGCCTTGCCGTCGCCCGTTTCGACGAAGCACTCTCCCTCGCCGTCAAACCTCGTCGCCCGCCCCTTGCCAGTAATCGCCCGCACGATGTTCCCCACGACGACTTCTGCTTGGGCGTGCGCAAAAACGCCCGCCTTCGGAAGAGGCTTGCCGAGCTTGAGCGGGATCGACACGACGTCGCCCAATGCATAGACGCCGGGGAACTTCGTCTCGAGTGTGCTCCGATCTGCAGACATCCAGCCGCTTTCGGTGACGAGTCCGGACTCGCGCACCACTCTTGGCGCACGGTGCGGCGGGACGTAGACCAGAAGGTCGCAGCTGGCTTGCACTCCGTTCGCGAAGTGCACCGTACGAGAGCCGGGGTCGACCTGCGTGACCTGATGCTCCGGATGGTAGGCGATACCCTTCGCCTCGACCATCTGCCGGACCGCCTTGGAGACCTCCGGTCCGGCGACGCCCATCGGTCCGGGTTCGGCGGCGTAGAGATCGATCTGGGTCTTCGGGCGGATCCCGCGCTTGCGGCAGTAGTGCTCCAGGAGCATCGCGGCTTCGTACGGCGCTGCCGGACACTTGTAGGCGGGCGCGGCCGTCAGAACGATGAGCTTGCCTGCGGAGAACCGCTCGAGCGCATCGCGCAATTGCTCCGCGCCGGCGAGGCTGTAGAACGTGTGACCAGCCTGGGGGAGCCCTGGAATGGTCTCAGGCGCCAGTTCGGCGCCCAGGGCGATCACGAGGTGGTCGGCCGTCAGGGAACGGCCGTCAACGGTAATGTCCCGGCGGCTGGGGTCGATGCGCTGGATCTCGCCACGGACGACTTCGATGCCTTTCGTGGTGAGCCGCGCCAGTGGGCGCGAAATCTGCTTCGCCGTACGGCCGCCGGTCATCAGCCACAGCAGCGAAGGAGCGAAGACGAAGGACGTCTCACGTTCCACGAGGACCACGCGATGCTGTTTGGGGAGTGCTTTGCGCAGCTCGTTGGCCGCCACCAGCCCGCCGACGCCACCTCCGAGGATGACGACCGTGTGTGCCATCGAGCCCTCCTCTAGTTCAGCTTGGCGCTCAGGCGGCGCGTTTCCGCCGTGCCCGGTTCAAGCCGATCGCAACGACCTGCCTCAGCGTCTTGACGCCGGTCGCATCCGGTTCGAACGCGACGTCGGTCTGGCCCAAAGGTGTCTCAAGCAGAGCATTCCGCGGTTCATCCGAGAGAGCAGTCCCCTCAACCTGCTGTCGGCGCCCGTCATCTACTCGCTCATCGTGCCGATTGCGCTCCTCGATCTCTGGATCAGCATCTATCAAGGCGTCTGCTTCCCCATCTACGGCATCGCGCACGTGCACCGCTCGTCCTATATCGTGATCGATCGTCACCATCTCGCCTACCTCAACGTCATCGAGAAGCTCAACTGCGTGTACTGCGGGTACGTCAATGGCGTGTTCGCGTACGTTCGAGAGATTGCGGGGAGGAGCGAGCAGTACTGGTGTCCGATTCGGCACGCCAAGCGCGTGAAGGCGCCGCAGGCCCACTATCAGAAGTTCGTCGACTACCTCGACGCGAAGGGCTACCAGCAGCAGTTGCCGATCATGCGGGTCCAGCTGAGGGACAGACGGTCGGCTCAGCGATAGACGCGAAGCTGCGGGAGCGCCGTCCGTGGCCGGATACTCAGCTTCGCTCAGCCCACGTCGCTCGAATGCCGATGGCTCCGTCGAACAGGCGTGCGTAATTACCATCGTCTGTCCGGCGGAGGAACTTGGCCTCGGCCAGCGACTCGAGAAGCCGGCTGCAGGTGCGCTCGTCAAGTCCCCACAGGCGCTGCGCCTGTGGACGGGTGAGCCGTAGACCCGGCATCTCCAGGTATTCGGAGCGGATCCGGTGCAGGAGTTCGTCTACTGGGATCGGGGCCACACTGTTGCTCATGAGGGTCCTCCGTTCCAGGCGTTATTCCCGGACCGGAAGAAGTGCAAGCGACGCACCAAGGCTGGCCGCCTCCGCGCCCTTGGCGCTTCGGTGAGCCTGGCCGATGCTCGAAGAGCGAAGGCTGGCGACTGGGAAATTTCCCCAGACGGCGGGAAAGAGTCCCCGCACCTTTCGCTTTACAAGACTTCCAACTACTGACCGCCGACTGTCAGCCGCCGACCGTCGACTGTTGACTGCCTGGCACCTTGGTTGCTCAAGTCTTGGGCATGACAGTCAAAGAATTGATGACGAAGAAGGTCGGAACATGTGCGCGGGAGGCTGATCTGTCTGCGGCGGTGAAGGTCATGTCGCAATGCAATTGCGGCTTTGTGCCCGTGCTCGATACGCAGGGCACGGCTGTTGGCGTCCTGACCGACCGTGACGTGTGCCGGGCTGTGGCCACAACCTCCCGGCCTCTTTCGCACATCGCCGTGAGCGAAGTGATGTCTCACCCAGTGTTTGCCTGCTCCCCGGACGAGAACCTCGAGACCGTGCTCGTCACGATGGCCAAGCACCAAGTCCGCCGCTTGCCGGTGCTCGACAAGACGGGGCGTCTGCAGGGTGTGCTCTCGATCGACGACATCGTGCTCGCGCCGCGGCGACGGGGCTCGCCGACGAGCGAAGACATCATGATCATTGACGCGTTGAAGGCCATCTGCCGGCCTCGGCCCGTCGAGATCGTGATGTCCTGAGGCCAACACCTGTCGTCCGCCTTTTCGGCGGACGGCTTTACTCTCGCTGACGCCGGCCGATCCAGCCGACCACGGCCCCGAGCAGCACGCCCACTCCGAACGCCAGGCCGATGGCCTGCAGCGGATTTCGTTTCACGCGATAGACAGCGGTATCTCGGAGATCCGCTGCGTTCTCAATGCCGCGGTTGATGGCGCGCTTCGCGGCATAGACCCCGTCCTCCACCGCAGTCACAGTGTTTGATGCCATGGCAAAACCTCCGGGAAGAAGGCGCGAGTTCCGCGCCGGACTGAATCACCCGACAGGCGCGGCCGACTCCTGGCGCGGCGCCAGGCGCTGCAAGCGAGCCAGCGCGCGAGCCAGCGCATCGCTTTCCTCGTCGGCGAGGGCCGCCAGTTCAGGTGCGGACTCCCGCCACGTTTGCTCCTCGAGCACCGGTGCGAATGGTTCGGCCACCACCACAGCTGTTTCGCCATCGGCCAGCTCGTAGACCGCCGCAGTGGCCGGCAAGATCGTCCCGACATCCAAGTCCTGCAGAAGGGCACGAAGCGTCAGCCTGGCGGGCAAGGCCTCGATGAGGACGTAGCGCCGAAAGTCGTGTCCCAATACGACTTTGCAGTAATCCCGAACATCGATGCGGCTGGCAATATCGAAACCCTCGTCTCGAAGGGCGTGAATGGTTTCCTCGAGCGCGCGATCGAAACTCAGATTGACGACGAGGCGGCGTCCGTAGTCGCTCATGGGGTGCTCCTTGACGTTGAAAGAGCCAGCAAGTCCTATGCCCCGAGGCTCGCCGCACGGCGGGCAACAGAATTGCAAAACCGTTCGCAGCTGTTGAGATGAACGCCGAAAATCCGGCGGTAGGAGAGCGGCGAACGCGCGAAAACCGAGAGGACACGCCATGAAAGCCAGCGATATCATGACTACGAACGTTCAAACCTGCCGCCCGGATACCAATCTGGCAGTCATCGCCAAGCTCATGTGGGACCACGACTGCGGATTTATTCCCGTCGTGGACGCGGCGGGGTCGGTTACCGGCACCATTACCGATCGGGACATCTGCATCGCCAGCGCGACCCGCAGGGAGCCCCCCGAGCGTCTGATCGCCGCCGAGGTCATGAATGGCCCGGTGCGCGCGTGCCTGCCGGGCGACACGATCGTCAACGTGCTCGCGGAGATGAAGCAGTTCCGCGTCCGGCGTCTGCCGGTCATCGACGCGAACGGCAGGCTCATGGGCGTCATCTCGATGAACGACATCGTGCTGGCCGCCGAACGGAGCAAAGGGCCGGCGCTCAAACCCATCGTGTCGGCGCTGGCGGGTATCTGCGAGCATCGCACGGTCACGCCGGCCGCAGCGTAGGCTCTGGAGGGCATTGTGACGACTTCTGATGTGATGACAAAGGGGATTGAGACCATCGCGGTGACCTCGGACGCCGACGCGGCGTGGGGGTTGATGCGGCTGAAAGCCGTTCATCATCTTGCGGTGAAGGATGGGTCGAAGCTGGTTGGCGTGCTGTCGGATCGCGATCTGGGCAGCCGCAATGGCGCGGCGCTGCGTCGGGGCCGCACCGTCGCCGATCTGATGACGCGCGGGGTCGTGACGGTGGACGCCGCCGCGCCGGTTCGCAAGGCGGCCAACCTCATGCGAGGCCGATCGATTGGCTGCGTGGTGGTCACCGACAATCGTCGGCCCGTGGGCATCATCACCGTCGCAGACTTGCTGGAGCTCATCGGCCGAGGCCTCGAGTACCCGGTGTCACAAACTGCGCGTACGGCGCTCCGCCATCGCGCTCCGCACAGTAAGAGACACCGTTCCACCGGTCCGTGGTAGCCGGCGGCAAGGCGTAAGAGGGAGGTTCTTATGAGCATGATCAGATTGAATCCATTTCGAGAGTTCGAAGACATTCAAACGCGGCTCGATCGCCTGTTCAGCGAGCGGACCGGTCGTCAGGAGGATGACACGCTCTTCAGAGCCGACTGGATGCCGGCCGTCGACGTTCAGGAAACTGAGAAGGAATATGTGATCAAAGCTGATCTTCCTGAGGTGAAGAAAGAAGACGTGAAAGTGACGGTGCACGACGGCGTCATGACGCTCGAAGGCGAGCGGAAGCTCGAGAAGGAGGAAAAGGGCAAGAAGTTCCACCGGATCGAGCGCGCGTACGGGCGGTTCGTTCGGAGGTTTACGCTTCCAGACGGTGCGGACGAGGCCAAGGTGGCGGCGGAATTCAAGGACGGCGTGCTGAACGTGCGCGTCCCGAAATCCACGATCGCCCGGCCGAAGACCGTCGAGGTCAAGGTCGCGTGAGCACGTTCGTACGTCGTCTGCTCGGCGCGGCCGCTCTGGACGCCTCCGTCTACGAGGAGGTGGAGGCGGATCAGGCCGCGACCACGCAGGCGCTGGCGGTGGTTCTGCTCTCGAGCGCTGCGGCCGGTATCGGCGCGCAGGAGCTCGGCGAGACCAGCCCCGCCAGCGTCGCTTTGTTCAGCACGATTGCGCTCATCGCCTGGATGGGATGGGCCTTTGTCACGTACGAGATCGGCGTGCGGCTCCTGCCAGAGCCGGAGACGCGTTCCGACCCAGGCGAGTTGCTGCGGACGATTGGCTTTGCGACCGCTCCCGGTCTATTGCGTATCTTCGCCCTGCTGCCGGGTGCGAGAGTTCCCGTCTTTGCGCTGACTGCCGTGTGGATGCTTGTGGCGATGATCCTAGCTGTCCGCCAGGCGTTGGACTACAAGAGCACCGGTCGGGCCATCGGCGTCTGTGCCTTGGGCTGGGTGCTGTCGATCGTGTTTGCCTTCGTGCTCGGCCTGCTCTTCGGTCCCTCTCTCGCCGACGCTCGGCAGCGGCAAACCGGCGGACCGACGCCAGCCCTCATCAATCCGTCGCTGTACGGGCGCGACAACTTCGAGTTCTTCTGCGCCCCGTGCCATGGCCTGCAGGGCCGGGGGGACGGCCCGATTGCGGCCGCCTTGAAGACGCCTCCGGCCGATCTGACGAAGCTCGCGACGAAAAACGGCGGCGTGTATCCGCGGCAGCAGGTCGAGGAGTTCGTCACCAACGGACGGCCCGTGCCGGCGCATGGCACGACGGCGATGCCCGTGTGGGGCCCGACGTTTCGCTCGCTCGAACCTTCGGACGCGCTGGTCAAGCAGCGGATTGCCAACGTCGTCCAGTACGTCGAATCGCTTCAGCTGAAGTGAGGTCGTTATGGGAACGCACACGATCTTCGGTCGACTGTCGTTGGTCGTCCTTCTGCTCGCGCTCGCCGGACCGGATGCGCCCGCCCAGACGGCGGCGACCACCCGTGTGATGCGCGAGAAGCTGACGCACTCGCAAAAGGTGCTTGAAGCCATTCTGACGAGCGACCTCAAAGGGCTGGAGGATCACAGCACCGCGCTCGTCAACCTGACCAAGACCGAAGGGTGGGCGGTCCTCAGGTCTGGCGAGTATCAGCGCCAGAGCGCCGCCTTCGTGCACGCCCTCGACGATCTCGTCGCCTCGGCGAAGCAGAAGAATCTCGATGCCGCCGCCGTCCAGTACATGTCCATGACCATGACGTGTTTTGAGTGCCACCGGCACATCAAGAACACCCGGCTCGCGACGCCCTGAGCGAAAGTCCATGTAGGGTGCGCCTTCCGCTTCCGCGGTCGCTTCGGCGAGACTCGCCGGAACCTTGGCGAAGGCGAGGTATTCTCAGTACGGAAGGTCGCCGCGTGGAGATCCGCGACTTCAGAATCCGCGGGAACTACATTGTCCGGCGACACCTGTTGCCCGGACCGGGCCTGCACGCGCTGCGCGCGTCGGGCGACGTTCGAAAGCTTCCCGGATACTCTCCTCCCGTCGTCGAATTCGAAGCCTGCAGCGGCACCAGGGGCAGCGTCGTTGTCAGGGACATCGATCTTCCCTTCCTGTGCCAGGACGATTTCGAGAAAGCGAAACACCACCTTGCCCTGATCCTGAACGCCGGGCAAGGCGATCCTCAGGCCGGCCGCGATCTTTCTGCTGCGGTGCAGGAACACCGGCGGCAGGTCGAGGGGGGATCGGAGGGTGGACAGCCGGCCGAAAGCCGATTCGTCGTTCCTTCCACGAGTTGTGAAGCCCACTCCGAGCAGGCCGTCAGCCACAAGGGCTCCATCCTCCTCAAACTGAGCCAGCTGGGCTATCCCGTCCCTGATTTCGTCATCCTGACGTCGGAGACGTACACCGATCGCGCGAAGCACCTCGAAGAGCACCTGACGGACGCCGTCCGGCAACTCGGTCTTCTCACGATGCAGCGCCTTGGGGACGCCGGCAATCCGCTGGTGTTTGCGCTCCGCTGCGCGATGCCTCAATACATTCCCGGAGTGATGCAGACGTTTCTCAACGTGGGGGTGACCGAACGCACGCTGCCCGGCCTGGAGCGCGTCTACGGCCCGGTGGCCGCCCGCAAGATGTTCCTGAACAACCTGCGAAACCTCTGTCTGTCGCTGGACCGCGAGGGGCACCAGGCGATCGCCGATGCCGTGACGCCCGATCTGCCTCCCGACGAGATCGTGCGGCTGATCGAGCAGCTCTCCGAGGCCGTGGCGAGAACCGACAGACGGCTCGTCGAGGACTCCTTCGTTCAGACTGCTTTCTTCGTCAGACAGGCGCACAAACATTTCGAGGAGAATCGGGATCTGCTGGCGACGCTCACCCGAGGGTCGGAACACTATCCCTGCTTGATCCTGCAGGACATGATCTGCACGGTCCGGCACGATGACGCCTACGCGGGCGTCGTGTCGAGTCGTCATTCCCGGACCGGAGTGGGCATCGAGCTCCAGACCGCCCGCAACGTCTTCGGTGAGGAGTTCATGACGGGCACCAGAGAGATCGACTCAACCGAGTTTGAAGACCGAGAGGCGATCAAGGACAGCTTTCCCGCCGTCTACCACTTCGTTCCACATCTCAAGGAGCTCGAGCGGGAGTTCGAGTCGCCCGTGACGATCGAGTTCGCGGTCGAGGCGACGAAACGCTATCAGTGGTTCGCGCTCCTGCAGCTCGATGAGGCGGGTTTGGCGGGCCGGGCGGCGTTCATCTCGGTCGTGGACATGCATCAGGCCGGGATGATCTCACGAAAGCGGGTGACCGAGATCATCCGGCCGTACCACGTCAGGCAGTTCACGAGCGACACCATCGACCCGGATGCCTTCAACGTGCTCGATCCCTTCTGTTCCGGTGTCGCGGTGCTGCCTCGAGCGGCCGTGTCGGCCCGGCTGTATTTCACCGACGAGACGGCGCTCAAGGCGAAGCGGCAGGGGGAGATGGTGTGCTTCTGCAAGCAGACGTTCCTCCCCACCGACTCGGTCGTGATGCGCGAGATGGACGCGATCGTCAGCCTGACATCGGCCGCCCTCCACGTGGTCACCATTTGCCAGAGTCTTGGCATTCCCGCGCTCCTCAGTCTCGAAAAAGACGGCGTGTCGCTGCACCCCGACGCGAGACTCGTCAACTCGTCGGGCCGGGTAATCAAGGAGGGGGATTGGATCACCATTTCGTCCAGACGCAAGACGCTGTACGAGGGAAAGGCAAAGTTCAAGCCGGCCAGGCTCCTGCGGCACATGAGAGGCGAGCCGGTCCAGATCGATGAACACGAGCGGGACGCATTTGCCGCGATGGCCTACGCGTACCGGTACTACCAGCAGTTGATACGAGGCCTCAAGCAAGACTCCACGCTTGCCGACGTCATCCGTCTGGTGAACGTCGAGCTGAGAGAGGAGTCCGACGAGGCGAGGCAGCTGGTCAACGGCTGGTTCGACGACCGCGAAGCGGCGTACGTGGAAGGGGTGCTCAAGAGCGACATGGGCGACCACCTCAGCCAGAATACGGTGTTCGACCTGCTCACGCTCGACCGGAAGATCAGATTCTTCAAGCGCGCGAGCGCGAAGTGCCAGCGCGAGCGGCTCTCCGGCTACGCGGCCGGGGCCTTCATGCTGGGCCGGTTTCTGGCCGTTCGCTATCCCGTCGCGTTCTGGAAGCGCTTCAGCCCGCCGGAGACGGCGTGTCTCCTGAACGAATGGGTTCTGTTCGAAAAATACATGCAGCTGCTGAGCGACATGGGCGAGAGGAAAATCCTCCGGGCGCGAAAGACGATCCTGACCGAAGGACTCAACGAGCTCTTTCTTCAGCCGGGCACCGTCAAACGCCTCATCCCGCTGAAACTGAGCGGCGCGCGGCTGGATGAGGTGAAGGACTCATTGCCCGAATGGAGCGATCCGCAGACCGCGAAGGTGCTGGATCTGCTCCGGGAGCCATACCGCGTGTTCTACGATTTCGAGGCGAAGTGGTCCGTCGCGGAGCTGGAGCAGATCTGTCGCGAGGAAACCCTGCCCGTTCCCGGGCCGGGTGACACGTAGAGGCGTGTCGTCAGGTCCGATCGCACGCCTATTTGAGCCCGTACAGATAACCGTGGTCGATGGTGGCTTCCATCTGCTGAAGCACGTCGGGCAGTTCCTTTCCGTCCCGCGCAGCCAGCAGGCGCCCGAGCGCGAGCGAGAGGGACAGCACGGCGTTCATCCCGAGGTTCGCCTTTCGCTGCATGATCTGAATCTTTTCTTCCACGGGGGCGCCCCGGTCGATCTTGCCGCGTTTGATGGCCAGATCCAGCTCGATCCGCAGCAGCTCCCGGTCGATGTCGGCGAGCGTGCCGAGAGCGGAGATCTTCTGTCCCAGGAAGCGTGGAGCGAGCACTTCCTCGACGTTGGCCACCGCGTTGAGGCAGCCCTTGCCGCCGTAGCGCCTGGCGCGCATCCAGAGGTCCACCAATTCAGCATCGTCGCCTGAAATCGTCTCGGCGCGCACGGTGTCGGCGAACCGGTAGGTGTTTTCTTTCTCGTTGAAGACGAAGTGCTTCGGGTACTTCCGCGTGAGCGGGTTTGCCTCGATGATGCTGTCGATCAGGTGGATGGCCTCGTCGGTCCCGGCGGAGGTGCCCAAGGGCGTGGCGGCGGTGAATTTCATTCCGTTGTCCAGCCTGACGACAACGCCGACGGTCGGGATCCCCGCGTTGGTCGGCTCTTCGTGAGCGGAAATGTCGGCAATGACGAGATCGGGATCGAGCGTTCTGGTGATCTTGAGGCCCTTCTGCGCCAGCTCGATGAGCTCGACGATCCTGCCGTACTTGATCAGCCGCTCCGTGTTGCTCCCGCCGCCGCACTTGAGGCCGAGGGCGCCAATCGCGAAGGCGATGTCCGCCTCCATGACCTCGATGGGCGATTTGGACCGGTGCGAGACCACCAGGGAGAGCCCGTGCTCCTTCGCCACGCGGGTCGCAAGAAGGGTCTCACTCAGCGTGCCGATCTGGTTAGCCTTGATGAGGACCGTATTGATCAGGCCCTCTTCCGCGCATCGTCGGATCGTGGAATCCTTGGTCGTCACCAGATCGTCGCCGATGATCAGGATCTCGTCGTCGAGCCTGGCCATGAGCTTCTTCCAGCCCTCGTGGTCGTCTTCGGAGAAGGGATCTTCGAGGGACACGATCGGATACTCCCGGATCCACCGGTCGTAGAGATCGACCAGCTCGTCGGTCGTCATGATCTTGGGATCCTCGGCTCTCCAGAACAGGTACTGGCCCACCGAGTCCTGCTCTCCAGTCGTCTCCCTGTAGGCATTGCTGAGTTCGCTCGCGGCCGCATCCACCGCGAGACAGACGTCCCGGTCCGGGACGAAGCCGCATTCCTCGATGGCCTGAACGGCCACCTTGAGGGCCCTCTCTTCGGGGAGCAGGTCGCCCTTTCTCCTGGCGTAGGAGGCCACGATGCCTCCCTCGAGGCCGATGCCGACGAAATTGAGGCCTTCGGAGTCCTGGATGATCTGGATGGCCCGGCTTTGCAGCACGTTGGTGACCCGCTGCGCCTCGATGTAGTCCTGCGCCGTCAGAGGAAGGAACATGAACTCCTGAAAGCTCAGGTTCCCTCCCATCTCTTCGGTATGGCGGCCTCCCATGATGGAGTTCCTGAATTCCCACGGCGCGAAGACCACCCGTCCGTCGGGGAGCGCGACCTCCTGCAGCCGGTGAATCCGGAGCTTGCGCTTGAGCGCGGACGGCTCGGTCGGACGCCATTTGTGCGCCCCTCGCGCCGGTTCCGCGGCCTTGGCCTCAGCGGCCTTCGAAGCCGCTTCCTGTTGCCGCGCCTTGAACGCGCGGTATTTCCCAGGGTCCGCGATGAGGAAATCCAGAAGGGCGACCACGCCAACCGTGAAGAGCAGTCTTCCTGCGTAGACGGTCCACGGAAGGGAGCCGGCGACTCCCAGGGAGGTCATGATCATGCCCGGCGGAAGCGTGACCAGGCCGAGCACCATGCTCGCCCGTGGTCCCGCGGCCGACACCGCCAGGTTCTGGGTCTTGACGCTCGGGTGGTAGCTCCCAGCTTCCTTCGTGACCCCCGTGAACGATCCGTACGGGATCTTCACGAACATCTCGAGATACCAGAGCCACGTGCGAACCCTGCCGCGGCTCAGCATGGCCTGCGCGGGTCCGGCCAGCTCCGGTCTCAGATTGTTCGTCTTGACGGCGACCGCATAGTGGCCGATCTCGTGGATGGCGATATTGACGTGCCATGCCGCGTACCACATCAGGCAGGAGACCACGACCTCGACGCTCAGGAACATCTCCCGGAGCACATCGAACCGCGAGGCCACGCCGGGAGAGAGGCTCAGCAGGGAAGTGAGGAACGCGGCGTGGAAGGACACGAGCTTGTGGTTGGCGATGATCCAGCCGCGATCGAGGCGGGCTGCGTCCGCTCGATGGGGAAGGAATGTCCGCGACAGAATTCTCAACAAGCCCATGCACTTCCTTTCTCCAACAGCAGAATGACGGTCAGATCCGTGACGTGCGACTCCTGCCCCGCGACGCGAGCATGCGCGTTGGGCAAAAAGTCAATCACCTGTGACGCGCCAAGTCAATCATTACCGCCTCGACCGAGCGCCTGCCGGCGCGCGCTAGGCCGCACGTCCTTCGAGGTCACACTGCCACTGAAGCAGCCGAAGGGGCGGCTCGGCCGGCGAACCGATCGCAGAAGGAAATGACGATCTCCTGGTGAGGGCTGTGGCTCTGAGCCGGATCACGCCCGGCTAGGGACGGCAGTGCTCAGAACGTAGTTCGGCGGTGACTATACGCGAGTGCGTCGACATTGGCAACCCGCCCGCGAGTTTTTACCTGGCGCATCGGGAATAATTCCCGTCGTGGCGACGGGCTGCGTCCAAGTTTCGCCTGCTCTGAAGGTCTTCGGTCCCGGCACATCTGTTGCGTGGCCGATGGACGTGCTCCGACCCATCGACCCGGCGCCCGTTGATTTCAATCGGGCTCCGTTCCTTGTGATCTGGGAAGTCACGCGCGCGTGCGCGCTCTCGTGCGTCCACTGCCGAGCGAACGCCATTCCCAGCCGCGATCCACGCGAGCTGACGACCGACGAGGGACGGCGGCTCGTCGACCAGGTGCGCGCGATCGGCCCCAAGCCGCCGCTCTTCGTGCTCACCGGCGGCGACCCGATGCGGCGTCCGGATCTCGCCGACCTGGTGCGCTACGCCTCCGATGCGGGGTTGACGGTCGCGCTGACACCGAGCGGCACGGCGGCCGCCACTTATGCGCGACTGGCGGAGCTGAAAGACGCCGGCCTCTCCCG
>MELA01000004.1 GCA_001767495.1 Acidobacteria bacterium RIFCSPLOWO2_12_FULL_65_11 | reverse complement strand
CGGCTTTGTACCATGCGGAGGCTTTTGTGTTGCTACCGAAATCGGCCCCTTCGTGAATTATTCAGGCTAGAGTTCATGCAATTCGTCAACATCACCGTCCCACCGGACGTGCGAAGGGGCCTGTTCACGTGATTGAAGAAGTCCGCGGGCTGCTCGATCAGTACGCACAATGGCTCCGCGACAAGAGCGTGTTGCGAGAACTGAACGACGAGTACGTTCAGATCACAACGCCCTACTTGGATCGCCACAACGACTACACGCAAATCTACGTGCGAAGAGACAATGGAGGTTTTGTTCTCACCGACGGAGGCGAAACGATTCAAGATCTGCGGGCTTCAGGATGCGATCTCGAGACGGAGAAGCGTAGAGACCTTCTAAACGCGACGCTCAACGGTTTCGGCATTCAACGCGACAGCGATGTGCTATTGGTGAAGACTTCGTCACATAACTTCTCACTTCGAAAGCACAATCTTGTCCAGGCCATTCTCGCAGTCAACGACCTCTTCTACCTCGCGGTGCCGGTCGTCGCGAGCTTGTTCCTGGAGGACGTGACAGCATGGCTCGAACTGCATGAGATTCGATTCACGCCGAATGTCAGATTCACCGGACGAACGGGGTACGACCACACCTTCGATTTCGTAGTCCCCGCATCCCGACGGGCACCGGAACGTCTCATCCGGGCTGTCAATCGACCCAGTCGTGACCTGGCTGAAGCATTGGCCTTTTCGTGGGTGGACACCAAGGAAGTACGGCCAGCAGTGTCACGGTTCTACGCCTTCCTCAACGACGAAGGCCGCCCGCCATCGGCTTCCATCGTCGATGCCCTGCACAACTACGAGATAGTTCCCGTGCTGTGGACTCACCGCGATGAAGTACGTCAAGAACTTGCCGCGTAACGCCTAACAGCAAGGGTCGCTACGGTTCTGGCGCGCGGTCAGGAGCCATAGTGTCGCCGCCCTTCGAAAAACGCGGAAATCTGGACTGATCGACCGCAACATCTTGGGCGTCGAGCGCGGTCGCCAGCACAGCCCATGGTGGCTCGTGCTCGTCCGTGTCAAGGCTCTTCGCTTCGCTCTGACCCCCGCTACGCGGGGGCTTTCGGCCCTGACACGGACTGCGCGCGCGCTTCAGAGCAACTATGGCGACCGCTCAATACTCCATCGACGCTGTTCAGATTTCTGCGTTTTCAGATGAGCGCTGACACCATAGCGCAGATCGTCCGCACAAAGACGCGTCAGGAGATTCCAGTGCGCAGCGGCAGGTGGTCGCTCATCGCGCAGGTGGCGACGTTCGACCTCGGTGAGTGCGCGCCCCAACGTGTCCTCTTTGGCCAGCCGTGCATCTTCGAGCGTCCGCTCCACGGCGAGTAAGCGATTCATCGCCTCGGAGTCGCCGCGCTTCTCGGCAAGTTCCCGCGCGACCGCCACCAGGAAGCCGAGTCGATTCTGGACGTTCGCCAGCTTCGCGTGGTCGACCAACCAATCCCAGTTCAGGTCAGCAAACGTGACGAGCAGCCAAGGCAGGGCCTCGGTCACACGGGCAGGCACGTGCTTCTGCTTGAGGACGGCCAGCACCACCGCAGCGGGATTCGCCAATGCACTTGGGTCGCCGAGGTAGGCAAATCCCGGATAGCCCAGGCTTCCCAGCAAACGCGAGAAATCGGCGCCCTCGGCCTCCGGAAGGTGCACCGGCAGCCGCGTCGCCAACTGCGGCTGGTCCCGGGCGAGCAGGCGGGTCAGACGCGCCGGCGCCTGACGTTGGCCGCGTTCGACGAGCGACAGGTACGGCTGCGACATCTTCCAGTGGCGAGCCGCCTGCTTCTGGGTCCACCCGAGGTGTTCCCGGGCGGTCTTTACGTGAGCGCCAGACATGTCCAGATATTACACTAGTTGTAATATTCTTCAAAGCCGTTCCACGCCCGCGGAAACTCCGTAGTAAGCTCAGCCCCGGCTCCCGCATACATGGCCAAACGAACATCCCGCGGCAAGAAAGGCGGCAGCAAGCCCGCCGACGCCTCCCCCAACAGCGGCATCGTCGCCCTCACGAAAGAGCTGTGGCAGGCCGCCGTCACCCTGCGCGGCTCGATCGAGCCGGCCGACTACAAGCGCTATGTCCTGCCGATCATCTTCTTGCGCTTTCTCTCGCTGCGCTACGACCGTCGTCGCGCCGAACTGGAGAAGCTCGTCGCGGACAAGAAGAGCGACTACTACCAGGACAAGAAGGCGCTCGCCGATCCGGACGAATACCGGCGCGTCGGCGCATTCATCATTCCCGAGGCTGCGCGCTGGCAGAACCTCCGCAAGGCCGCCCAGGCCGACGACATCAAGGTCCGATTGGACGATGTGCTGGAGGCGCTGGAGACGAAGTATCCGGCGAAGTTGAAGGGCCTCTTGCCGCGTATCTATGCTGGCTCCAACCTGGATGCCGGCAGCGTACGCGGCCTGATAAATCTCTTCAGCAAGGACATCTTCGAGGCCGACCACGACGGCGACGACCTCATCGGGCGCGTCTACGAGTATTTCATCGGCGAGTTCGCATCGAGCGAGGGCAAGCGCGGCGGCGAGTACTTCACGCCCGTCTCCATAGTCAGGACCCTCGTCGCGATGCTCGAGCCCGAGAAGGGCGTGGTCTTCGATCCCTGCTGCGGGTCGGGCGGCATGTTCGTGCAGTCGGATCTGTTCACGAAGCACAGCCGGCAGCTTTCGTTCTGCGGGCAGGAGAGCAAGGACTTCACATATCGCCTCTGCCGGATGAACCTTTTTATCCACGGCCTCGACGCCAATATTCAGCTTGGCAACTCCTATTTCGACGACAAGCACGCGACGCTCAAGGCCGACTACGTCCTCGCCAATCCCCCTTTCAACGACGGCAGCAAGGGTGAGAACGGGTGGGGCGCCGACAAGATCGCGGACAAAGATCCGCGGCTGACGCTGAGTGGCCAGAAGCTGGCCTTGTCCCCTCGCAATGCCAACACGATGTGGATGCTGCACTTTCTTTCTCATTTGAAGGATGGCGGCACGGCGGGGTTCGTGATGGCGACCGGCGAACTCTCGAACGGCGAAACAGCCCGCCTCGATGTTCGAAAGGCACTCGTCGAACAGGACTACGTGGACTGCATCGTCCAGCTCACCAGTCAGCTCTTCGCAAACACCCAGATCCCTTGCTCCCTCTGGTTTCTGTCGAAGAATCGTGCCGGTGGTAACGGCTACCGGAAACGCACGGGTGAGGTGCTGTTTATCGACGGGCGGAAGCTGGGGACGCTGATTCAAGGGTCACGGAAGCAGAAGCAGCTGTCGGGAGACGATATCGAGAGGATCGCGTCAGCGTATCGACAGTTCAAGCGCACAGGCGCGCCAGATGCTGTTCGTGGCTTTTGCTGTGTTGCCAGCGTTGCGGCGATTGGAGCCGACCGGCACGCCTTGTCCCCTGGGCGCTATGTTGGCAGCAGTGAAATCGATGTAGACAACGATGGTCTGGAGAACCTGCTCCCGCAGCTTACCGGACGTCTCCGTCAAGCAATTACTGAGGGACGCAAGATCGAGACCCGCGTCCTTGAAGCACTAGCGGCCCTGGAACTCAAGTCGTAGTGTTATGTCGTCGCAGTACACATTTCAGGACTTGATTGCGGCAGGGTTACTGGAGATCGGCGACGGCTATCGGGCGAAGAATTCTGAGCTTGGTGGCGACGGGCCAATATTCCTGCGCGCGGGTCACCTTACCGACGCCGGGTTTGATCTCTCCGGCACCGAGCGCTTCCGAACGGAATTGTGGACGCTCGTGCGCGGGAAGCTGGCTTGCCCTGGCGACACTGTAGTGACAACGAAGGGCAATAGCACCGGCCGCACAGGCTACGTTGGTGACGATCTACCAACCTTCGTCTATTCGCCTCACCTCAGCTATTGGCGTTCGCGACGTCCGGACGAATTGCTGCCTGCGTTCTTGCGCTACTGGGCTCGGGGGCCTGAGTTTATTGAACAGCTCGAAGGTATGAAGACGTCTACCGATATGGCTCCGTACCTCAGCCTGACAGATCAACGGCGCCTTCGAATCACGCTTCCTTCGCCATCCAGTCAGCGAACAATCGCATCGACGCTTGCGGCGATGGATGACAAGATCGAGCTGAACCGACGGATGAACCGAGACATCGAGGCGCTCGCATCTGGCGTCTTCAAGTCCTGGTTCGTAGACTTCGATCCGGTAATCGCGAAGCGCGACGGCAAGACGCCGGTCGGTGTGCCGGCCGACCGGGTCGATTTTTTCCCGAGCCACTTCGAGGACTCCGAGCTGGGGCCAATTCCAAGGGGATGGCGAATCGCGCCCCTGGACACCGTAGCCGATTTTCTGAATGGCTTGGCTCTTCAAAAGTACCCGCCGGCGGGGGCTGACGTCCTTCCTGTCATCAAGATCGCGGAGCTTAGAGCAGAAACTAGCGTTGGCGCCGACAGGTGCAGCGGAGTGCCCCAGGAGTACGTCATTGACGACGGCGATGTCGTCTTCTCCTGGTCGGGCAGCCTGATGGTCGACGTGTGGTGCGGAGGTCGTGGCGCTCTCAATCAGCATCTATTCAAAGTAACGTCCACCAAGTTCCCGAAGTGGTATTACCTTCGCTGGATCGAGGAACATCTGCCCGAGTTTCAGGCGATCGCGGCCGACAAGGCCACAACCATGGGACACATTCGCCGCTTCCATCTATCGGAGGCCAAGGTGCTCGTCCCGCCAGAACCTCTATTGGCTGCGATGACCAGCGTCCAGGAGCCTTTGCTGGACCATGTGATTCACAATCGGATCGAATCCCGCACGCTGGGCCACTTACGAGACACCCTGCTTGGTCCACTCCTCTCCGGCGAGATCATCGTCAAGACCGCCGAGAAGGCCGTCGCCGAGGTCGTGTGAATGCCTGGCAATTGGGGCACGGAGACCGAGTTCGAGCTGACGACGATCGATCGGCTCCGCGCTCTGGGTTACACACATGCCATCGGCGCGGAGATCGCGGAGAAACATCGGACCGACGAGTCGGAAGTCGTCTTCCGCAAGATCCTGCGCGAGCACCTGACTAAGCGCTACTCGCGCCTCCCCGCCGACTCGATTGACGAGGCCGTCCGGATGTTCGCCCGGCCGGACGGCGTGGACACCATCCGGCGGAACATGGCCTTCCACAAGATGCTGCGCACCGGCGTCGAGGTGCGCGTCGAACGGCCGGATGGCTCGCACAAGATCGAGCACGTGTACGCCGTCGATTGGGATCACCCCGACGACAACATCTTCCTTGTCGTCAACCAGCTCCCCATCCGCGGCGCGAGGAACGATCGGCGGCCGGACATTCTCATCTACGTCAACGGCCTGCCGCTCGTGCTCTTCGAGCTGAAGAACCCCTACGCCGCTGCGCCGACCGAGGACGAAGCGCTCAACCAGATCCAGCACTACATCGTCGACATCCCGCAGGTGTTCGACTTCAACGCCCTGTGCGTCGTGAGCGACGGCGTGAGCACGCGCCACGGCATGTGGACGTCGACGCCGGAGTGGTACGCGCCGTGGAAGTCCCTCGATGGGCTTCAGAACGAGCCGGGCACCACAGGCTCGATGCGCGCGCTCGTGGAAGGCCTGTTCCCGAAGGATCGCTTGCTGTCCTATGTCCGGGATTTCATCGCCTTCGAGGTCGCCAACGAGGCGATCACGAAGAAGGGCGCGAAGTATCACCAGTTCTTCGCCGTGCGCATGGCCGCCAGAAAGGCGATCGACGCACTTGCGGCGGGAACGGAGCGGCGGCTGGGTGTGATCTGGCATACAACCGGGTCTGGAAAGTCGTTGTCGATGGCATTTCTCGTCGGTCTCCTCCGCCGCAGTCTCGAGCTGGAGAACCCGTCGTTTGTCATTCAAGTCGATCGCACAGACCTTGACGACCAGATCTTCGACCAGTTCGTCGCGGTGCACTCCCTGGTCGGCGACGTGAAGCACGCCGAGAGCGTGGACGAATTGCGCGATCTACTCGCGACCGGCGGCGGCGAGGTCATCTTCACGACGATCGAGAAGTTCCGCCTGCGCACGGATCGCGGCGAAATCGAGCACCCGGTCCTCTCCACCCGTTCCAACATCATCGTCATCGCGGACGAGGCGCACCGTTCGCAGTACGGATTCCTGAAGGGATTTGCGCGCTATCTGGCAGAGGCTCTGCCGAACGCACGCCGGATCGGTTTTACCGGCACGCCCGTGAGCTTCGAAGGCGCCGACACGGTCGAGGTATTCGGCAACGTCATCCACAGCTACGACATCCGCCAGTCGCAAGAAGACCATGCGACCGTCCCAATCTTCTACGAGCCGCGTCAGGTGAAGTTGCACCTCAGCGCCACGGACATCGACGCGGCGATCAAGGACATCACTGACGGACTCGAAGAGGCCGAAGAAACCGACCTCGAACGGCGCAAGAGCCGCTGGGCCGCGCTCGGCGCGGCGGCTGGCGCAAAAGACAGGGTCGAGAAGCTGGCGGCCGATCTCCTCGCCCACTTCGCCGATCGGACCGCAACGCTCAAGGGCAAAGGGATGATCGTGTGCATGACGCGCGCGAACGCCGTGCGGTTCTACGACTCCCTGAAGGCGTTGCCCGGCTGCCCGGAAATCAAGGTGGTCATGACCGGCGATCTTGGGCAAGACCCGCCAGCGTGGAGCGAAGCCGGACATCTGACGACGAAGCTGCAGCGCGACATCATCAAGAAGCGGATGGTCGATCCCGACGACCCCCTCGCGCTCGTCATCGTCGTCGACATGTGGCTGACGGGGACGGATATCCCCTGCCTGCACACGCTCTACATCGACAAGCCGATGCGCGGGCACTCCATCATCCAGGCGATCTCCAGGGTGAACCGCGTCTTTCGCGACAAGCCGCACGGCCTGGTCGTGGACTACATCGGGATCGGCGACGACCTTCGCGAGGCGACGAGCCGGTACACGCAGGGTGGCGGCCGTGGCGAACCGGCGCCGGACATCGGCGGGACGGCTCGCCCGGGGTTCTTGAAGTGCGTGGACGAGATCCGCGAACTGCTGCCGCCCGGCCACGACTACGGCGGCTGGCGCGCCATGACGCCGATTCAAGTCGAGGATTTGTATTCGCTCGTCTACGGCACTTTCGCCGAGGACGAGATGCGCCGCGACGACTTTCTCGACGCGGAGCTTCGTCTGACCAATGCCTTTCTGCTGGTGAAGCACCTGGACGACTGCCGGGCGTTTGCCGACGAGGTGATCTTCTGTCAACGGGTCCGGAACCAGATCCAGAAGGCACTGCCCGGCCGACGGCCCAAGCGAACGCTCGATCAAGCAGTCCGGGACCTCGTGGACGAGGCGGTCCAGGCGGAGGGCGTCGTCGACATTTTCACCGCTGCGGGGCTGAAGAAGGCCGACATCTCGGTGCTCGACGACCAGTTCCTTCAGACGTTCAAGGATCAACCTCATCAAGACCTGCGTCTGAAACTCCTCGAACGGCTCATGTACGACGAGATCCAGAGGCGCCAGCCGAAGAACCTCGCGCAGGCGAAGTCGTTCCGCGAGCTGCTGGGAAAGACTCTGCAGCGGTACCACAACCGCCTGATCGACGCAGCGGCCGTCATCGCCGAGATGCTTCGGATGAAGCAGGAGATGGACGCCAGCGACGAGCGAGCTCGGGGGCTCGGACTCGAAGACGAAGAGCTGGCGTTCTACGACGCGGTCGCGCAGAACGCCGAGCGCGTGTACGACGAGCCCTTTCTGCGCGACCTCGTCCACGACGTCGTGCAGACCATCAAGAAGAACCTGAAGGTGGACTGGACCGAACCGCATCGCGACGAGATCCGGGCCGAGATCCGTGCGGCCGTCAGGCGTGTACTCCGTAGGCGCGACGTGCGCGAGGCCGACTTCGACCCCTTCATCGAGCGGTTCATGCAGCAGGCTGAAGCGCAGTACGCCGACTGGCCGCTCGTCGCGTGACGTGCCGGCCCGGTTCAACGGTTCGGCAGTGTCGAGCTGGACTTCGACGCGCACGATTTCTACTAACGCTTCATACGGTCCGCCTCAAGGCGGACACTACACCTGGACGGCAACGGTCCGCCTGAAGGCGGACACTACAGCTGTACGGGGCGTCGGTATATTAGGAGGTGCATGAACGGCGCGATTCGGATTGGCACTTCCGGCTGGCACTACCCCACGGGCGCCGGCACGTGGAATGGCCCGTTCTATCCAAAGCCGCGCCCGAAAGGCTTTGACGAGCTGGAGTGGTATAGCCGCTACTTCGACACGGTCGAAATCAACAGCACGTTTTACGGTCAGCCTCGTCCCGCGGTCGCGGCAGCGTGGGCGGAACGGACGCCTCCCGGCTTTCTCTTCGCCGCCAAGCTGTATCAACAGTTCACGCATCCGCGGATGTTTCGTGCGCGCGTCGAACGGGATCTCGCCAGGCAACTTGGCACGGCGGAGCTGCCGGAGAAAGCCATCGACGCGCTCGTTGCAGCCAATCAGGCGGACCTTGACGAATTCCGCCGCGGCGTCGACCCGCTGGCCACGGCCGGCAAGCTCGGCCCGTTGCTCGCGCAGTTCCCTCCCTCGTTTCACGATTCGCCCGGCTCCCGCATGCATCTGGCGGCACTCCTCCGCGCCTTCCACGGCTACCAGCTGGCCGTAGAGCTGCGCCACAAGTCCTGGAGTGATCGAGCAGAAGAGACTCGCACGCTGCTCGATGCCTTCGGGGCGACATGGGTGTGGATTGACGAACCGAAATTCAAAGACTCGGTTGAGCAGCCCGTCATCCCGGCCGGCGCCTTCCTCTACCTTCGTCTGCATGGCCGGAATGCCAAGACGTGGTGGCATCACGCCGATCGTGACGCACGGTACGATTACCTCTACACCGTGGAGGAGCTGCGTCCGATGGCCGAACGACTTTCGGAAGTGGCCAAGGGAATGCAGCGCGGCTACGCCTACCTGAACAATCATCCGCGCGCGCAAGCGGTCAAGAACGCCTTGCAGTTGCGAGCGCTGATGGGTCAACCCCTGGAGATGCCGGAAGAAAAGATGTTGATAGAGAGAATTGGCGGGGAACCGGTGAAGTCCCCCGCCACGCGGTGAGTGTTACTTGCGAGGCCTCGGCGTCGCAGCAGGCTTCGGTCTGGGTTGGGCATCCTTCCGGTCCCGCCTCGCGTCCCGCACGTCGCGCCGCAGATCGGTCTGGTCGCGCTTGAGCTCCGCCTGATCGAGCTTCAGCTCCCGCACGTCCTGCTTCAGCTCGGCGCGATCCCTTGCCGCCTCCGCCTTGTCGCCGGCTTTCCTGTCTTCCTTCAGCTCCGCCAGGTCCTGCCTGATCTCTTTCCGGTCGGCGGCAATCTCGGCTTTGTCCGCGCGAATTTCCTGTCGGTCTTTCACGATCTCCTGCCGGTCCTTCTGAGTATCGCTCCCGGCGCTCCCAGAATTCTGATCGGCGCTCTGTCCGGCGAACGCGGTCACCGCACACATGCACACCATGGCACTCGCAAACACGATGGTTCTCCTCATATGCGCTCCTGTTGCCCGTGGATGGGCCCGGCTTCACAATCCCATGTAGTGTCCGCCTTCAGGCGGACCAAGTCCGGCTCAAGCCGGACACTACAACCGAACGTTTACTTCGACCAGGCGACAGACCCTCCGGTTACATCCGCCTACAGCCTATCGCCGCATCGCACTGATGAGGTCACTCGGTTCCGGAAAGTTTGGCCGATTCAGACTCGTACGCCTGGACCCGATTCTTGCCCAGCCGCTTGGCCTGATACATTGAGTGGTCCGCGCGGCCGATCAGATCGCGCGCCGACATGCTGGGCGCGGACATGGCCAGACCGATGCTGACCGTCACACGGAGCGCGTCGAGCGCCCGA
>MELA01000003.1 GCA_001767495.1 Acidobacteria bacterium RIFCSPLOWO2_12_FULL_65_11 | reverse complement strand
TTCTGCTGTGAATCTCCTTGACGACCACCGTGACGTTGGGCTCTTCGATGTACTTCGCCGCGGCCTCCTTGAGCTTGACGTGCAGCTGCTCGGGCGTGAGCCCGGCAGCCTGAATCTCGTTGAGCAACGGCAGCGAAATCTTTCCGTCCGGGCGGACCATGACGGCATCGACCGACATGTCAGCGTCGCGCCAGAAGACGATCTGCAGCACATCCTGCGCGCCGATGACGTAGTCGGAGGGTAGCGGCGACGCCGTCGCCGCACCACCGCTCGGGGGTGGCGCCTGAGCCGCGGCCCTGGCCGGCTGCTGGGCCGTCACCGCCATGACCGGGCCGGCGGCCAGTGCCAGAATCAGAGTCAGCGTCGAATGTGTGCCCACAACCACCTCTACTGCCGGTATTCCTTGAACGACAGCTGACAGTCGTGCTTCCGCAGGAAATTCAGGAAGCGCTTGTACTCGCGCGCCTCCATGTTGAACAGGCGCAGCACAATCTTGTAGTTGCCGCGCGCCTGCTCGAGGCCCTTGTGCACCAGATCCCGCACGTTGCTGCGCGTAATCTCACGATTCATATAGAGCGGATACACGGCCGTCCAGAACGATTCGCGATCCTCGACGAGCTTCCTGAACAGGTCGTCGGCGACCGTCCGCCGCCGTTCGCGCCGGGGACGCACGTTCAACTGCGACGGCGATCGGAGCTCGAGCGGCAGATCGCCGAGATCGATGACCTCGTGGCGGCCCGTCACGACCAGCTTCTCGATCACGTTTTCGAGCTGCCTGACGTTACCCGGCCAGGCGTACTCGGCGAGCGCCGCGACGGCTTCGGGCGCGATCGCATGCACGAGCGTGCCGTGGCCGTTGCCTGCGGCGCCGTTCCCGTTCCCGTTGGTGAAGCTCTGCAGGAAATGATCGACGAGCAGCGGAATGTCCTCGCGCCGCTCGCGCAGGGGCGGAACGGTCAGGTGAATCACGTTTAGCCGATAGAAGAGATCTTCCCGAAACAGGCCCTGTGTGATCAGCTCGCTCAGCTTGCGGTTGGTCGCGGCGATCACGCGAACGTTGGCGGCCATGACCGCGCGCTCGGCGCCCACCGTCTGGATCTCGCCCGTCTCAAGAAAGCGGAGCAGCAGACCCTGCATGCGAAGCGTCATCTCCCCGATCTCGTCGAGGAAGATGGTGCCGTTGGTGGCCATCTCGAGCTTTCCCGGCTTGTCACGATAGGCGCCGGTGAAGCTTCCCTTGCGGTGGCCGAAAAGCTCCGATTCGAGAAGGGTCTCTGGAATACCGGCGCAGTTGACCGGGACGAACGGGGCGTTCGCGCGGAGGCTCGAGGCGCCGATGGCCCGCGCCACGATTTCCTTGCCGGTGCCGCTTTCGCCCGTGATCAGCACTTTGGCGTCTGCGCGAGCCACGCGCTCGATTTCGGCCTTCAACTCCGCAATGGCCGGGCTCGAACCAATCAAGTCGACTCTGCCGTTCTGTCTCATCGGCGTTACCTGACCTTACAAAAAATTGACAGCGGCGCCTATTGAGCACTGCCATCCCGACGTACGAGAATCCGGTGCTGGGCAGAGTTGCAAACAGGCCACCAAAGCGGTCAGGTTGACATCATTTAGATATCTTCCTTTGTTTCAATTAGTTACAGTCGGTTATCGAAGGCTCGCAATAATCGGTAGTTAGATGGAATTTCTTGGGCAGGTTCAGACGGATGAAAAAAGTCTTCTCTGGCGTGGACTTTTTGTCTCGGCTCGGACGTTCAAAGACGTCCCCTCAAGTGACTCACACACTCATGCCACGGCCAGGGCCGCCGAGGTAGGCGCGGGCTTGGTTGCCGCGAAGGGTCGCCCGGCGCGGGCCAACTCGAGAAGCGCGTTCGCGAGCTGATCGGGAGCATGCCGGATCTTGCCTTCTTCAAGCTGCCAGACGAGGTCGCGCTCGACGAGACACGTCCGAGCGCCGATCGCGGTCGTGTCGCCGCGGCGGACCGGCACGGACCCTCGGCGCGCGTATCGCGCCGCCACCGACGGATCGATGGGTCGGCGATTGACGAGGACGTAGTCGAACAAGTCGAAGCCGACGTGCGCGCGAAGCGCCGCCAGATGATCCTCGAGCGTGTAGCCCTCGGTCTCGCCGGGCTCGGTCATCAGGTTGGCGACGTAGATACGCAGGGCGCGCACACCTGTTAGAGTCGACGCGACGCCGTTGACCAGAAGGTTGGGAAGAATGCTCGTATACAAGCTACCGGGGCCGACGACGATCACGTCTGCATTAATGAGCGCCCGGAGAACCTCTGGTACGGGCCTCACCGGACGCTCCAGCGCCAACCGCCTGATGCGAGCGCCTCGTGTCGTGATAGCGCTCTCTCCTTGAACAGTTTCGCCGCCCTGGACTTCCGCGCGGAGCGACACGTTCTCGGCCGTCGAGGGAAGCACCGAGCCGCGCAACCCCATCAGCCCGCCGAGCCTCTCGACGGCGGTCTGAAATTCGCCGGCCATCTCGGTCAACGCGGCCAGCATGAGGTTGCCGACGGGATGTCCCGCCAGGTCGTTGTCGCCGGTAAACCGGTGCTGCAGCAGAGCCGTGAAGGGCGAGTCGTCCGGTGCGAGCGCCGCCAGGCAGTTGCGGACGTCACCCGGCGGCAGCATGCCCAGCTGACGCCTCAGCCGCCCCGAGCTCCCCCCATCGTCGGTGACAGTTACGACGGCCGTGAGGCGATCGCGGGTGTGCTCGGCCGACAGCGCATCGAGGCCAAGAGCCCTTCTCAAGCCGCTCAGCACTGCAGGGAGTCCAGTGCCTCCGCCAATCGCCACGAAGCGGGGCCGTGTCGCTGCAGCTTGTGTCGTCATTTGGCGCCGCCACGCGCAAGACAAGTACCACTCTGATCTGCTCAAAGAATCGGATCATTCACAAGGAAGATATCTAAAGTCGCCCGGACGCCGGACCAAAGTGCGCGGAATGGCGAAAAAGAGACCCTCGGGAACGAACTGTCGGTTCGGTCACGAATTCTGTAATCTCAAGCCCGAGGGAAGGAGGCGCGCCAAACACGCGGTGCAGCACACTAATTGGTTGACGCTCATGACCCTTAGCCCCAAACGGCCGGAACGGCCGACTTTTTGCCCGTTAAGAACCCCAGACTATCTTGCGCGACACGTGGAGGTGTTGCGATATCATCTGCTCTCAGTCGGTGAATGTGACTAACAGCGTGACAAGACTCGCTCGCGCACTGGTTCTCTTGACGTTGCTCGTCGGATCGGCCGCGGCCACGGCCGAGGCCGCCACGCTCACGGCGTCATGGAACGCCAACCCCGCTGGCGATAACATCACGGGTTACAAGCTGTCATATGGGACGTCGAGCGGAAACTACTCCACAGTCATCGATGTCGGTAACGTCCTCAGCTATGCCGTCAATCTCGGCCCGGGCACGTACTTTTTCGCCGTGCAGGCGTACAACGTCGGAGGAACCAGTCCGTACTCCACCGAAGTACAGATCACCATCGACGCGGGGGCGGTGGCAATTACGACGCAGCCGGCAAACCAGACGGTCACGGTTGGCGCGAACGGGATCTTCGCCGTCGTGGCGAGCGGCACGCCCGCCCCGACCTACCAGTGGCAGGAGTCGACCAATGGCGGCGTGTCCTTCGCGAATCTCGCGAACGGAGGGATCTACGGGGGTGTCACCACCGCTACTCTCACCCTGACCGGCGTCATTGGTGCGATGAACGGCAATCAGTACCGCGTCATCGCCACCAACACGACGAGCAGTGGCACAAACAACTCCGTCTCAGGCGCAGCCACGCTCACGGCGGTTACGGCGCCCGCGATCACGACACAGCCGACCAATCAGACCGTCCTCACGGGAGCGAACACCTCGTTCACGGTAGCCGCTAGCGGCGCCCCCACACCGACCTTACAGTGGCAGGTGTCAACCGACGGCGGGACGACGTTCACGAACCTCGCAAACGGGGCACCCTACAGCGGCGTGACCACGGGCACCCTCACGCTGACCAGCGTCACCACGGCGCTGAACGGCAATCAGTACCGGGCGGTCGCAACCAGCAGTTCGGGTACGGCCACATCGAACGCCGCCACGCTCGCCGTCAACGCAGTCCCGGTCGTCACGGCCCAGCCATCGAATCAGACGGTGCTGGTGGGAGCGACTGCGTCGTTCACGGCGGCCGCGAGCGGCACGCCCGCACCGACCTATCAGTGGCAGGAGTCGACAAATGGTGGTGGCTCGTTCTCGAATCTGACCAACGGCGGGATCTACAGCGGCGTCACCACCGGCACGCTGACGCTGACCGGCGTCAGCCTCAGCGCACCCCTTCGCCAGTACCGCATCGTCGCCACCAATGCCGCGGGGACAGCGACGTCAAACGCCGCCACACTCACGGTCAATGTGGCCCCGGCCATCACGACGCAACCGGCGAACCAGACGGTGACCGATGGCCAGAACGCGTCGTTCACGGCCATAGCCAGCGGCACCCCGACGCCGACCTACCAATGGCAAGAGTCGACCAATGGGGGCGCGACATTCACGAACCTGGCCAACGGCGGGATCTACAGCGGCGTCACCACCGGCACGCTGACGCTGACCGGCGTCACGACCGCGATTTCCCTTCGTCAGTACCGCGCCGTGGCCACCAATGTCGTGGCCTCGGCCACGTCGAATGCAGCGACCCTCACGGTCAACACCGCCGTCGGGGCACCGCAGATAGCCACGCAACCGGCAAACCAGACTATTGCAGTGGGCGCCAACGCGTCGTTTACCGTCGTTGTCACTGGCTCGCCCGCACCGACGTACCAGTGGCAAGTGTCCACCGACGGCGGTGCCGTGTTCGCGGATTTGGCGAACAGTAGCGTCTATGCGGGTGTCGCGACAGCCACGCTCGCGCTCACCGGCGTACCCGCAGGCCTGTCAGGCAATTTGTATCGCCTCGTCGCAACCAACAGCATCGGTTCAGCCACGTCCAACGCAGCCACACTTACGGTCAACACCCCTCCGGCGATCATCCCGCAGCCGACAAACCAGACGGTCGCCGCGGGGTCGAATGTGTCGTTCGCAGTGACGGCCTCAGGGACCGCGCCGCTTACGTACCGGTGGCAACTCTCCACCGACAACGGCGCGTCCTTTAGCGATCTGTCTAACTCGTTCCCGCACAGCGGCGTGACCACGACGACGCTCCTCGTGTCCAACACCACGACGGCATTGACGGGCAATCTCTATCGCGTGATCGTCACCAACAGCGTCGGCAACACGACATCGAATGCCGCGACGCTCACGGTCAACATCGCACCAGCTATTACAACCTTGCCGACGAATCAGACGATCACGGCTGGATCGAACGGGTCGTTCACGGTTGTGGCCACCGGCACGCCTGTGCTCACGCTCCAATGGCAGATCTCCACCAACGGAGGCGCGTCCTTCACGAACCTGACCAACGCCGCACCGTACAGCGGGGTGGACACGGCCACGCTCGCTCTCACGAGTGTGACGACAGCTCTTGACGGCAGTCAGTATCGGGTCGTGGCCACCAATAACGTTGGTGTCGCGACCTCGATCGCCGCGACGCTCACCGTCAATGCGCTGCCCGTGATTACGGTTCAACCGACCAATCAGTCGATCGTGGCAGGACAAGCGACGTCATTCACCGTGAGCGCCACGGGCACACCCGCGCCCACATATCAGTGGCAGATATCAACAGATGGCGGCATCAACTGGGCCAACACTCCGACGGCATCGGCAACAACTTCGACGCTCACGCTGCCGGCAACGACGGTGTGGTTCAATCAGGCGCAGTTCCGGTGCGTGTTGACCAACAGCGCGGGACCCGTGACCAGCTCCGCCGCCGTCTTGACTGTGTTTGGTGCCGTCGCCGTCAGCCCGACGTCGCTGGCGTTCAGCGCCAGCAAGACGGCGGCGAGCAGCACCCTAAACAACCCGACGCCGCCGCAAAACGTGACTGTGAGCTTCAGCGGTCAGCCGACCGTCTGGCAGGCGACAGCCAACGTGCCTTGGCTGCTCATCACCAACGGTGATGGCGTCGCCCCAGGACCCTTCACCGTGGCGTTGGACAATCCCAACAACGTCATCGGCGGGAGCACGACCTTGAGCGGGCTGATCACCATCACCAGCAATCCCTCGTCGAATTGGGCGGCCGTCGTCTCGGTGACGCTGACCGTCCAACAGACCCTCTCGGCCGTGCCGATTGGATCGTTTGACACGCCGACTGACGGCACGACCGGCGCTCAAGGGTCGGTGGCGCTCAGCGGGTGGGCCGTGGCTGACTCAGGCATCGCTCGCGTGGAGATCTGGCGCGACGTGTTGCCGGGAGAAACGGCTGCGCCTTATCAGGGCGCCGGGCCAGCCAACGGAAAGATTCTCGTCACCACCGCTCCGTTGATCGACGGCGCTCGGCCGGACATCGAAGCACAGTTCGCCGGGTACCTGCAGGCAACGCGCGCCGGCTGGGGCACGTTCTTACTGACACGAGGCCTCTCGAGCCTTGGGGACGGCACGTACACGCTCTACGCGATCGCCTACAGCACGGCCGGCCCTGCCACCATCGTCGGAACAACCACGATCACCGTGAACAATACCTATGCGATCGAACCGTTCGGTACCATCGACACTCCGTCCGACGGTGCAACGGTGTCAGGCTCGCTCACGGTC
>MELA01000002.1:43862-49079 GCA_001767495.1 Acidobacteria bacterium RIFCSPLOWO2_12_FULL_65_11 | reverse complement strand
ATCCCGGCGCACGGCACCCACATGCGCCAATCGGCCGACGCACCGGTCGAAGCGCCTGGCGTCGGAACGCTCGCTGCGGTCACCTTCGTCGCCGTGGCGGCCTCCGCTGCATCATGGTTGAACTCCAGCCAGGCGCGCCAGCACGTGGAACACGGACGCGAAATCCTCTTCTGCCAGTCCCATCCCGCACGCGGCCGACAAGAACTCGTTGGCCAGCGCGGTCGTCGGCAACGGCACGTTCAGACCCTGACCCATCTGGAGGGCCAGCATCATGTCTTTCTGCATCATCTTGACATTGAACCACGCCTGGTCGGGCAGCCCGAGCACCATCGGCCCACGGTACTGCACCATCGGCGAGCCGATGACGCTGTGTGTCATCACGTCGACGGCCGTCTCGCGCGCGATGCCGCTCTTCTCAGCGAGCAGCACACCCTCGCAAAACGCCAGCATCTGGACGGCCAAGCTCAGATTCGTCGCGATCTTCAACGACAGCGCGAGCCCGTTACTGCCCACGTGCGTGACCTTCGGCCCGAGATCTTCGAGCAACGGCTTGATGCGATCGAAGGTGGTCTTCTCGCCACCGACCATCACCGACAGCTTCCCCTGCTCCAACGTCAACACGCTGCCCGACACGGGTGCATCGACCATGTCGGCCCCTTTCGTCCGTACGCGTTCGGCGAGCGCGCGACTGACCGTCGGGTTGACCGTGCTCATGTCAATGACGGTCTTTCCGCCACTCAAGCCGGCGAGAAAGCCGTCGCGACCGTCGGCGACAGCCTCAAGCGAGCGCGAATCGGTCACCATCACGAAGACCGTGTCGGCGGCCTCGGCGACCGCGCGCGGGGAATCGGCCCACTCCATCCCTTGATCGATGAGCCAGTCAGCCTTTGATCGCGTGCGGTTGTAGCCGGTCACCCGATGCCCCTTCGACATCAGGCGCCGCACCATGCGCCCGCCCATAGCGCCGAGGCCGACGTAACCGAGGTTCGCCATCTATCGACGGGTGTTCGCCCTTTTCACGCTGGTCATTGTTGCCTTCGCTCTCACGTGGCCCGCACGAGCGATTCCACCTGTTTATTGTCCATACACATGTTTGTTGTCAATAGACAGCGTGGCCCAACGCATATAATCCTACTGATCGTGAGCAGGAAACAGCACAAGAGCAGGACGCCCACCCGCCGGAGCTTCGGTACCGACGATCTCGGCCGGCGCTTGAGGCTCGCGCGCGACTCGAAGGGTGTGACGGTGCGCGGGCTCGCGCGCCAAATTGACGTGTCGCCGAGTCTCGTGTCGCAGATCGAACGGGGCCGCGTCATGCCTTCTGTGGGAACGCTGTTTGCGATCGTCACCGCACTCGACTTGTTTGTGGATGACTTGTTCAGAGGTGGCGACCGTCGTGCGAAACCTCACGCGGACGCTGCCGCGCCGCGGGCGAAGGCCACGCCCGTTCAGCGGCCACACAACCGCAAGGCCATCCGACTCGCCGAAGGCGTACGCTGGGAGCGGCTCACCCCAACCTCCGACCAGGATGCCGAGTTCATGTACCTCGTCTATGACGTGGGCGCCGCGTCGTGCCAAGTGGACTCGCTCATCCGCCACGGTGGTAAAGAGTACGGCTTCATCATCAGTGGACGCCTCGGCGTGCGCATCGGTTTCGACGAATTCGAGCTCCACCCAGGCGACTCTCTTTCCTTCGACGCCCAAACGCCCCATCGTCTCTGGACGATCGGCAAGAAACCAGTCGCCGCGGTCTGGGTGGTGCTGAATCGGCACGGCTACGCTCGATCTCCACGAGCGGCCAGTAGCTCGTAACCGAAACGGCGCCGCTTCCCCGCGCGGTGCTATGGATACAGTCTGTACAGCATGCGCGGATAGGGAATCGTCTCTCGAACATGTTCGAGCCCGCAGATCCACGCCACGACGCGCTCGATACCCATGCCGAAGCCGCCGTGCGGCACGGTGCCGTACCGGCGCAGATCGATGTACCACTCGAAGGCCTCCTGCGGCAGGTGGTGTTCCTTGATGCGCTCCAGCAGGAGATCGAGGTCCGCGAGACGCTCGCTGCCGCCGATGATCTCGCCGTACCCCTCGGGGGCAAGCACATCGACGTTCAGCGCAAGATTGGGGTGGGCCGGATCCGGCTTCATGTAGAAGCCTTTGACCGCCGCCGGGTAGCGGTGCACCATCACGGGCCGATCGTACTGTTCGGAAAGCGTGGTCTCGTCGGGCGCACCGAAATCACCGCCCCATTCGAAGGGCAGGCCTTTCTCCTTCAGAATCTTCACGGCCTCGTCGTAGGACACGCGGGGGAACGGCGCCTTCACCGATTCGAGCTTGGAGAGGTCGCGCTCGATGGCCTTCAGTTCGCGCCGCCTGCGGTCGATCACCCGGCCGACGATGGAGACGACGAGCGCTTCGGCGAGATCCATGACGTCGTTGAGGTCGGCGTACGCCATCTCCGGCTCGACCATCCAGAATTCGGTGAGGTGGCGCCTGGTCTTTGATTTCTCGGCGCGGAACGTCGGACCAAAGCAGTACACGCGCCCAAGGGCCATGGCGTTGGCTTCGTTGTAGAGCTGTCCGCTCTGGGTGAGATACGCCGTCTGATCCTCAAAGTACTGGGCCGGAAACAACGTCGTCGTGCCCTCGCACGCGGCGGGTGTGAAGATCGGCGTGTCCGCCAGAATAAAGCCCCTCACGTTGAAGAAATCGCGGACCGCGTTGATGATTTCGTGGCGGACCCGCAGGATAGCGTGCTGGCGTTCGCTCCGAATCCAGAGATGCCGGCGGTCAAGCAGGTAGTCGACCCCGTGCTCCTTGGGCGTGATGGGATAGTCGTGCGATTCGCCGATCACCTCGAGCTCGGCGACGTCGATCTCGTACCCGCCCGGCGCCCGCTGGTCGGCGCGCGCGGTCCCGGTCACGACGACCGACGTCTCCTGCGAGAGGTGGTCGGCCGCCTTGAACATCTCGTCCCCGACACCGGCCTTCGACATCACCGCCTGAATGAAGCCCGTGCCATCCCGCAGGATGAGGAAGTGAATCTTGCCGCTCGATCGGCGGTTGTGCAGCCATCCCTTGATGGTGATCTGTTCGCCGACGTGGGTGCCGATGTCCTCAATGTATACGTGCATAAGTGAATTCTTTCGGCTCAAGGCTCAGGGCTTAGGCCGGCTTGAGCCATGAGTCCTGAGCCATGAGCCTACGGAGTGAGCAAGCGCTCCATTTTGTCACGCGCTTTGCGAGCACTCCGAAGCGTCTCCTTGGGTGGGCCGTTTCCGGCAAGCTCGAAGATGAACGCGGCATCGTATCCGACCTTCTGCACAGAGGTGAGCGCGGCGGGCCAGTCGATCGTGCCGTCGAAAGGTACGAGATGATCGTCGGCCCGACCGCGATTGTCATGGACCTCGGTCAGGACGAGATGCTCCGACACCATGTCGATGGCATCGAGCAGGTCGCCGTCAAGGTGCGCGTGGCCCAGGTCGAGACAGATGCCGACATCGGACCCCTCGAGATCCTGCTCGACGAAATGGACGAGCGATGGCGCGCGCGACAGCTCGTTCTGGATCACCTCGATCACGATTCGCACGCCGAGCGGCGCGGCGGTCGGCAGCAGCTCCTCGATGCTGCGGCGTGCGCTGACCCGGCCCTCGCCGCCAGGCTCGAGCGGCTGCGATCGCGGCAGCCCGAGATGGGCCACCAATACCTGCGCCTCAATTCGCCGCGCGACGTGCAGCGCATACTCGGCCTCGACCACGGCCCGCCGGCGTCGGTCCGGATCGGCGCTCGCAAGGCTCAGCGGCAGATCGAAGCGGCCACGTTCGTACCGCTCGCCGACCGGCGCATGAATCCCGTAAAGCGAGAGCCCGGCCTCCGCCAGCCACTGCTGCAGGTCCGCCACTGCCGTTTGGCTGTGGTAGTCGAAGTGCGTACGGGTGGCACACACGACGACTGTGTCGAAGCCGTGCGCGGCGATCTCCAGCAGATGCTCGCGGGCGAGGCGCTGATGGTGATAGAGGTGTGTCGACACCCCGAACTGACGTGTGGCCACACAAACCGACGGCGTGATTGTAGCTTGCAGCGCTGATTCACTACAAAGGAAGTGTCCGTTCTGCTATCTCAGTTCCAGGAGGTGCTTCGCCAGCAGCTCGCGCAACCGGGCGAATCTGGCGTACTGCTCGAGGTTGGTTCGGGCGTGGCGGAGCGTGCGGGGAATGTACTGCACGTACATCGGGTTGCGACCGACGGCCGTCTGGTAGCCGAAGGTGCCGAGGGCCTTCAGATTGCGCTGCAGCGACATGAGGTCGAAGCGCCGGCGGAACTCGCGAGCGTCGACGAGCTCCTTCAGGGTCAGGAACGCCTGCACGAGCCCATCGAGCTCCGCGTCGGTGATGTCGACGTAGGAATCTCGCAGCAGCGACGCGAGGTCGTAGGTGTCTGGCCCCATCCGCGCGTCCTGAAAGTCGATGATGGAAAGGCCGCCGCCGTGCACCATCAGGTTGCGGCTGTGGTAGTCACGGTGACAGAGCACGCGCGGCTCGCCGGCCAGTTCGCCGGCCATCGCCAGCCACTCCTCGGCGAGCGCCGCGCGCTCGGCGCCCGACAGCTCGATGCCGCGATATGCCTCCATGAAGTGGCGGACGAAGTATCCGAGCTCCCACGTGAGCTTCTCAACATCGAGCGCCGAGCGGTAGGGCAGGTACCGGTCCGATGCCAGCGCGGCGCCTCGTCTCTGGAGTCGATCGATAAGCGACACGGCCTGCTGGTAGAGCGCGGCGCGCTCGGTGGCCGAGGCGGTGGCCAGACGCGCCTGCAGCGTGACGTCGCCAAGGTCCTCGAGCGCGAGAATCCCGAGCTCGTCGGAGTGTCCAACGAGTGAAGGCACTGGCAGTGACAGTTGGCCGAACAGACTCGCGACGTTCGTAAAAGGCAGTGACGCGATGTCGATCGGTCCGGCGTGCAGCGCCAGGACGATCGAGGAGCCGTCGGGGAACACGGCGCGGAAGTACTGGCGATCCGACGCATCCCCGGTGAGCCGCACCACGCGCGCGTTGCCTCGAGTGGCCTCGCGCTCGAGCAGAAAGCGATTGACGCGATCGGGAATGCCGGTTTCGATTGGATGCTCCGCCATCTCTGAAATTCCAGAGTCCGCTCTCATCGCCTGTAGTGTCCGCCTTTAGGCGGACTTCCAGGTCCGGCTGAAGCCGGACACTACGA
>MELA01000002.1:0-43844 GCA_001767495.1 Acidobacteria bacterium RIFCSPLOWO2_12_FULL_65_11 | reverse complement strand
CACTACGACGGCCGGCTGAAGCCGGACACTACGGCCGTGAGCGGCTCGCTAACCTAGAACGGCGACACGAGCAGCTCGTCGGTCGCCCTCTGGCCAACGATCACGGCCCGGCGGTAATGCGATCCCGGCGGCACGCGGACGCCATCGGTCACGATGCACTCATCGAGCATTGCGCCGGCGCCAACAGAGACATCGTCCCAGAGGATCGACCGCGTCACGCGCGCGGACCGATCGAGATAAACCCGGGAACCGCTGACGGTGTCGCCGAGCCGCTCGGTGCGGGCCATCGCCTCTGAGGTTGTCCAGTAGTCCGACACGGTGCCAACGTCCGAGAAGTGGGCATCGACAACCAGGCCGCAAATGGCGCCGGGTCTCGAGGCGATCAAGCGGTCGTACACTCCTCCGATCGAATTGACGGGCGTATCGGCCGGCACCGACCGGAACGCGTCGGCCGACGCGATCTGGACGCCGAGGAAGTGAAACGACCCGGCGGCGGCGCCGCGCGGCGCAAAACCCACCACGTGGCCCCTGTCGTCAAGGCGCACGCCGCCGTACCGCTGCGGATCGTGACCGGGCGCGAGGGCCAGCGTGACGAGTGCGCCGCTGCTCGCGTGGGCCACGGCCAGACGTCCGAGATCGACGTCGGTCAGTGTATCGCCATTGACGAGAAGAAACTGCTCCGCGCCAAGGAGGGGGAGCGCCTGACGCGGACCGCCGGCGCTGCCGAGCACCTGCGGGCTTTCCCATGAGTAGCGGACGTGGACCCCCAAGTCACTGCCGTCACCGACGACCGCCGTCAGCGTGTGGGGAAGGTGATGCAGGTTGATCACGAGGTCGGTGACCCCGTGCGCGGCCAGCCAGCCGACGATGCGGCGCACGAGAGGCTGACCGGCCACTGGAATCGCCGGCTTCGCGCGCACGTACGTCAGCGGACGCAGCCGCACGCCCAGGCCGGCCGCCAGCACCAGCGCCGGCATTCGAGTCACGGGAACCAGAACGCTACTCGTCGTCGAACAGCATGTGGGTCGGCGGCAGGCCCCGTTCTTCGCAGTAGCGGACAAACAGGCTGCGGTACGACTCGACCAGGTAGTCGCCCGGCGTGCGGCCGAGCGCTCCGGCGAAAACCGCGATGCTGCGTTCGCCGCCTTCAATCTCCACAAACGTGCCGACGGGTGTTTCGTCGATCGCCACGATGACGTCCTCGAGCGCGAGCTCTTCGCGGTACTTCTGGTACCGGAACCAGATCTGGAAGCCGAGTTCCTCGAGGATGCGCAACATCAGCGTGCCATCGCCGACGATGGTCTCGAGCTCTTCGCGCAGCTTCATCGCGGACGGCTGCACTGGGCCCTTGAACGTCAGCAGGCTCTTGCCCGACTCCATGCGCACGCGAAGGGCCAAGCCCCGGCGCCGCAGCAGGTCGTCGGCGGTGTCGAGCAGGCAGTCTTCCTGCAGCCGGCGGCCGCGAACCGGCGTCGCGCCCGCCTCGATGACGGCGGCGCGAGCCGCTTCTGGGCTGTCGAACCGCAGCTTGATTTCGCGCTCGAGGGTGGCCGTCATCCGGCCTATTTAATCCCCCAAGGGGCAAAAATACAATGTCGCAGTCGCGAGTCCATTTCACGTTACCCGCATGCGGTACGAACAGCCACGCAGCGGGGGTGTGCCGACATCCTTCCCCAGAATCAGCACCTTGTGGGTGCTTCCCAGTCCCCCCGGCATCAGAAGCGTTTTGAGGGCGCGAGCATTCCTTAGTTCTCGCGGGGCCCCACCCCCGCTCGCCGACGCGCTCGCACCGTGGTGCTCGCCCGCACCTACAGAACGTCGCCGATCCTGTTCTTGACTCAGCAGAAGGCCAAGCAGGAAATACGTCTGATCGAGGAAGCCCAAGGTCATCAAGCCCTCGGCTTCGGCCGCCGCGCGGATGCTGGTGAAATCGACGTGGGCGGTGATGTCCCGCTCGCCCGGATGTTGGAGCCAGGGCGGTGTGCCCCAGCGCTGGTCGGGTTCCCCCGCCACGTGGCGCGCGAACGTCGTCAGTGTGCCGCCTGCGTGTGCCTCGGAGTACAACTCGCGCGCGTCGTGGCCGTAGTCGATGATGACAATGAAGCCTCGGCTGAGCCGTCGGGCGGCCTCACGCACCCAGTCGATCGCTCGCAGGTTGATTTCGGCGCGCCAGCCGGGTTGGAGGCGCACGCCGAGGCGGTCGAGGTACTCGCCGAGGCGCGGCGTTGAAGGGGGACCCTCGATAGTGACGAGCGGGGGCCCATGTGGGTCAGCCACATCAACGTAGATCTCGCGCAGGCCGTCTGCACGCATGACGACCTGATGGACAGGCAGCGCATCGAGGAGCTCGTTGGCCAGGAGCGTGCCCGCGAAGGTGGGCGGCAGCGCATCGCCTGACGAAACCAGGCGGTCCCCGACTTCGCCGAGCGTCGTCGGCGCGACTGCCCGCGCCTGCGCGCTCGTCTCCACCAGATGAAGCCGGAGGCGATCGTACAGGAAGGGGTCGCGCCGGCGGGAGGCTCGCAGGATGTCGGCTGAGAGCTGCGCGTTGCTCGCGCCCGCTTCGACAAGGTCAAAAGAGGAACGGGATTTGGGATTCGGGATTTGGGATTCGAGGAGTGCAGCCATTTCGGCGATCTGGATCTCCAGCAGCTCGCCGAAGAGTGGGCCAACATCGACGCTGGTAAAAAAATCGCCCGCGCGGCCCGATCGTCGAGCCGCGCGGGCGTAATAGCCACTCTCGGAATCGTACAGCGCCAGATCCATGAACGCGGCCACCGTCATCGGGCCGCGCTCACGAATTACATCGGCAATCCGCAATCTGAAATCGACTGTCTCCAATCAATCATCAATCATCAATCCGCAATCATCAATGGGCGATCAGTTCTTTGTCACTGGGACGAAGACCTGCGCGCCATCACGCCAAATGAGGAGCTGCGCCAGGCGGCCCGACGGGATCCGCTGGAGCTGGCGGGCCGCCTCCGCCGCACTTGAGACCGGGGCATTATTGATTCGCAGGATCACGTCGCCGGGTCGAATGCTTCCGGCCGATCCGCTGGCAGGATCCACGTCGGTGACGAACGCGCCCGTCTGACCGGCGGGTATCTGCAGCCGGCGGGCAACCTGCGGCGGGATGTCCTGGAGCGTCAATCCAAAGCCGGTTTCGCTCTGCGCGACCGGCGGCTCGACGCCGTCGGTGCTGCGACGAGCCCGCTGGTTCTGCTCGGCGTCGAGGTCGAGCTCGTCAACGGTGACGTTGAGCGTCCGCTCCTGCTTGTTGCGCAAAATCTTGATCGGGACCGTTGAGGTCGGCCTGGTTGCCATCACGCTGTTCTGCAGGTCGTCGGTCCCGGTGACCGGGCGGCCGTTGTATTCGATGACGACGTCGCCCGGCTCGAGGCCGGCCTTCGAGGCGGCGCCGCCCGGCGCGACCGCCGAGACGATCGCCCCCGTGCGGGTCTTGAGGCCGAGGTCTTCGAACCCTTCACGCGGGACCGTCTGAATCTGCACGCCGATGCGGCCGCGGACCACCTTGCCCACTCGGAGCTGCGGCAACAGCTCACGGACGATGTTGCTCGGCACGGCGAACCCGATGCCGATATTGGCGCCTTCCGACTGCCCGTTGGTGATGATCGCGGTGTTCATTCCAATCACTTCGCCGCGAGCGTTCAAGAGCGGTCCACCGGAGTTCCCGGGGTTGATCGACGCATCGGTCTGAATCATGTGCTGCCAGCGCCCTTCCTGAACTTGGAATGGCCGGCCCTGGTAGCTCACCACGCCGACCGTCACGGTGTGATTCTGTCCGAACGGATTACCGATGGCCATCACCCAGTCGCCGGGCGCCATCTGCGACGAGTCGCCGAACTTCACCTCGGTCAACAGCTGGCTGGGCTTGTCGACCAGCTGGAGGAGCGCGCTGTCGGTGAGCCGGTCGTGCCCGATGAGCTTGGCGGCGTACCACAGTTCGTTGTCGCCGAAGAGCGACAACTCGATCTTCGTTGCTTCTTCGACGACGTGGCTGTTGGTAAGAATGAAGCCGTCCTTGCTGATGATGAAGCCCGTGCCCGAGGCCCGGGTCAGCTGCGGGCGCTGGCCGCCTTGGCCCTGCTGATCTGGCTGGCCCGGAGTGCCGAAGAACCGGCGGAAGAAGTCGTCGGGCGAGTCGGCCTGCGCCACGGTCCTCGACTCCGTCCTGATGCTGACCACGGCCGGCGTCACAGCCTTCGCGATGTTGCGGAAGGTCTGGGCGTCAATCGGCCCGGTCACCGGCGCGCTGTTCATGGGCGGCGCGGCGAAGGTCTGGGCCGAGCTGGCCGGCGTGAGGCCGATCCGCGAGCTGATCACCATGCCGACGGCCATCGCCGCGACCGCGATAAGCAGCCCATAGAAGAGTGACGTCTTGCGCGTGGACATCTTCGGTTCCTCCCTACTCCAGTGCCAAGATTGCCGGCTGAATCGGTCCGGTCACGATCGCCTCGCGCGGCCCTACAATCATATTGATTTCCGATCGTACGCCAAAATCGTCAAAGTACACGCCCGGTTCGATGGTAAAGCCCGTCCCAACCAGCAACCGGCGGTCGTCATGCGTCTCGTAGTCGTCCATGTTGACCCCGTTGCCATGGACCGATTCGCCGAGGCTGTGACCCGTCCGGTGCAGGATGTGGTCGCCGTACCCCGCGCTCCGCAACACCGAGGAAGCCGCGCGGTCCACCTGCCACCCGCGCAGGTCCTGCCCGCCGCTGACCGCCCGCTCGACAAGCGCGATCGCCGCGTCCCTGGCGGCGGCGACCGCGGCAAACGCCCGGGCGTGCCGCTCGGGCACGTGGCGGCCGGTGTAGCCCATCCAGGTGATGTCGGCATACACCGCGCGGGGACGATCGAGCTTGGCCCAGAGATCGAGCAGCACGAGCTCGCCCGCGCGGATCGCGCGATGCTCGGTCGCGGTGGGGAGGTAGTGCGGGTTCCCCGCGTTCTCGGCGGCCGACACGTTGGGCTCCGAGTCGCTGACGAGCCCCTCGTCTTTGAACCAACCGGCCATCAACTGTTGAATGTCGTACTCCGTGGTCGGCACGCCCTCGCGCGTGCGTCTGGCAACGGCGTCGAAGGCGCGGTCCTTCACCGTATGAAGCTTTTCTGAGGCCTCGCGGTGTGTGGCCATCGCCGCCGCGTCCCAGACGGCCGCGAACCGCCCGATCAGGTCGCCCGACGAGACGACCTCCACGCCCAGCTGCCGCACCAGCTCGACGGTGCCCGCGTCGACGCGAGAGACGTAGGGGATGGCGCACTGCGGCGAATACTCCATCGCCACGCGCCGCGCGCCGCCCACAAGACGCCGCACGCCCGCCTCGAGCGCGTCCCGTCCGGCGTAGCGCTCCACGGTGCCGGGAAGATGCGCCAGCGTCTGCCGCTCGATGGCGTGGACGAGCCCGCGCGGGTCGCCGCTCGCCGGGATCAGGTAGTACCAGCGCCTGGTCGCCAGGTGCCCCCCTTGACGGCCGACGCCGGTGAGGTCGGTGGCAATGGGGTTGATGCCGCGAAAGTCGTACAGGAGCCACGCATCGATTCCCTCGGCGCGCAGGGCGGCCTGCACGGCCGCCACATCGAGCGCCGCTTTGTCGGCGGCCGCTGGAGGCGCTGACATCGGCCAAGTATAGCCCGCCCATTCCGCCTGGCTCCCTGACAAGTTGATGACAAGACGCCCGGCTGGGCCGCCGAGCGTGGGGCGAGGGTCTATAATCGAACGAACGCGAGGTTCCTATGCTGTTTCTTCTGCTTGCCGCGCTCGCACAGGCCACACAGACGCCGCAGATATCACTGACACCACCCATGAGAACGATTGAGCGGAGCGCGATGAGTTTCGTCGATACGCCTCGTCAGGTCACCCTCCGCACGGCCGCCGAGTGGACGGTCGCGTGGCGAGCGCACGCGGGCGATCGCCAGGCGCCTGTGGTGGATTTCTCAAAAGAGATGGTCGTCGGCGTGTTCCTTGGGACGCGCCGGACGTCGGGCTACTCGGTCGAGATCGTGAGGACGCGCGAGGAAAACGGCGCGCTCATCGTCCAGTACGTCGAGACGCAGCCTTCGCCCCGCGCGGTGACCGCGCAGGTGATCACGATGCCCCTTCATCTCGTGGCGATCCCCACTCGCGCGGGCGAAGTCAGGTTTGAAAAAGTTGATAAGTGAAAAGGTAAAAGTTAAAAGTAGACTGACCCCGAGCGCGTCGCGCGCTTCAGGCGCGAGGCGCAGGTGCTCGCCTCGCTCAATCATCCCAACATCGCCGCCATCTACGGCCTCGAGGAAGCTGACGGCATCCGCGCGCTTGTGCTCGAGCTCGTCGAAGGCGAGACGCTCGCCGAGCGCCTGACGCGTGGCCCAGTGCCGGTGACCGATGCACTCACGATCGCCAGGCAGATCGCCGACGCGCTCGGCGCGGCGCACGAAAAGCGGATCGTCCATCGGGACCTCAAGCCGGCCAACGTCAAGATCAGGCCGGATGGCGCGGTCAAAGTCCTCGACTTCGGACTGGCGAAGGCCGGCGGCGACGACCCGACACCCGACTCCCAGGTGTCGACGATGGCGGGCACGCGCGCGGGGATCATTCTCGGCACGATGGCCTATATGAGTCCCGAGCAGGCGCGCGGGCAATCGGTCGACAAGCGGACCGACATCTGGGCGTTTGGCTCCGTCCTCTTCGAGATGCTGACCGGTCGGACGGCATTCGCGCGCGACACCGCGTCCGACACGATTGCCGGCATTCTCGAGCGTGAGCCGGACTGGACCGCGCTCCCAGGCTCGTCCTCGGCGAGGATTCGCGATCTCCTGCGTCGCTGCCTGCAGAAGGATCCGTCCCAGCGCCTGCACGACATCGCCGACGCGCGCATCGACATTGAAGGGGAGGGAGACCCCACCGATCGGCAGCCGTCGATTGCCGTGCTGCCGTTCGCCAACATGAGCGCTGATCCGGACAACGAATATTTCAGCGACGGCCTCGCCGAAGAGGTTATCAACCTGCTGGCGCACATACCCGGGTTGAAGGTGATTGCCCGCACGTCGGCCTTTGCCTTCAAGGACAAGCACGAGGACATCCGCCGCATCGCCGGCGTGCTGGATGTGACCAACATCCTCCAAGGCAGCGTGCGTAAGGCGGGCAATCGGATTCGGGTCACCGCGCAACTGATTGCGGCGGGCGACGGCAGCCATCTGTGGTCGGACCGGTACGACCGGGAGCTGGCCGATGTCTTCGCCATCCAGGACGAGATCGCGGAGGCTATCGCGAAAGCGCTGCAGGTGACGCTGGCCGACAAGCCGGCCGCACCACTTTCAATGATGTATGTCGCCGGTGTGCAGCCGGCGCACGAGGCGGTGCCGCTGGCGCGGGTGCACGCGCAGAAAGCGTTGGAGCTGGATCCCTCTCTGCTAGAAGCGCATGCCTTGCTGGGCCTGCTGGCCGCGATGTATGACTACGACTGGACCGAGGCCGACCGCCGGTTCCGCCTGGCGTTCGCGCGCGATCCGGTCCCCCCTCTTTTTGTGCGCATCGAGCGGGCGAATTTCTTCCTGGCCCACGTGGGCCGGGGGCGGGAGGCGGTCGAGGAGATGGAGCGCGCACTCGCTGAGGATCCGCTGAACGTGCCAGAGACGACCTGACGACGGCCTCTTGAGGTCCGGCTGAAGCCGGACACTACGTACAGAAAGAAGGCCGGTACAGAAAAAAGGCCGGAGCAGGGAGGTCCCGCTCCGGCTCCTTTCATTGTCCTTTTAACTTTTCAGTTCTGACTTTTCACTTCTTCTCAGGTGTCGCCGGCGCCGCCCCCGCGGGCGTCTTCGGGGGATCGGGCACCAGTCTCGTGACTCGCGCCGGTTTCGGCACATTGCCGTTGGCGTGGCTGAACTGGTAGCTGTTCCGGGCCATCCTCGCGTTGTACGGCGTCTCAATCGTGACGGTCTTGACCTCGCCGGGCTGCAGCAGATCCGCGAGGAAGCCCTTGCCGCCGATGACGGTCGCGTCATTCTTGTCGTACCAGGTCTCGTCGATCGTCAGCCTCGCGATCGGCGCTTTGGAAATGTTCTTGACCTGCACCTTGGTGACAATCATGTTGCCGGCGCGGGACGGCACGGGATAGACGAATTCGATGGCGGCGTCCCCCTTGACGGGCGGGGTGAACTGCCGGCCCGCCAGGATCGGCTTGAGATCGGGGGCCTGCGTGGCCTGAGCCAGGGCGCTGGTGGCGGCGAGGCCGAGGCTGACGATCGTGGCCGCAAGAACGAAGCGCGCGCGGAACATATGGCTATCCTCCTGCAACAGACGGGCTACCGTGTTCGATAGCGCCGGAATTATACTCACATTTCGCCGTTCCAGTCCTCCGGCTCGGGATTGATCGACCGGAAGATCTCCATGTGCCATTTGCCGCCGCCCCACGGCTCGACGACCTCGGCGGCGACGACGTCGACCAGAATCTCCGAGAAGAGGCGCCCCTCGGGATCGCCTTCGAGATGGTACGCGGCGTCCTCCCAGGAAAAATTCGGATAGAGCATCAGCGTCAGAAACAGATCGTAGCCATCGTCGACCACGATGAGCTGCCCGCACGGACGTTTGAGCGTCGAATGGTAGATGAGATATTTCTCGGCGCTGTGCGCGCGGATGTACCGCTTGAGGGCGAACTCGCGCGCCACGATTTCCTCGACGGCGATCTTCTTCTCCCAGCAGTCGCGACAATACTTCTCCTCGCCTCGCGGCTCGGAGACCTCCTTGGCGCCGCACAGCGAGCACGACTTGACGAGCGACTTACGGGGCATAGGGTCAATTTACCACTTACAATTGGTAATTAGGAATTCTTAATTGTAGATTGTCAGTCCATGGATCGACCGACGCACAGGGGCCTCCGGCATCTCGCGCTCAACGTCGGCGATCTTGCCGCGATGACGCGCTTCTATGTCGACGTGCTGGGGTTCGTGGTCGAGTGGGAGCCCGATCCCGACAACGTCTATCTCTCGTCGGGCGTCGACAACCTGGCGTTGCACCGTTCGACCCATTCGGCAGGCCATTCGCCTGCGCTCGCGGGGAGTCTTTCGACCGATGCACGTGCGCCCTCGCCGCTCGATCACCTGGGCCTGGTCGTGTCGAGCGCGGCGGATGTCGATCGCTGGGCGGCGTTCCTCGAAAGCCGGGGTGTGACCCTCAGCGCGAGGCCACGTACGCACCGCGATGGCGCGAGATCGTGCTACTTCAACGATCCGGACGGGAACCGGATCCAGATTCTGTATCATCCGCCAATCAGTCAAAAAGTTAAAAGTTAGAACTGAGAAGTTAAAAGGACATTGGTACGCCGATCAGCCTGACATTGTCGTTTGAAGTTTTAACTGTTCAATTCTAACTTCCGTAAGAGGGTTGGCGCGTACATCTGCTCCACGTACTCCTGCAGCATGCGCCGCGCCGAGAAGCGCGGCGCCACCGACCGGATCGCTTCCTTGATGGTCACCACAAAGCGCCGCGGCACGTTGGCGGCGTCGCGGTCGTAGAACGCCGGGACGATCTCTTCCTCGATCAGCCGGTACAGCGCGTGCGCATCCGCCTCGTCTATCGCGTCGTAGTTGTCGCCCTCGACGCCGCCATCGATCACCCACCAGTTGGTGCCGTTGAACCCCTCGGCCCACCAGCCGTCGCCGATGCTCAGATGGGGCACGCCGTTGATGGCCGCTTTCATCCCGCTCGTACCGCTCGCCTCGAGCGGCTTGCGGGGGGTGTTGAGCCAGACGTCGCAGCCCTGGATCAGGAAATGCGCCACGTGCAGGTCGTAGTCGTCGACAAAGGCGACTCGACCACCGAACAGCGGATCGAGCGCGTGCCTGTACACGTTCTGCATGTGGCGCTTGCCGACATCGTCGGCCGGGTGCGCCTTGCCCGCAAAGATGAGCTGGACCGGGCGACCGGCGGCATTGAGAATGCGGGCGAGCCGATCGGGGTCGTGGAAGATGAGCTCGGCACGCTTGTAGCTCGCGAAGCGGCGCGCGAAGCCGATCGTCAGCGCGTCAGGCTCGATGAGGGGACCGGCCGCCACGACCCGCGGGATGCCGACGCGTTCTTCAGTCCAGCGCTGGCGCGCGCGTTCGCGCATGAACGCAAACAGGTACTGGCGCAGCGGCTGCCGCGCGGCCCACAGCTCGGCGTCTGGAATCGCGAGCACGCCGTCCCAGAGCGCCGGATCGTGGTGATACTCCAGCCAGTCGGCGCCGAGATAGCGGGTGAAGAGGTCGGTCATCTCTCTGGCGATCCAGGTCAGCAGGTGCACGCCGTTGGTGACCCACGAGATGGGCTGCTCGGCCTCCGGCACGCCAGGCCACATCGCGCCCCACATCTGCCGGGTGACGTCGCCGTGCAGCCGGCTGACGGCGTTGACCCTGGCCGCCGACCTGATCGCGAGCGCGGTCATGTTGAACTGCGCGCCCACGCCGCTGTCGTGCGACCCGAGCGCGAGGAAGCGGTCGCGGTGCGGGCCGAGCGTCCCCCAGCAGCCGGCCAGATGCTGCTCGACCAGGTGGAACGGGAAGGCGTCGTGGCCCGCCGACACCGGCGTATGGGTCGTGAAGACCGTCGTCTGGCGGACTTCTTCAAGCGCCGCGTCGAAGGTGGCGCCGCATTCGACGAGATCGCGAATCCGCTGCAGCACGACGAAGGCGGCGTGGCCCTCGTTGAGATGAAAGACCGCCGGCTCGAGACCGAGCGCGCGTAGCGCCCGCACGCCGCCGATGCCGAGAACGATTTCCTGCTGCACGCGCGTCTCGCGACCGCCGCCGTATAGTCGGGCCGATAGCTCGCGATCCCACGGCGCGTTTTCCTCGAGATCGGTGTCGAGCAGATAGAGCCGGACGCGACCCACGCGCACCAGCCACACCGCCACGAGGACCGATCGGTCCTCGAGCGGAACCGCGGTCAGGCACGGCTTGCCGTCGGGCCCCTTGGCCGGTTCGATGGGCGCGTCGGTCCAGCTGAGGCGCTCGTAGCTTTCTTCCTGCCACCCCTCGGGCGAGATCCGCTGGTGGAAGTAGCCCTGTGGGTAGATGAATCCGACGCCGATGATCGGCACGCCGAGGTCGCTGGCTTCCTTGCAGTGATCGCCGGCCAGTACTCCGAGGCCGCCGGCGTAGATGGCCAACGACTGATGCAGCGCGAATTCGGCCGAGAAATAGGCGATCGATTGGCCGGCCAGATGCGGCCGCGTGCGCGACCACCACGTGTCGTCGGTCGCAAGCCCTCGGTCAAACGCCGCGATCGCCCGATCGTACAGGATCAGAAATTCGGGATCGGTGGCGGCGGCCTCGATTGTTTCGCGCGGGATGGCCCACAGCATGCGGACCGGATTGTGGGCCGTGGAACGCCAGAGCGGATAGTCGAGCCGGCGGAACAGCGCGCGCGCGTCCTGGTGCCAGCTCCACCACAGGTCGGTCGCGAGATCCTCGAGACGGCCGATGCGTTAGGGCATCGGGGGGAGGCTGGAGTAGCGAGTCATCTACCGGTCATTATCCACGGTCTCACCGTGTTGGTACAATGCGGCCGCCCTCATGCGACTGCTCGTGCGGTTCCAGCTCGTTGGGTTGGCGCGCCACGTTGGAACGGCATTCGTTGCCCTTCCGCTGATGGGAGTGGCCGTCTGCCCGTCCGCGTACGCGCAGGAGCCGCCGCCGCGCCTTCCAATCGTGGTCTTCGATCTCCACGGAACCCTGCCCAACTTCCCCGACGATCCGCCGCTGGCGGACAGTCGGGGGCTCAGTCAGGGCCAGCTCCCCGGGCTCGGCATTGGCGGCACCGCCGGCGTGCATGTGTATCTGCTCAAGTGGCGCGCCGTCACCTTCGGCATCGGCGGCCAGATGGTGCGCGCGCGCGCCCATCGGACGCCGGTAGCCTCGTCGGGACAGACCACCATCCTCGCACCGGTGACGGAACGCTTTGCCTCGATCGCGCCGCAGCTCTCGTTCAACTTCGGCACGGGAGACGGCTGGAGCTACCTCAGTGGGGGCATCGCGACGTCGACGTGGTCCGTCGTGCCCGACGGCGCCTCTCCAGCTCCCTCTGACGAGGAGCGGCTCAAGACGATCAACTACGGCGGCGGCGCCCGCTGGTTTGCGAAGCCGCATCTGGCCTTCAGCTTCGATGTGCGATTCTACGCGATCGATCCGGGCACGCCGAGCGGCTCGCGGCCGGCGAGTCCGCGGACCACGATGGTCGTCGTCGGGGCGGGAATATCGGTCAAGTGAATCTGCACGCCAGTGCGCAGTTACGCGTTTCGTTTTCGAAGCGCCAGTTTCATTTTCGTGCGGGCGTCCATTACCCAATTCCCCACCTATCCAACGACCCAAATCACCCCGTACAATGCGGCATACGCCATGAAGCGACGTCTCAAGGCTGTCCTCAAGGGCTTCGCCAAGGGCCTCACGACGACCGTCATCTTCGTCGTGATCGCGGAAGCCGCGCTGCGAGGGGCGTATTACGTTCGAAATACAAAGGTCACTGTCGTGCCGCTGCCCTATACGTTTGGCGACGACTACGGGCCGATTCCGCCCTGGCTCGGCGGCCTGCTGATTCTCAAATCAGACCCGACGCTCATCTGGACGAACCTGCCGAACGCTCGTCGAACCTACCTCGATATCTTCAGCCCCGTACGGGGCGAGCAGGATCGCCTCGCGCTGTTGCGACAGTTCACGCCGACGCTCCCTGAGGCGTTCAGGGCCAGCCCGACGTGGGGCATCCAGCTGAATTCGCAGGGCTACCGCGGTCCTGAAATCGCCCTCGCCGCCGCGCCGTCAACGATCCGCGTGGCGTGCATCGGCGACTCGTGGACCTTCGGCATGAACGTGACCGAGGACCAGTCGTACCCGAGTCGGTTGGCAGCGTGGCTTGAGCGCGAGCAGCCCGGTCAGCAGTACGAGGTCCTCAATTTCGGCGTGCTCGGGTACTCCTCGTTTCAGGGCGTGCAGTTGTTGAAGGAACGCGTGCTCCCTCTCGGGCCCTCTATCGTCGCCATCGGCTTTGCCATGAATGACTCCTCGGCAGCCGGCTACCGCGACAAGGACATGGTGGCCACGTCGGCGGCACCCACGTTAACCAAGCGCGTCGCCGATGCCGTCACCGGTGCGGCACTGGAGAGTGAGATCTACAAGCTGCTGAAATACGAGGCGCTCGTGTTCAGGTTCCGGCCCAAGTCGATTGGGGACTACCTGAAGGCAGAAGCCGAGACCAAGGCGCCAGGCGCGGTGAACTACGATGCCATCGAGCCCTGGACTCGCGTGTCGCCGCGCGACTACGAACTGAACCTCCGCGAGATGATTCGCCTGGCGGAGGAACACGGCGCGAAAGCCGTGCTCCTGGACAACGAGCTCTGGAGCGAGAGCCCCTATCGGTCGGTCCTCAAGAAGATCTCGTCTGAGCTCCGGGTGCCGCTCGTCGACAGCCTGGCGCTCATCGATGCCGAGCGAGCTCGGATGGAGCAGGACCTCGAAAAGTCGCTCGATCTCGCGGACCGTGGCACGCTGCCCGCGCTCCAGAATCCCAAGACGACGGTGGTGTTCCGGGTCTTTCGCGGGCCGCACGAGGTTCCACGGGCTTTGTCGATTGTCGGCACCGCACCAGAGCTCGGCTCGCTCGTTCCGAACGCCATCGTCATGCACGACGATGGCATGGCCGGCGATCAGAAGCGGGGCGATGGCGTGTGGAGCTACATGGTGCCGTTTGCGCCCGCCACGTCGCTCGTCTACGTTTACACCAACAGCGGGCAGCCGGGGGTCTGGGAAGGGCTCGACGTGCCACACATCAGACGCGTCCGGGTCCCGCCGGCGAAGGACGGCCGCCCGGTGTATCTGCCCATCGAGACCTTCGGGCGCGTGTACGCGCAAGCCGACAACTGGCACCCCGATGCCGGCGGCTACGACCGCATCGCGCAGGCCGTCGCGCGCGCCGTCGCGTCGTTGCGCTGACATGACACGAAGTCCGGCTAAAGCCGGACACTACGTACTGATGTAGTGTCCGCCTTCAGGCGGACCTGTCTCGGGGCGCGCGTGTCCGTCGTCTCGGTAAGCCGCCCGAGGCGATCCATGCGCTCTCGCCCGGCCGGTGCCACGCGCGGTCGAACGGGTTCGATCTCTTGGGCTCGTGGGGCCCCACCCCCACTCGCTCTTGCTCCTCGCTCCGCTCGTCGCAAGGGCCGCAGGCCCGCTGCATGCCGGCTTGGTCGTGCCGGCCGGACAGCGGAAGCGGCTCGAGGGCGTGTGTCGCTATGCGTTGCGTCCGCCCGTGGCGCGAGCTACGAGTATCATGCTCGCCGGCTCACCGGTGGCCGATATGCGACACGTGCAACCTCCGAAATAGGGACGGGCGCAACAGTGGCCCGTATTTCGGTTTGCACGTGGCGCTCGACCGTCGGTTTCGACGACCCGCGCCCTTCTTCACCCCAAACGAGTGTCAGCTCGGTGCCCACCTCACTGTGTTCGACATCGATCAGAGCCAGCGAGACCATCGCGCGTTCGTTGTAGGTGTAGCCGGTATACGTTGATATCCCGACGGTCTTACCGCCTTTCAACACCTTGTCATACGGCAATGTTGAATAGTTAGCCAAGGGCAAATCGATATACTTGGCTGTATCGCCACCAGCATGGAATAAGGACCCAAAAACACGGGCGATATCCTCGCCGTTCCAGACGAGCGTTACTTTCTTCCGCCTCGGGTTATCAGCCATCTTTTCAAGGGCTTCCCGTCCAACGAAATCATGGTCGAATTTGACGAAAGGTCCGTATCCAAGCTCGTAGGGAGTCAGGTAATAGTCAGTGATATCGTCGGAGTAAAAGCTACCTCCGAGTGAAGCCATGGCTTCATAGCTTTTCGGGCTCAACCACTGTCTGTATCCCTTCATCTCTTCACCAACGTAAATCGCCGGAAGGGGGGATGGAATCCACCCCGATTCGAGGCAGCTGGTAGGGTAAGCCCTCGATCCCACTTGTCGAATCCCGTACGCTTGACCGGCTTCAAGGATGGCGTCCCGGACTTGGTCGCCGTACTCCCAAGGACCAAAGATTTCCCATCCGGGTTGTCCGACCATTCCATGACGCAAGGCGCGGATATCCCGCCCCGCGATGGTGAAGACATCCATATAAAAGAACCGGATATCCGGCACGGGTCTTCCCGTTACCTTCTCCATGACCTGGGCAGCATTGGGGCCTTGGACTTGATATCTGAAAACCTTTCGTTGGCCTTGATTAACAGCCGACCTCTCGTCTCTTTCTGCTGATGCAGCATACCCACCAGTCTCTAAATTGTATTGCACCCAATTGCAGGCGGGAGGGCGCCCGACGAGATTGAATCTATTTTCATCCAGAGGAAAGAGAATCACATCACCAATCACATATCCATGATGGTTACACGCAACAAATTGCTTGGCTTGATTGACTTTAAAATTCTTAAAGCTATTTACACCAAGATCGGAGAGCAATTCGAGTGCATCGGAGCCCTCAATATAAAGATCCGTCATATGGTGAGACAGGTTTAAAAGAGCGCAGGTCTCCCGCCAGGCTCGTTGTTCATCTCTCCAGTTCGTGTACTCGGCACGCACCACCGGAAAGGCATATGGTCCTATCGTCGAATTACGCAACAGTTCGACTGGATTCCCGACGGCCTGTAATGCTTCCTGCAAGCTGTGGTAAGTCATAGCTGTTAGTTAACTCCTTCTACTGAAAAAGCCTTTGGTGTGGCCCGTCGAGGTCGCATCGTTGATGAGCTTCCCGTAGGTGTGCGCGGCCACCGGCCAGAGCAGTCCCGATCCCCGAGCCGATTCTCGCGAGATCCGCCGCCAACCCGCCAAGTCAAGGTCGAGACTAACCACCGGATCCACAGAGGCATTCACAGCCTGACCGCCGACCAGACAGAAACGGACGCTGTGAACGTGCAGCCACTCGACAAACCGTTCCAAGAGATTCGAGTGGTCCACGGTCACCGCCTTCCAGAACTCGAGCGCCTGCATAATGGTGTTCCGCAACGATTATAGGCGGACTGCCACCCGCGCACAGGGCGGAAAACGAGGCGAATTATGGCCGCGCTGGCGCGAGATGGTCCGGCTGAAGCCGGACACTACATTTTGTTTCCCGGGTTGTTTCCCGGGTTGTCCCGTTCAGTGACGACGCCCTCCCGCACGCGCAGCACGCGCGTGGCCCAGGTTCGAGCGAACTCCTCGTCGTGCGTCGCGATGACGAGCGTGCGGCCTTCCGCCACGAGGCGGCAGAGCAGTTCGCCGAGCTCGACCCGCCGGGCGGGATCGAGCGACGCGGTCGGCTCGTCCATCAATAGCAGCGGCGGATCGACAGCCAGCGCGCGGGCGATGGCGATGCGCTGCGCCTCGCCGCCGGAGAGATGCCGCGGCATGGCCTCGGCGCGATGCTCCACCCCCAACGCCACAAACAGCTCGTGAGCGCGACGCTCGGCGGCGGGCCGCGCGATGCCCAGCGCATGCACCGGCGCCAGGCACACATTATCGATGGCAGAAAGATGCTCGAACAGATGATGGAACTGGAACACCATTCCGACCTTGCGCCGGATGGCCCGAAGCGTCCCCATCCCGGCGGGCGCGCCGCCGCGCAGCCTCACGTCGTCGACGACGATCTCTCCACGCTCAAAGGGCTCGAGGCCGGCAATCGTCCGGAGGATCGTCGTTTTGCCCGAGCCGGACGGTCCCATGATGGCGACCAGGTCGCCGCGCGCGACAGCGAACGCGACGCCGTCGAGAATCCGCCGCGTGCCGCGGCCGAGCCCGACGTCCTGCAGGCGGAGGAGCGCATCGCTCATGCGGCCGGTGCCTTCCACCGCCGCTCGAGGCGTCTCGCCAGCGCCGAGAGCGGCAGCGACATCGCGAGGTAGAGCGCCGCGCACAGCAGTCCCGGGACGACCCAGCTTCCGAGGTTCGTGGCGAAGATCTGCGTTTGTTTGGTGAGCTCGAGAACGGTCAGGACCGACACGAGCGAAGAATCCTTGAGCATGGCGACAAAGTCGTTGGTCATTGGCGCGAGCGCCAGGCGGAACGCCTGCGGTCCGCGCACGAGCGTCAACACCTGGCGCTCGGTCAGCCCGAGCGTCCGGGCGGCTTCAAGCTGACCGACGGACACCGCCTGGAGCGCCGCGCGATAAATCTCGCTCTCGTACGCCGCATAGTTGAGCGCCAGGCCCAGGAGCGCCGCGACAAAGGCCGGCAGCCGGACGGCGGCGGCGATCCCGTAGTAGAGGACGAAGAGCTGGAGCAGGATCGGCGTGCCCCGGATGATCTCGACGTATGCGGTGAGCACGAGGCCGACGGGGCGGGCGCCATAAACGCGCCCGAGCGCGATGAGCGTGCCAAGACCGACCGCCAGCGCCATCGCGAGACAGGAAAGCACAAGCGTGACGAGCGACGCGCGGACGAGCGACGGGAGATAGCGGTGCGCCGCGTCCCACTGCGACAACACCCCGAGGCTCGCGGCGGTCTCGAGGCCTGTGTCGTCGACGACCACCGCGGGCACCTGGTCGCCGGCGAGCAGCCGCGCGTACAGCGCTGGCTGGTCGTCGTTCCAGACGCCCCATGCGCGGAGGATGCGCTCGAGTGATCCGTCCCGCATCGCGCCACGCAAGGTCTCGTTGAGGCTGTCCCGCAGAGGGGCGTTCGACGGCGCCAGCACGCCGACGTAGTGCCCGATCGCCACGCTCTGCGGCTGGACGGTGAAGCCCGCGATCGTCTGCCGGCGGCGCTCGGCGAGGACGTTGTCGAGAAGCACCGCGTCGACCCGTCCGATGATGAGATCGCTGTACGGATGCACATCGTCTTCGTACGAAACCGCGCGGAGGCCGTACTCGCGTTCGGCGCCGAGCAGGATCTCGTAGGCGATGGTCCCGCCGAGCGTGCCGACGCGCTTGCCGCGGAGGTCAGAGAGCGTCCGAAAGCGCCCCTCGTCGCCATCGCGCACGCTGAGGACCTCGCGGAACCGGTAATAGGGGATGGTGGCGGCGAGCGTCGCGCGCCTGGCCGGCGTGTCCTCGATGCCACTGAGGCCGATGTCGGCGTCGCCGCGCGCGATCGACTGATCGATCGAGGTGAACGTGATGTTGACGAATCGCGGCACGCGGTCGAGGCTGCGCGCGAGGAGCGAGGCGACCTCGACGTCGAAGCCGACCACCCGATCGGGGCGGGACGGGTCGGCTTCGACAAACGGCGCGCCGCCCTCAGAGTCGCCGGCCCACCGCAGTTCGCGGGGCTGCGCGGCAACGACCGCGCTGATGGCGAGGATGACGACGAAGACCGGTCGCGAGGGCCGCAAGGTTCACGAGGTTCGCATGGTTCGTACGGGTTCGCAAGAACCCCGTGAACCCCGTGAAAAACTGCGAACCGTTACTGCGCGACGGCCTGAATCGACAAACTGACCTTCACGTCGTCGCCGACGAGGAACCCGCCTATTTCGAGCGGGGCATTCCAGTTGAGGCCGAAGTCTTTGCGGTTGAGCGTGATTTCCGACTCGAAGCCGGCGCGCTGCTTGCCGTAGGCGTCCTTGGCGAGGCCCAGGAACGTCACCGGCAAGGTGACCTCCTTGGAGACGCCGCGGATGGTGAGGGGACCGCTGACTTCGAACTGCTTGCCGCTGCCTTTGATCCGCGCGCTCTTGAACGTGATCGCCGGGTGCTTCTGGACCGAGAAGAAATCGTCCGAGCGCAGGTGATCGTCCCGCTTGGGCTCGCTCGTGTCGACGCTGGCCGCCTTGATCGAGAACGCCGCCGACGACTGCGACGGGTTGGCTTCGTCGAGCTGAATCGTGCCTTCGAAATCCGTGAACTTCCCGCGGACCCTCGTGATCAGATGTCTGACCAGGAACGAGGCTTCTGAATGGGCTTTGTCGATAACGAAGGTTCCTGCCATGTGCGTGTGCTCCTTCTTGACTGAAAGGGAAATCTGGCGCCGGCGGCTGCCGTCCGGCGCGTTTGAGTGCGGGCGGATTCTATCAGATTATGGGTCTGTGGTTACGGACCGCTTCGGTCGCAGCTGCTGACGGCCTCGACCATCCCCTTCAGTTGTGGTACGAATCCGGTGCGCGGCCCTGCCGGCCCGTCGATCCGAACGGAGCGAATAAGCGTGCTCGCGTCGTCGAGCGGCAGCGTCGCCACGTTGGCGCAGAAGTCTCGCCACACGCCATCCTGCACGAGATACTCCTCGACGTTCGACAGATAGAAGGCCGACACGGTCGCGCCCCTGTCCTTGGCATAGCGGCCGACGGCGCGAATCGCCTTCGGGCCCGCGAAATTCCCTACGATGGGCACGACGAGGTTCCGGCTCTGCAAGCCCTTCACGAACCCAAAGACCGCCTCGCTTGACAGGAATCCCCGCGCGTTGCCGCCCTCGTCGGTGGCGGCCATCAGCTCCGCGTACGTGGGCTGTGTCGTGCCTCCAGCCAGTCCAATCGGCGAATACCGGATGGTCGGGCCCAGCGTAAAGAACGCCCGGTACACGAACTCAATCCCGCTCAATTCGGCATCCGACAACGCCAGTCCGTGTCGATTAAGGAGCTGGTTTCGCATGTCCGACAGATTCTGGGTGTAGAAGGACTCGGTCGGCCTGACATTCGCCAGGGCGCCGAAGATCTCGCCGACCGAGGATCTCGCGTCGAGGCCGGCTGGCCGTGGCCTCGAGAAAAGCCGCGAGACGAACTCGGCCCGGTCGGCTGAGATCTCGAAAAGCGCCTTGTACATCAAGTGCAGATCCACGTTGCCCTGGCGAAGATCCACGATGAACGCCACGGCCGGCCTGAGGGCCGCCACGTACGTAAAGTTTTGCTCGGGGCCCACGCCCAGGTACACGCGCCCCGGCCTGGTCATCTGAACCAGCCTCGGCAGCGCGTGTTGGAAGGAGATCTCGTTCGACAGCAGATTGTTGGACCGGAAGGTCCCGTTGGACTCCGACATGTCCGCGATGAGCTGCCGGAATTCCGCGTCGGGAATCCGCTCCGGCAGCGTGTCGGCGGCTGTGACGACAGACGGTCGTCGCAGGCCGCTCAGACCCACCACGACCGCGAGGACCAGACCGGCGAGAATGTGACGCTGGCGCGCTGTCATGGAAGCCGCAATTCGTGTCTCCGTGGTTCTACTGGCTTACCTGTCGAAGAAATTCGATCAACGCGGGGTTGACCACCGCCGGCTGTTCGAGTTGCGGCAGGTGCCCCGAGGACTCGACGGCGAGCAGTCGTCCCTGCGGCATCAGCTCCAGCAGCGAGACGCTGAACTCGAACGGCACCGACGGATCCTGCTTCCCCCAGACGACCAACACCGGCCGCGGATGCTCGCCGACGCGCGCGAGCTCTTCGCGCTGATCGACCGAGACATTGCTCACCAGCTCCGAGAGTCGGGCGCGGCGAAAGCCCCGGTACTGCACCTGCACACGATACCGATCGGCCCAGTCGGGAAACCGCTCGGGGTGCAGAAAATCGCGCGGCTGCGCATCGGCCCACCATCGCTCGTCGAACACCGCCGTCAGAAAATCCCAGGCGAATGGGAGGCTGGCAAGCGGCGATGTCGCCCCCGGGGTGCGGAACGACGGGTCGACGTAGACGAGCGACCGCACACGGTCGGGGTAGCGGTCGGCGAAGGTTGTGACCACCGACCCGCCAAACGACAGGCCGACCAGATCGAGCGGCCCGGTCATCTTGAGGGCGTTGAGAAGTTCGGTGAGCTGACGGATGTAGAAGTCCTGCGTGTAATTCGTATCCGGCCGGTCGGAGTAGCCGCGGCCGTAATAGTCGTATCTGAGGACGCGAAACCCCGCCTGCGTGAGCGCCGTGAACGTCGGATCCCAGATGTAGTACGGCACGCTGAACCCGGCCGCGAGGACGACGACGCGGCCGCTCTCGGACCCACCGAGCTCGTAGTGGGTGTAGCCGTCGGTCAGTCGGACGAATCGGCCGGGAGCCGTCTGCCTGGCGGCGTCATCGAGCTCGAGCCGCTCCGGGTCGGCGAGACGGTACACGGCAACAGGCGCTGCGACGAGCAGCAGGGCGGCCGAGGTGCACGCGATCCAGCGGGCCGATCTGGTGATGATGCGCTCCAGGTGGGCGGGCGGCAGCCCGGAACCGGAGACGAGGCTAACATGGATGCCGATAATCAGGGTATCCTGTCGATTGTGATTTTTCTCCATGCTGCGAGGTGATCATATGAAAGTGTCGGTCAAGTGGCATGTTGCGGCGACGTTGCTGGGCACCGCGGTTGTCACTGGCGCGATCGGGCCGGTTGGTGGTCTGTGGGGGCGGCTCGTCGGCAGCGTCACTCACGCGCAGGAGGCGGCGAGCCTGGCTCTCGACGGTGTTTTCACCGAAGGCCAGGCCGAGCGGGGGGGCGCCCTCTACGGGAAACAGTGCGTCGTCTGCCACGGTGAAAAGCTGGAGGGCGGCATCGCCCCGGGTCTGACAGGCGACGACTTCATGAAGTACTGGACCACGAAGTCGGTTGGCGAGATGGTCGAGCAGATGATGATGACCATGCCGGCCGACGATCCGGGGAAGCTCACTCCTGCCGAGGCGGCGGATCTCGCCGCCTTCATCCTCAGCAAGAACAAGCTCCCGGCGGGCCAGAAAGAGCTCGCGACCGATGTCGCGGCGCTCAAGCAGATTCGCATCGTCAAGTCCGAGTAACCATTACAGGATTGCAGGATTGCAGGATTGCAGAAACGCCACTTCTTTGCTGGAGAGGCTGACAATGATTCCACAACGCTACGCACCACAGACCTACGCGCTGATGCGCATCGTGTTCGCGTTGATCTTCCTGAACTACGGGCTGCAGAAGTTCGGTATATTCGGCGGCATCGACGGGAAGGGCGGAGCGGCGCCGTTTCTAAGCTGGCCGTTCGGCATGGCGGGCCTGATCGAGGTCGTCACCGGCGTGCTGATGCTCATCGGCTTGCTGACCAAGCCGGCTGCCTTCATCGCGAGCGGCGAGATGGCGGTGGCGTATTTCTGGATCCATCAGTTCCATGGGATGGCGATCGGACAGCCGATGGGGCTGACGCCGGTGCAGAACGGTGGCCAGGCCGCCGTATTGTTCTGCCTCGCGTTCCTCTATGTCGCGACGCACGGCGCCGGCATATGGAGCGTGGACGAGATGCGCAGCGGCGCCGGCGCCAAGTCGTAGCGGCTCAGGTACCCATAACCGTAGTGTCCGGCTTCAGCCGGACCTGGAAGTGGTCACGCGCTGCCTCGCGTTTGCCGGGCGCGTGCCAGTTGCTCGAGGATCGGCTCGGTCTGTTCAATCGAGAGGCACGCGTCGGTGATGCTCTGCCCGTACACCGAGGGCCGGCCCGGCACGTAGTCCTGGCGGCCCTCGACCAGATGGCTTTCCACCATGGTCCCGAAGATCTGCTGCGAGCCCGACGCGATCTGCTCGCACAACGCAGCCGCGACGTCAGCTTGTCTGCGATGATCTTTCTGGCTGTTGCCGTGTGAGCAGTCGACCATCATGCTCTCGCGCAGCCCCCGGGCGGCCAGCCGCGCGCACACCTTGCCGATGTGCTCCGCGTCGTAGTTGGGCCCCGTGCGCGTGCCGCCCCGCAGGATGACGTGACAGGCGTCGTTGCCGGAGGTTTGGAAAATGGCCGACACGCCCTGCTTGGTGACAGAGGGAAACCAATGGCGGGAACGGGCCGTGACGACGGCGTCGACGGCAAGCTGGGTGCTCCCGTCGGTGCTGTTCTTGAAGCCGACCGGCATCGAGAGGCCGGAGGCGAGCTCGCGGTGGACCTGGCTCTCCACCGTCCGGGCGCCGATGGCGACCCACGACGTCAGGTCGGCGATGTGCTGCGGAATCTGCGTGTCGAGAAACTCCGATGCCGTGGGCAGCCCCAGATCGTTCACATCGAGGAGGAGCTTGCGCGCCAGCCGCAGGCCTTTGTTGATGTGGAAGCTCTCGTCGAGATCCGGATCGTTGATGAGCCCCTTCCAGCCGACGACCGTCCGCGGCTTCTCGAAGTACGTCCGCATCACGATCACGAGGTCGTCGCCGAGCCGATCGGCCAGCTTCTTCAGTCGCTCGCCATAGTCAAGCGCCGCTGTGGTGTCGTGGATCGAGCAGGGGCCCACGATGACGATGAGCCTCGAGTCTTTGCCGTGGATGATGTTCGCGATCGCCACGCGCGTATCGGCGACGACGTTCGATGCCCGCTCGCTGATGGGAATCTCTTCGAGAAGGATGGCCGGCGGGATGAGAGGACGTACATCCTGGATGCGGAGATCGTCGGTCCGTCGTAGCATCGTGATTGCCCTACAGTATGGCACGGCGCAACTTGTCTCGTCCGCGGTTGGGCGGACGTGTATAATCTCAGCTCTCGATCCGGACAATGTGATGGTCGGCCAGACAGTCTCGCACTACCGCGTATTGAGCAAGCTGGGGAGCGGCGGCATGGGCGAGGTCTACGTCGGCGAAGATCTCGTCCTGGGCCGGAAGGTGGCGCTGAAGTTCCTGCTGGGCGAGCAGACCACCGACCGCGAGTCCCTCGAGCGGTTCCTGCGCGAGGCCCGCATTGCCTCGGCGCTCAATCATCCGAACATCTGCACGATCCACGAGTTCGGCGACCACGAAGGCCGTCCGTTCCTCGTACTCGAGCTGCTCGAGGGTCGGACGCTCAGCGACGAGATTGGGGAGAAACCGCTCCCGATGGGACGCCTGCTCGACCTCGCGATTCAGGTGGCCGATGCGCTCGATGCGGCGCACGCGGAAGGCTTCGTGCACCGCGACATCAAGCCGGACAACATCTTCGTGACCGCGCGCGGCGAAGCCAAGGTGCTCGACTTCGGTCTCGCCAAGCTCGGGTTCAACCGGCGCGGGCCCGGCAATGATTCGCGTGCGTTGACCACGCCGCCCGACCACAACCAGCTGACCGGTCCGGGCATGGCGCTCGGCACGGTGGCCTTCATGTCGCCCGAACAGGCCCGCGGCGAGGAGCTGGACGCGCGGACCGATCTGTTCTCGTTTGGGGTGGTGCTCTACGAGATGGCGACAGGACGGCGGGCGTTTGCGGGCGCGACGACAGCCGTGTTGTTCGACGCCATCCTCAACAAGATGCCGCAGGCGGCGACGCGGCTCAATCCCAATGTGCCCGCGGCCCTCGATCAGATCATCAGCAAGGCCATCGAGAAAGACAGAGATCTTCGGTACGGGAGCGCGTCCGAGTTGCGCGTGGACCTCAAGCGCCTCAAGCGTGCAGGTGCCAGGCTCACCTCTGATGAGGTGGAGATGGCGCCGTTCGCGCGCGAGGCCATGGCCGCCTCGGTCCGCGCGGTCCCCGTGTCGGCGCCCGCGCAGCCCGCGCCGCGCCGCGGCCTGGCCGGTTTGGCTCACAAGCTGGAGATCTGGGCGTCGGCGGCCGCGCTCCTCGTCGCACTCGTCGCCGCGGGTGGCTACTATCTGCTTGGCGGCAGCGGCGGTCAGATCGAAACCATGGCGGTGCTGCCGTTTGTCAACGCCAGCGGCAATCCCGACACCGACTATCTGACCGACGGCATTACCGAAGCGCTCATCAACAGCCTGTCTCAGCTGCAAGGCGTCCGCGTCAGCGCGCGCAGTGTGGCGTTCATGTACAAAGGCAAAGACGTCGATCCGCTGAAAGCCGGGCGCGAGCTGAACGTCAAGGCGGTCATCACCGGCCGGGTGACCATGCGCGGCAACGTGCTCGTCATCCAGTCCGACATGATGGACGTCGCCAACGGATCGCAGCTCTGGGGCGGGCAGTACAACCGGCCGATGGCCGACATTCTCGCCGTCCAGGACCAAATCGCGGGGGAGATCTTCGACAAGCTCCGCCTCCGCCTGACGGGAGAGGACAAGGCGCGGGCGACGAAGCGGTACACCGAGAACGCCGAAGCGTATCAGCTCTACTTGAAGGGACGCTTCTACTGGAATCAGGGCACGATCGGCGGCTTCAAGCGGTCGATCGAGTTCTTCGAGCAGGCCATTGCCAAAGATCCCAGGTACGCGCTGGCGTACGCGGGCCTCGCCGACTCGAACCTGTTTCTGGGCTCCTTCTGGGTCGAAGCCATCTCGGAAGCCAAAGCGGCGGCGGTCAAAGCCATCGAGCTCGATCCGACGCTCGCCGAGGCGCACGTCGCGCTGGGGCACATCAAGCTGTGGCTCGACTGGGACTGGCCGGCGGCCGAGCTGGAGTTCAAGCAGGGTATTGGGCTCAATGCCAACTCGGCCCTTGCTCACGATCAGTACGCGATGTATCTGGCCGCGATGGGCCGAACGGGCGACGCGGTCGCCGAAGTGAAACGCGCGCAAGAGCTCGACCCGCTCTCGCTGATTGTGAACACCGACCTCGGGTGGTGCCTGCTCTATGCCGGTCGCACGGCGGAAGCCACCGAACAGTTCAAGAAGACGCTGGAGCTTGACGCCAATTACGCGTCGGCGCGGTGGGGCCTCGGCGTCTCCTACGCGGAGCAGCGTCTCAATCAGCAGGCGCTCGTCGAGCTCCGGCGGGCGCTGGTCCTGGCCGAGGGCAGCCCGATCGTCCTGGGTCACGTGGGCTACGTGTACGGATTAAGCGGCGAGAAGGCGGAAGCCGCCAGGACGCTCGCGCAGCTCAAGACGCTCGCGAACCGTCAGTATGTGCCGTCGTCGGCAGCGGCGCTCGTGCAGGTGGGCCTCGGCGACAAGAGCCAGGCGCTCGATCTGCTGGACCGTGCGCACGAGGAGCACGACTTCTCGCTGATCTTCCTGCAAGTCGCGCCGTGGTTCGGGAGCTTGCGCGGCGAGGCTCGATTCGAGCAGCTGGCGCGCCGGATGCAGCTCCCCACGGCGCGAAACTAGCATTCCGAATTTCCCTATCGCAGGATATAGCCGCTCTCGCCAGGCAGCCGCCCGTCGATCCTGACCACCTTCATGTTCCGGCCGACCTGAGAGAGGTCGACAAACGTGATGGCGCCGGGGATCTGGTTCACAAGATCGAGCGCCATTTGCGATGCGTAGACAATCTTGGGCGCGACGGCCGTGTCGGCGCGGAAGACCTTGGCAATCCAGTGCTGCCGGAACTGCGCTTCGGTCATCTGGCACACCTTCTTCAACATGACGTCGCGCTCGTGCGCGATCGGCGCGCGGATGAGGAGCGTCACGCGGACGCCGGCCGGCCAGAACTCGCGATCGCCGAGCACCAACCGGCGGAGTTCGCCGAGCGTGAGGTTGTCGACGGGAACGTCGGGGTGGACGACGACGGCGACATCGCCCGCCGCCTGCTGAGCGGTGAGCGCCACCGATGCCAGCGTCAGGCAGAGCCCCAACGCCAGCGCCCAACATAACCGGTTCCACAAGCCTTGTCGCATACACCTTCAGAACGTAAAGCTGACCTGGAAGAACCAGCCGTTCATGCGCGGCTGGCTGCTCACGCGCCGGCGCAGCCGGGCTTCGGTCTTGATCGCGGCGTAGGTGGAAATATCGTAGCGAACACCCAGCGTCGAGCCGTCAAGGTTGGACACGCCCGCAAACACCGTGTCGGCCGAGTCGATGTCGATGCGATCGAAACGGTAGTAGGGCTTCCACAAGGCGCCCAACCAGGGCAGTCGATACGCGGCCTGGACGTAGTAGGCCAGATTGGAGCTCGTCGAGATTCCGCCCACCGCTTCGTGGCGGACGTTGGCCACCTCGGCGATGATCTCCGGATCCTCACGCTGCCACGCGATGTGTCCCGCGAAAATCCGTTCGCGAAAGTCCGGCTGGCCGGTGAGACTGATCTTGTCGAAATACAGAGACCCGCCGACCTGAAGCCCGAAAGCGCGGTCGGGCTTCACGAAGAGGCCCCCCACCCAGGCCGGCGTGGCGTTGTTGTCGCCAGCGTCGCCGCCGCGGCTGATCACGCCGCCGCGGCCGTTGCCGACGCCCGCCTGGTAGTTCAGATTCCAGCCACTCGCGGGAAACGATCCTTCGGCCAGTGCCCCGACGAAGTGGACCGGGATGAACCTTCCGCCGAACTGGACCATCTCCGGGCGGCTGATGGTGGTCTGCAGCCACTGTCCATGATGAAAGGCTGTGTTCCACCAATTGATCGGCGTGTGATATCGCCCGAACGACACCTTCAACTGGTCGCTCTGGTCGAACCTGATGATGATGCGCTCGACCTCGGCGTTAAACCCCGTGGCGGAGGGGCTGCCGGTGCCCGCGTCGGGCCGAGGACTGAACGACAACTCTCCAAAGACGTTGACCCGCGCCGACAGGGCCGACACCCAGTGCAGCACGAACTGACCTTCGCTGAACCCGCGTGGGCCCTCTGTGCGGTCCTGAGTGGCAAAGTCGATATTGCCGAATCCCGACAGGCGAAGCGACGGATATTCGGTGGCGGCGACCGGTTGCCCGGCGGGCGTGCCCTGCCCGGCGTGTGCGGGGGCGCAGAATCCGAGCGACAGGGCCGCGACAAACGCCAGACGCCGGCCGACACAACCGCCGAGTTCAACTGTCATCGAGGAGCGGGGTGATTATACCCGCCTTCGCGCCTTCGGCGCTTCGGCGGGGCGAGCCCGCCTGCGCGCGTTCAGCGCTTCGGCGAGGTGTCCGCCCGGTCGTCGTCGAAATGATTCGCGGCCGTGATGAGGGCGAAGGCGGAAAGGGCGCAGAATGCGATCATCACGACGGCAATGACGTAGGGGGTCGCGCCTCCAAACATGGTGGGCTCCCAGCGCATGAGACGCTACGCCGCGACCTTCGAGGCGCAGCTTTACTTGTCAATACTTCCAGTTTTGAACGACCGGCCGGTTCTGAATATCAGGCGGAGGACGACGACATACGGTGCGATAGCCATGATGGTGCCCAATATGCCAACCGCCAACCACAACCAGGGCGAGTTCCAGTTCCAGAACTCCTTCTTCGCCTGCTCCTGCGTGCCCGGCTGCTGTTGTTGCGGCGCCTCGACGATGGTCGGCGTGTCGATGCCTTGGGGCATCATCGACGCCTGCACGGTTGTGATCCTGAATGTGGTGCCGGGTGCCGCGCCGTCGCCGGGCGACCGGGCGTAGGGAGTGGCGGCGTAGATGACCGCGATAGCCAGCACGAGCAGCTGCCTCATAACGATCCTTTCGAGACTGACAACTGACGATTGCCGATCGTCGGACCCACCTCAAGGTCCTCCTCACGACGTCACGATCGAGGATAATACTCCGTCGGATTCGCTAATACAACCCGTGCTCCCATCGGGCCGATCATCTCGCCTCGGCCGTGCAGTGCAACGCTCCCGACGTTCGCGGTTCGACCAGGTAAGTCAACACGTCGCTCATCAGCCCGTTAATCGCTCGGTATCGCGTAACGGGTATCGCACGAAGCTCCTGCGCGGTCTGCACGTATGCCCCCGGAACGAGCTCCTGACGACAATTCTCCACCAGGGCCCGCATGCTTTCGGGAGTCGTCTCCAGATGAAACTGAAGACCAATGACGTGTCGTTTGAACTGAAACGCTTGGTTCTCGCAGGCCTCGCTTCTTGCGAGTCGCACGGCCCCTTCCGGAAGGTCGAACGTTTCGCCGTGCCAGTGACACACCAGGCACTCCGACGGAAAGCTGAACACGCCGTCCGGTGTTGAGACCGCCTGGATCGGGAACCACCCGATCTCCTTCACGACGTTGGAGTAGACGCGAGCGCCGAGGACGTTCGCAATGAGCTGGGCACCGAGGCACACGCCCAAGACCGGGATGTTTCTCGCGATCGCCTCGCCAATGAAGCGCTTCTCAACGCCGAGCCACGGGAATGCTGCGTGGTCGTTGACGCTCATGGGTCCGCCCATCACTACCAGCATGTCGATGTCATCCACGCACGGCATGGAGTCGTCTGCGAAGAAACGTGTGGAGCTGACCGATGCGCCCCGCTCTTCCAGCCAGACGCCGATACTTCCGAGACCCTCGAACGGAACGTGTTGGAAGACGTGAACCTGCATTCGCTCGACTGTTTTCTTCGTCGACTATACTTCTTTCAACCGGCCTCTGCGTCGCCATGTTGGCGCGCCCGAGCACGGTGGCAGAACCGGCCGGGCAGGGGCGCTTCGGCCGACAGTCAAGGCCGATCGCTCGGACGACAATTGGCTCGAGGTGGGCGATGACAACGTCAGCACGCGCCGGGGGGACGATGCGGCGCGTGCCCCTGCTGGTCATCGGCATGCTGTCGATGGCATGTGGGGTGTGGCTCGGACTGGTGCGACTCGGCTGGAACCTGCCGCTGCTGCGGCCGGATCAACTGATTGCCCATGGGCCGCTCATGGTCGGGGGCTTTCTCGGCACGCTGATCGGCCTCGAGCGTGCGGTCGCCTTTGGCAGGGCTTGGGGGTATGCCGCACCGGCGCTCACAGCGGCGGGTGCGCTCGTCTTGGACGTTGGCTCCACCACGACGTCGTTAGGCCCCTGGCTCATCACCGCCGGCAGCCTCGTCCTGGTGGCGATCTTCGGAATCATGTGGCGCCGGCAGCCCTCCCTTTTCCTCACCACCATGGCACTCGCGACCATCGCCTGGGTTGTAGGCAATATCCAGTGGCTTGGTGGGGCGCCGATGTTTCGCGTTGTGCTGTGGTGGCTCGGCTTTCTCGTACTGACGATCGTCGGCGAGCGACTGGAGCTCAATCGCGTGCTGCGCCCGACGGTCACCGTACGCGCGACGTTCGTCGCGGCCCTGGCGCTCACACTGACCGGCATCACAGTGTCGGCGTGGTGGCCGGCAGCGGGCGTTCGCGTGCTTGGCGTGGGACTCGCCGCGTTCACGTGGTGGCTGGTGCGCTACGACATCGCCCGACGCACGGTACGGCAGCTCGGTCTGACGCGGTTCATGGCGGTGTGCCTGCTCGGCGGTTACATGTGGCTGGGTCTTGGCGGCACGATCGCGGTGACGACTGGTGCCGCGACCTCGGGCGTGCTCTACGATGCGATGCTGCACGCGGTGTTTCTGGGCTTCGTGATGTCGATGGTGTTCGCGCATGCCCCGGTCATTTTCCCGGCGGTGCTCGGCGTCGCGATCCGGTACCGGCCGGCGTTCTACCTGCACGTCGCGGTGCTCCACGTCTCGCTCGTCCTCAGGATCGTCGGAGACGCCGTCGACAGCCTCGGTGGGTGGCGAGCCTGGGGTGGGCTGCTCAATGCCGTTGCGCTGCTGTTGTTCGTCGTCAACACCGCCGGCTCAATCGCGAGGAATCGGACCGTGCCAACATCGGGTCTGGACACGTCTTCGTGAGGGTCGGGCCTCGAATCTGTCGTATTTTTCGCACCAGCGGATGGTAGATTGGTACGGCGTGAGAACCATGAAGCTCGATGCTTCCGTTGTCGATTTCGCCCGCGCGCCGTTTCTCGTGATTTGGGAGGTTACGCGAGCGTGCGCGCTCGCGTGTGTCCATTGCCGGGCGGATGCAATCGCGCGCCGCGATCCGCGTGAGCTCACGACGGAGGAGGGCTTCCGGTTGATCGACGAGGTGCGGCACCTTGGGCCGAAGCCTCCCTTGTTCGTCCTCACCGGCGGCGACCCGATGCGTCGTCCCGATCTCGCCGACCTGGTTCGTTACGCGGCCAAGGCCGGATTGACTGTCGCCCTGACACCAAGCGGAACCGCGGCCGCTACGCGCACACGGCTTGCGGAGCTCAAGGAGGCGGGATTGTCCCGCATCGCCGTGAGCCTCGACGGCCCCGATCCGGCGACGCACGACGCCTTCCGACGCGTCGGCGGCTCCTACTCGTGGACGATGCGGATCATCGAAGCGACGATCGACCTGGGCCTGCCGCTCCAGATCAACACCACGATCAGCCGGATCACGCTGCCCCACCTCGAAGCGATGGCCAGGCGCGTCGCCGAGTTTCCGCTGACGCTGTGGGCGCTCTTTTTCCTGGTGCAGACCGGCCGGGGCGCGAACCTCGATCAGGTCACCGCGGAAGACTGCGAGCGTGTGTTGAACTATCTGTACGAGTTGTCGTTGACGTCACCCTTCGGCATCAAGACGACGGAAGCCCCCCACTATCACCGCGTGGTCTGGCAGCGCGAGGAGGAGCGGCGGCAGGCCGGGCTCCCGACGCAGTCAGTCGAGCGTCGCCGGCAACTGCGCGCGCCGCGAAGCGTGGGCGACGGCAACGGATTCGTCTTCATCGACCATGTCGGCAACATCTGCCCGAGCGGCTTCCTGCCGGTGCCGCGTGGCAACGTGCGCACGGCGGACCTCGGCCACGTGTACCGCACCGACGAAGTGTTCCTGCAACTGCGGGATGCAGACGCCCTGCTCGACCGGTGCGGCCGGTGCCGGTTCCGCGCGATCTGCGGCGGATCGCGGGCACGAGCGTTCGCGGCCACCGGCATGTTGATGGCGTCCGATCCCCTCTGCGCCTACGATCCGGGACCGCAGGTTGAGCCGCTGGCTGGCTCATAGTGTTCGGGTCGCCGCTGAAGCGGCAAACGTCAGGCGGCCTCTGCTTGACGGGGTAATAGGAGGCACCCCCGCGTAAGGACCCCACCCCCCCCGAGCACTGGCGGACGTTCGGGGCGCGTCGGTCACCGGTGTCGGGATCGTCTCGCCTCGCGTGCAATCCACCCAACGCGATCCTGAACTACTTATATGCCGTCCTGGAGTCGGAGGTTCGGCTCGCCGTCGTCGCCTTGGGATTGGATCCTGGGATCGGGGTATTGCACGTCGATACCGATGCTCGCGATAGCCTGGCGCTCGACGTGATGGAAGCGGTGCGTCCCCACGTCGATGCCTACGTGTGGGACTGGATGGCGCATCAGCCGTTCCGGCGCGAGTGGTTTTTCGAGCAGCGGGATGGCTCGTGTCGCTTGATGGGATCGTTTGCACGCCAACTCTCCGAGACGGCACCAGCCTGGGCGCGTGCTGTCGCGCCGGTGGCCGAACGCGTGGCCGAGGTGTTATGGTCGACCATCCGGCGACCGGAGGGACAACCGCATCCCGCGACACGACTCACGCAGCGTCGGCGGAGGGAAGCGAAGAGCCAGATCGTCGCGCTACCACAACCGCCAGCGCGTCCGCCGCGCGTGTGTCGAAGTTGCGGCGTAGGGTTACGCCATGGAACCTACTGCCCACGCTGCGCGACCGTGGCGTCGACTGAGAACCTCCACCGTGTTGAGTCACAGGCGTGGATCGCGACACAGCGTCCAGAGGCACAGGCACGTCGAGCAGCAACCCAGCGTCAACAGGCCCGTGCGCTCCGCGCGGGGAACCCGTCAGATCAACCGGCGTGGCTGACTGAGCAGATCTACACAGAAAAGGTGCAACCCCGCCTCGCCAATCTCCCCACCTCGACACTAGCGACGGCGCTCGACGTGTCGTGGCCATATGCGAAGCATATTCGGACGGGCAAGCGTCGACCGCACCCACGGCACTGGCTGTTGATGGCGAACTTGGTAGATGTTGCGAAGAATTCGTAACGGGTTCAGAACCCAAGGTGAAAATGAGCGCGCGGTTCGTGGCGCAGAAAACCAAAGGCTTGGCATGGCCGGGCTTCGCGTCAGTTGTCTTTAGTAGGTTTAGAGGACCGCAGCTAGGCGGTGGAATAGTTGAATAGTTCGGGTAAGCACGGCCGAGAAGACTAGGCGAAACGGATTCATCGCGTGGAACAGCCTTACGGGCCGACGACGGTCGCCGATGCGACGGCCGCACCCGCACCCTTCACGATGAACGTGGCGACGACGATATCCGCCCGATGCCCATCTCGGACGGGCACGGTGACCCGGCTAGTATGCTCACGCTCCGAGAGGCTAACGCCCAATTCCGAACCGATCCGATTCAGGTAATCGATCCATTGGCCGTCGCCAGCTTTCACCGGGAAAAGGCAAAACGCTACGATGCCGTCACCGGAGCACTGACGAAGTTTCTTCCCGTCGATCACGACAGAGGCAATGTTTTTCGTGATCGGCCGCGTGCAGTCGAGAACGCCCGACATCCGGTAGTTAGTGTTGCACGTCTTGAGTTCTATGTCATACCGCTTCCCGTCGTAGTTGAACGAGAGATCGGAGCGTGAACCCAAATCGGACGCCGTCTCGACTTCAACGCCAGTCGCGCCGTGCTCTTCCGCGTATACTGCAAGCTCGAACTTCAGCCAACCTTCAAATTTGGCCCGCTGCCGAACGGCCACAGCAAGCAGCGGCCGATGATGTTCGAGAACCTCTACGATCCAAGACCGAAGTCGCTCAGCCATCACGCCTCCTCCGGCTTTCGATCGTTGAACCATGCTTCATGTGCTCGGTCCAGAAGCAGAATTCTCCGTTCCAAATCACCAATTCGGTCAAACAGAGGTTCCAATTCTGGCAGTGGTGGAAAAAATGAATCCACGTAGGCGTGAGCAGCAGCCAGCACGAGGATGCAGATCGGAAGCATCAATCGGCTATCCACGTTCGACCACGTCGGATCGGGCTGAAAACCTCCCTCAACTTCTGCAAGGTGATGCTGAACGAGGTCCACCCACGTGCCGTGAACGGCGTGCGACTGAATCCTCTGCTGAGCCGCATACTGGTCACCCTCTCCCAACGCTATCAGGCGGTTTCTGAGGCCACCGCCCCAATCGCCTACCTTGGCTTGAACGTCAGTAATTATCACGCCTGAAATTCGACATGCCTTCTCAATCGATTTCAACATCCGCTGCTCGATGGGGAGGACCTCACCGCGACGTTCCACGATGTTCCTCTGAATCACGTCATACAGCTCACGCTCGGGCGCAAGGCTGAAAAGAACAAACTGGTCGAAGAATCGGTCTTCGTTCTTGAGCACGAGAAAACGCAGGTTGGTCGCAGACTCGGTGATAGACCTGTTGATCGCTAGCACTACGTCGGCACGATCGGCATCCTGTGAAACCAAACTGGCGACGGCCGTCATAAACTTCGCAATCCTCACGAGAAGGCCCGCGCAGATCGCTTGATTCCTCGGGATCACACACTCTTCAGGGGAAGGTCCTGCATAAGCGTGCGAGCACACGGCTAGCACCGTGACCGTCTCTTTGTAGAGTTCAAACGCAAGAGGCGAAAACGATTTCTTTGCGATGCACTCCTGCAACACATCGTCGTTCACGGTGACAGGTTCGCCGAGATGCTCATGCACCGGGCTCGTGCGTCTACGCTCTTCAGCTTGTCGTTCGAGATCGTGCCCGACGACACCTCTTGCGAGTGCGAGGACCAACGGACCGATGGTTTCGTAGATCGGCTCACCCACATCGTCGAAGCGCACAGCTTCGATCTGTTGCACAGTCTGCGGCACTCCATTCGGCGCGAAGTGCACCGTCCCGTCTTTGATCCTCTTGAATAATTCTTTGACGGCAAAAATGACGAACTCTCTACTCGGACCATTCATAAGGCCACAAATTGTAGCCCGGCCCGGCTCGTGCCGATACGTGAACCGGCATGGCTCCCGCCAAACGGCAACGGACCCCGCTCACCGCCGACGAGCGCGAAGGCATCGCTCTGGCTGTCAACTCCGCGTTCCGAAAGCTCAAGAACCTTTACGCGCGAATTGTGCCGGTGTTCGAAGATTTTGGGTTCACCCCGCCGTCGGCGGGGGTAATCGCTCGGGATCTATCCGAGAAGATCGAGAAGGCGATCATCCAGCACTGTGAGTCGTTTACAAAAGGCACCGGACACTGCGATCTGTGCCGGTTTGGTCAGGATTGGGAAGTCAAGATTTGCAAGGATTCCGGGCTCACGATCAATCAATCGAAGGTAATCAACGGTGAGAACTACATCGTCGTGAACTACAGGGCGAACTCGATCGTGAGATCAATCTGGATCTTGTGGAACGCTGAAGATCGGTTCTTCTCACCACGTCTGAAAAACTCAAATGCCCGATCGCTTAACCGCGCAGCTGCCGCCGACAACATCGAAGTGATCTCCGAGCCCAAACTGGCAGCGCGCAGTTAGGAAGCCCCCCGCCCACCTGATCTAATCAATCTACGCGACGACGGACGCCACGTCTGGCCATGAGTGCTCTCTCCGGCCACTGTGGTACCGCGATGCGAGACGAAGTACAAGTGCTATCTGCCTCCGTCAGGAGGTTATGAAACCGGTTCTAGCGGTTTACGCTGAACGTGCTGTTTGAAGTGAGAATTCCAACACCAGTCGCCGTCCCCGCAACCCGCACATTCCAAGTCGATGCGGCCGTCCCATTCGACGTGTTTCCGCTAACATTTCCAGTGAAACTGTCGGCAACGAGCACCATGTCCCGCATCGCGCCGTTCGTGCACGTTATGCCGAGGATGCTACTCACCTGGCAACTGGTGGCGTTGAAGGCAAATGTCGAGCTTCCAACCGTTCCGACGTATGAGCAGCTGGTGCCGCTCCCCTGAGATGTAACTGTGGCTGTCGCGCTGCCACCGTTTTGCGTCACTGCTATAGTCACCTGATCCACAGACCCGATGGCTGGCTGGAGAAGTGCGCCGACGCATTCCCCGCCGTTTACAGCAGTCAACGTCGTCGAACCAGTCCACACACCGCCTATCTGTGCTGTCGAGGATGTAGATGGGCTTGTGGGAGTGTCGTTTCCGCCACAGGACGGTTCGACAAGCGCCAAGCCAAGAATCAGAAACGCAAACCGTTTCATGAGGGGGTTGAGTTGAGTCAGCGGCACTTTGCGAGGCTCCGGCCAAATAACGGCATCAGCCGGGATTTCCATTTTCAGCCGACCCCTCGGCTGTGTCTGGGAACGCCCCGCAGCGTCTTGGATGTTCTCGGCGCAGGAGGGGCAGGCTTTCATGGGTGAAGTTTCCTATCGTGATTTCACTCGTTAACTGGAGACGTTAACTTAGCTAACCGGCCTGTACAATGGGATAATGGGCATCGAAATATCCACAGCGATTGAGGTTCCGTCACCAGCGTTTCTGATTCCGCGAATGGTCAGAGTCTGCAGCGGTTCGACGTTAGAGAAGAAGACGAAGCCCTGACTACGACTGCCTGGCGGCAGGTCCCGAGCTTTGAGTGCTTTTGCCGCAAAGTCACCCCGGATTCTGTCGTTTGCGCCTTTGCTAGAACCTGCCGCGATGACCCCACCAGCGAAGTACCGACCAGTCGTTGAGCGAAGCACCTGTTCGGCGACCTGAGTTGCCGGAACGTGGTCAATGATGGTGCCGCTCCGCGTTGTGCACGTGATGGCACTTGGGTCCACGGACACTGTGTTGCCAGAGTCGTTGAAGAAGATCAGGTTCACGCCGAGATAGCCTCGCTCGTAACTCGGAATGGTGTCGAAGACAGACCGGTACTTCGCCGCTGTTCCATATACGTCGGCGACAAACGTCAGCTCGCCCACGATCGATTTGTTGGGATATGCGGTTGGAACGTTGATGGGTACGGTGCGCACCGCGTAGGAAGCGCAGGCGCTGAGCAACAGCAGGAGTGGGATCCCTTGGAGATAGTGCCTTTTCATTCAGCCTCCCTCGCAAAACGTTCGTTCGCCGAGGCCTGGACCTGAGCCGGTTCCGCGCGGAGCACCCCAAGCGAAACAATGATCATGGTCAGCTCACGCCTTCCACGCCACAAGCCGGGACGCTGCGCAGTGTAGTGCGGCGGCGGGTCGGATTCAATGTGCGGCTGTGCGCACACCGTGCGCGGAGAAATGCACGCGCGCACGCAAGTATGGGCGCAATAATCTCAACCGCAAGCAGGCACGCGGATGCGCGCACGAACGCCGAGCGCCGCGCGCAGAGGGGGTGGGGTCCGTACGCGGGGGTGCCTCCTATTACCCCGGCCTCTGCTTGACACGTTCTCGCGCGGGGTCAATACTTCCGACCGAACGCTGGAGGAGGCGAGGCATGTCCATCAACCCATACGATGATGAATTGAATGGCGTGGAGCAGCCGGGGCAGCCAGTGTCCCGGCGAGACCTGTTCAAGCAGGGCGCGGCCGCGGTGGTCGGTGGCGCGGCGATGCTCGGTGGCGGCGCGGCGTTCGCACAGGCCCCAGCGGCTGGAGCCGCGCAGTCGAGCGGCAGGAGCATGGCGGGCACGAGGTTCCGCGCCTACGTCCGCAGCGCTGACTTCGCCAAGACGACCGTCGAGACGTTGACCTTGCTGCCGATTCAGCCGCGGCAAGTCGTCATCCGCATGCAGGCGGCTCAGGCCTGCTACACGATTGTCAATGCGCTCTCACCGGTCCCGCCAGCTGCGCCCGCGCCGGGGGCGCCCCGCCGAATCCCAACGTCCGCAACGCCGCGACTGTCGGCCACGGCGGCGTCGGGATTGTCGAGGCAGTCGGGACGATGGTGAAGCGCGTCCAGATTGGCGATCGTGTGATTGTGCCGGTCACCGCGCAGTGCGGCGAGTGCTACAACTGCCTGCACGGGAAGGCCGACCGGTGCCAGTCGGGCGTCAATCGACCGCTGCTGCCCATGGCTCGCCTCTCGGACGGGTCGCCCGTCAACGGCAACCTCGGTGCGTTTGCCGAGCTGATGGTGGCCTGGGAAGAACAGACCGTGCCGATCTTCAGCGACTACAACGCGGCCGAGCTGTCGCTGCTGTCCTGCGTCGCGACAACCGGTCTCGGCATGGCGATGATGCGCGTGCCGATCGAAGCCGGCTCAAACGTCGTTGTCTTCGGCGCAGGGCCGGTCGGATTGAGCGCGATTCAGGGCGCGCGCATCATGGCCGCGTCGAAGATCATCGCCGTCGAGCCGATCGCGTATCGCCGCGATCTGGCGCTCAAGCTCGGCGCGACGGCGGTCGTCGATCCAAACGTCGATCCCGCCAATCTGGTGGCGAAGCTCAGAACGATGACGACGGGAGAAACGGACCGTGCGTTTGCCGGGGGCAGAGGACCAGCGGCCGACGGCCCCGACTTCGTCATCGAGGCCGTGGGCGGCGACCGCTTCGCGCCCAAGACCGAGAAAGGACCGGATCCGACCGGCGCCGGTGTGCTCCTGCAGGCGTGGCAGCTGTGTCCTCCGGGCGGATGGATTAGGACGAGCGGCGTCGGGCATCCGGCGGGAACCACCGTGACGTTCCCGGCTGGTGCCTGGTCGAACGGCACCAAGCAGCAGGCCGGCGGCAATTTCGCCGGCGTGAACACCAAGCGCGACATCCCGATGTTCGTGCGGCTGATCGAGAACAAGCAGTTCGACGCCAAGTCGATCGCCACCGCGCTCTTCCCGCTCGATCGGGTGCGTGAGGCGCTGCAGGCGGCCGCCGATCGGACGACCGTGGCATCGGTCGTCACGTTCGGTTAACAGTCAGTCTCTCGGTTGGGGAGCGCGGCGAGGTCGACTCCCGAGGTCACGATCATGAAATCTCGAATGCTGACAGCCGGCCTTGGGGTGGCGCTCGTCGTCACGGCGCTCGGAGACGTCGCCGTACGCACGCAGCAACCGGCTGCGTCTGGCGCGCGCGCGGTGATCACCAAAGACACCGTCGAGCGCTGGATGAGCGAGCTGTCCAACTGGGGCCGCTGGGGGCAGGACGACCAGCTCGGCTCGCTCAATCTGGTCACGCCGGAGAAGAAGCGCCAGGCCATGGCGCTCGCCAGGACCGGCACGGTCGTGTCGCTCGAGCGGACGGTCGCGCTGCAGCAGAAGGACGCCGAGATCAGGGCTGACAGTAAACCGAGCGGCGTGGCGTACTACGAGATGCGGTTCCGGACCTTCCCGAAGGGCGACAAGCGCGGCAACGACAGGTACAGCAGCGACATCCAGGAGTTTGCCGTCCACGGTGGGCTCCTCACGCATCTCGACGCACTCTGCCACTACAGCTGGAACGAGAAGCTGTACAACGGCTACGCCATCGAAGCCGTCAATCAGGACAACGGCTGCACGAGAGACAGCCTCGACAACCTCAAGGAAGGCATCGTCACGCGCGGGATCCTTGTGGACATGACGCGCCTCAGGACCACGACGCCGCGCGACCCGGCGGCGACGCGGATCTATCCGGAAGACATTGAGGCCTGGGAACGGCAGACCGGCATCAGGGTGTCGGCCGGCGATGCGCTGTTTGCGTACAACCCGGCGCCACCGGCGGCCGCCGGTGCCAGAGCGGGCGGGGGCGGCGCGCGAGGCTTCGACCTCTCAGTCGTGCCCTGGATGAAGACGCGAGGTGTGGCGGTCACGAGCGGCGTCTTGTCGATTCCTGACGACGGGCACGCGGGCCATCGGCTGACGCTCGTCGCGTTGGGTACGTACTTGATCGACGGCGTCGACCTGACGCGCCTGGCCGAAACGGCCGCGCGGCTCAACCGCTGGGAGTTCCTGCTCGTCGTCGCGCCGGTGCCGGCGCAGGGCAGCACGGGGTTTCCGGTCAATCCGCTCGCCATGTTTTGAAGGGCACTGAGGAAGTCATGCGAAAGTCACTCGCGCTCGCTACCCTCGCCACCGTCGCCGCGCTGACCGCCGCCGTGTTCTCTCAGCAGTTCCCGCTGAGGCAGAACGTCGAGAGACTGACCCTGGGGCCGATGCGTGTGGAGCAGGTGAAGGACGGCCTGTACGTCATCCGGGGGCCCTTTCTTGCGTGCGGCACGCGCGGCTGCCGCCCCAACGGTCCCGACGATGGGTTGATTCACGAGCCTGGCGACGTGGCCGCGCGCATCACGCCGGCCGGCGTGATCCTGATCGATGACAAGTACCCCGAGAACGTCGCCGACGTGCTCGACCGCTTGAAGAGCGTGACGCCGTTGCCGGTCCGGTACCTCCTCAATAGCCACCATCATGGCGACCATGCGAGCGGCAACGCCAACATCCGGGAAATGGGGATCGACATCATCGCCCACAAGAACATCAGGGCGAACTTCCTCAGAATCAAGCAGCCCGGCGAGCCCAACATCGTGTTTGCCGATGAGGCGGCGGTGCACTTGGGGGGTGTCGAGGTCCAGTTGCTCTATCTCGGCCGAGGACACACCAATGGCGATACGGTGATCTACTTTCCCGATCTCAAGGCGGTGCATGCGGGCGATCTGATCATCGACGGCATGCCGGTCACCGACTACGCCGGTGGCGGCAGCGCCCTTGAGTTCGTCAAGACGATCGACAAGCTGCTCGCGATCGACTTCGACACGCTGATTCCAGGGCACGGCCGCGTGATGACGAAAGACGAGGTCCGCGCGTACAAGGTCCGTTTCGAGACGATGAACGAGCGCATGCGCGACCTGGTCCGTCGCAACGTCCCCAAGGACCAACTGCAAACGCTCGCGCAGGCCAGGACCCAGCTGGGACTGGCGGACCTTGGTTGGGACAATTCGGTGAGCACCACGGCCTGGCTCCCCAGCATCGGTCGGTACTACGACGAGATTGCAGCCGCTCGATAGCGAGGGCGGGCGTAACGGCTAGGAGCCCGTCCGAGTAATCGTGGTGATGGTCACATTACCTCGTGCTGCGCGCCCACGATGTCGACGGGCGATGCTGGGGCCGACCTCGGTGATGGCGACGCGTGACCGGCGTCCTGCGCACGCGGCGAGCCCGAGGAGCGCGTCGGCCTTCCGATCATCCGTAGAGTCGATACAACTTCAGAATGTTGTGTGTCGTGCACACGAGCGACCATTCCCCTTGCACCTTCTCGATCCCACGCAACAAGAATTGCCGGAAGCCCCGCGCCTGCTTGATCTGGCCAATCACGGGTTCGACGATCGCTTTGCGCGCCGCGTAGACGGCCGCGCCGGCCTTCGTGTGCAACTTGCGGGACATGCGGTCGACCCGCGTCGCAGTCTTCGGCAGTGGGCCACGAGGACAGGGTCCAGGTCGGCCCGGTCGCTCGCCATGTTTCTGCTTCCGTGTCGAGATGTAGGGGTCGATCGTGGTGTCGGCGATCGCGGCCAAGTTCGCGTCCGAGCAATAGCCCGCATCGGCGAGGAGTTGCGTGGGCGTGATGCCCGATTGCGCCGCGATGATCGTGATCATCGGTATCAACTGTTTCTTGTCGTTGGTCTCCTGCGTCACCGCCTGGCCCACGATCAACTGCTGCTCGTCCACCGCGACCTGCACGTTGTACGCCTGGACGAAGCCGTCGGGCCCCTTCATGATCCGCGACTCTGGATCGGTGAAGTTGTATTGGGCGTTCGCATCCGGCTTCGCCGACTCGACGGGTTTCCCCGTCGCGGCGGCCTCGTCCTTCGCGCGCGCCTCCAGCGCCCGCTTGGCGGCACGAATCCGCGTCAGCCGACTCTCGCGGCGTTGCAGTTCCGCCGGCAGCTCATCGCCGCGCCGATCCGCCCCGTACTCGGCATCGTCGGCGGCGTCCGCCGCTTCCGCCTGCGCGAGCAACTGCGTCACCTCGTCACGCAGTTGCCGTTGCTTTTCGCCCATCCGCTGGTAACTCATCGCCTTGTGCTTCGACGCGTTGGCTTTGACCTTGCTCCCATCGAGCGCGACGCGCCCGACGCGGGCCGCGCCCAGCTCGCGCGCCATCTGCAGGACTTGCTCGAAGAAGCCTTGCAACGCTGTCAGGTGCGTCTTCCGAAAATCGGCGATCGTGCGGAAGTCCGGCTCGTTGCCCGCGGCCAAGACCCGGAACGGGATGTCTTCGAGCAAGCGGCGCTGGATCCGGCGCGACGAGAAGACGCCGACGCAGTAGCCGTACACCAACACCTTCGTCAGCATGACCGGGTGATACGGCGGATAGCCGCGTTCCTCGTCGTCATAGACCGCCGTGATCGCCGACAGATCCAACTGATCAATCAAGTCGCTCACGAAATACGCCAGGTGATCCTCCGGCAACCAGTCCCGCAGGCTCGGCGGCAGCAACAGATCCTGCTCGGGCACATAGGGGCGGTAGGTCTTGGCCATTGCCCGCAGTGTAGTACGTTTGGCGCGTTGGCGCGCAGCGGAATCATCGACAGGTCACAGACGATTACTCGGACGGGCTCCTAGAACACCAGCCAGCAGACGACGGCCCCGACGATGCTCATCGACAGCCCCCACGCCAGCAGCTGATTGAACAGCTTCCGGGCGTCGGTTCCCTCCGGCGCCGCGGCCAGGCAGAGCGCGCCCAGCGTGGACAGGGGCGACACGTCCACCAGGTGCCCGCCTGCGTTCATCGAATAGACGATCGCCATCGCATCGCCGCCGCCGAGCCGCTCGACCAGCCCCGGCACGGTGGGCAGAAGCGCGGGCAGCACGACGCCCGTCGTGCTGCTGTAGATCGAGATCAGCCCCGTGAAAAACGCCGCCACGCCGGTGACGGTCGACGGCGTCGCCAGGCGCGCGAGGAAGGCGGTGAACAGGTCCAGACCGCCGGTCTTCTCGATGAGCGCAATGAGCACCGTGACGCCACTCACCAAGACGATCACGTTCCACGGAATGTGCTTCGCCGCCTCGCGGTTGTCCACGGCCCCCGAGAAGCTCAGAATCAGGGCGCCCGCGAACGCGCCCATGCCGACGTGCAGGTCGATGGCCACCACGCCGACGATGAGCGCGATGATGACGGAGAGCGTCAGATAGTGGCGGGGTTCGAGGCTGTGGTCCGGACCGTTCGTCGGGGGCGCCTCTGGCGGGCCGTTTGTGGCGCCGGGCGCCTGCGCCCTCGAGGATAACAGCCGCCAGCCGCCGAGCAGGAGATATCCGCCGACGGCGATGGCGGCGTGCACGAAGAGGTTGTTGACGTAGATCGCCCACCGCACGTCCGGCAGTCCAAGTCTGGCCACAATGCCGTTGACGATGACGCCGGTTGGCGCCACAGGCGACAACGATCCCGCGCTCGCGCCGTTGGCGATCATCATCGCCATCAGGAAAGCCGAGATGCCGTAGCGCCCCGCGGCGGCCATCCCGATCGGGGCGACGAGCGCGGTCGAGGCGATGTTGCCGGGGCCGATCGACGAGAGCATGGCCGCCAGCGCGAAAAACATGAGCGGGATGGTGCCGGTGACGCCGCGGCAGAGGGCGACCGCACGGTGGGCCACCCGATCGAGCGTGCCGTTGGCCTGCGCTTGAGCGAAGAGCATCGTGACGCCGACAAGGGTGAGAAACAGCGCAGCCGGGAACCCGGCCAGCACCTCTTCGATGCGCATGCCGCCGACATAGACGCCGACGATCCAGGCCAGGACGATGGCGAGCACGCCGACGTTGACGCGGGAGAAGCAGCTCGCGGCGAGCGTCAGCAGCAGGGCGACGAGCGAAATCGCCGCGAGGTTCACAGCATTACGCCTCCGGCGTCCCGCCGCCATTGCGCGCCGCTCCTCCCCCCCCGGGGATCGTTCACGGCCATGATCTCGGCGTTGACCTTCTCCACGACGACGATGATAACGGGTCCGGCTCAAGCCGGACACTACGACATCAATCGTAGTGTCCGCCTTCAGGCGGACCCGACGACAGAATCCGTAGTGTCCGCCTTCAGGCGGACCCGACGACAGAATCTGTAGTGTCCACCTTCAGGCGGACCCGACGACAGAATCTGTAGTGTCCGCCTTCAGGCGGACAGGCCGGTCACGCACGAGCTGTCAGAAACAGCCGCGCGCGGAAGTACCGGCCGACGAGGGGCAGGGCGCCGAGGAAGTGAAACGCCGAGGCCGGATATAGATAATGTGGGAGATAACGGACTTGGACGTCCGCGAAGCCACATTCGGCGAGCAGCGCCTGATGCCTTTGGGCGTCCCGGACCGCGACGTGGCCTTCAATCTGCCTGAGGACGCCCCACTCGCGGAGGCGCTCCATGAAGTAGTCGCGATTGGGCGTGTGCAGGTAGAGTCGCGCTCCCGGCTTGAGGGCGCCGTGGATGGCGCGGAAGATGCGCAGGAACTGCTCGTCGTAGATGTGCTCCGAGAAGTCGAGGGCAAAGCCGGCGTCAAACTCATTGGGATGCCTGGCGCAGAAGGGGACGATGTCGGCGCAGTGGAAGGCGCCGTTGCGGATGTGATGGGCGTCGCGCCGGCGCTCGGCCGCGCGCACGAAGGCGTCTGAAAAATCGACGCCGACATACT
>MELA01000001.1:14270-14892 GCA_001767495.1 Acidobacteria bacterium RIFCSPLOWO2_12_FULL_65_11 | reverse complement strand
CGCGGGTGATCCACGCCTCGTGGGCCAGGGTGTAGGGCGTGTCGCCGACCTGGTGCGGCTCGGCCCCCGTGATCATGCTCGGGATGTCCTGGACGAGCGTCCCGCCGCACGCCACGTTCATCACCTGGAGGCCGCGGCAGATGCCGAGGACCGGCAGGTCGCGCTCGGTGGCCTCCCTGACGAGCGCGATCTCGAACTCGTCGCGGCCGGGCTCGGCCTCCTCGGTGCTGCCGTGCCGCAGCTCGCCGAACCGCGTCGGGTCCACGTCACGACCGCCGGTGAGCATCAGCCCGTCGAGATCGTCGAGCAGCTGCGACGCCGGCCCGGCGCCGGGCTCGAGCACGTGCGGGTCGCCGCCGGCGCGGCGGACCGCTTCGAGATAGTCCGGCAGGTGCTCGCAGGCGGTGACGCCAATGCGCGGAGCCATGATGGACCCCCTCTCGCGGTCACATCCGGGAAGGCACCAGGCAGCCCATCACCTCGAGGGTGCGCGTGAGCTGGTCGCGGAAGTAGGCGACCGCCGCCGCGCGCCATCGCCGGACGTCCTGGCGCTCTTCGTTGAGAATCGGGTACTTGTGGTAGAAGCCGTTGAACTGCTGCGCCAGCCCGAAGGCGTACTTGG
>MELA01000001.1:0-14244 GCA_001767495.1 Acidobacteria bacterium RIFCSPLOWO2_12_FULL_65_11 | reverse complement strand
CCACTCCACCTCCACGCCGTCGCGCTCGCGCAGCTTGCGGAAGATGTTGTTCGCGCGCACGGCCGCGTACTGCAAGTACGGTCCGGTCTCGCCCTCGAAGCTCAGGGCCTCGGCGATGTCGAAGGCGATGACCTTGCCGCGTGAGAACTTGATCAGGAAATAGCGGACGGCGGCGGTGGCGATGATGCCCGCGATGTGGCGCGTGTCCCCGGCCGACAGCTCGGGGTTGCGCGTGACGACCTCGGCGTGCGCCTCGTCGATCAGGCGGTCCAGCAGATCGTCCGCCTTCACGCCCAGGCCCTTGCGACCCGACACCTCGACGAAGGGTCTGCCCGAGGACTCCGCGTCGCCGTAGCCCAGCTCCCGCGCGGTGGCGTGCGAGAGGGCCACCATCTCGTAGGCGTAGTGGATCGACCGTTCCGCCTCGTCGCGGTAGCCCATCGCCAGGAGCGCCTGCTTGAGCAGCTTCTGCAGGTACGACTGACGGGTATCGATCACGTTGTAGACGATGCTGGCGTGGCCGAACGACGGCGCGTCGCCGGCGGCCGCCTGGGCGGGATCGGAGGTCGTGGCCCAGAGCGGGTGGCGGCCGGGCCCGGCGAGGCGACGGTAGTGGAAATCCCGGCCGAGCAGGCCGAACTTCCAGAACTGGTTCGCGATGTCCTTGCCAACGTACGTCACGACGCCGTTGGATCGCACGATGACCTTTTCACGCGAAGGCTCGTCCGGCGCTTCGTCGACCTGCATGGCGTCGGGTGCCGGCGCCGCGCCTCCATCGGGCCGAACGGAGGATCCTGCGCCGGGCTCCTCCTCGATTCGCATGACCCAGCAGCCGGCCAGCTTGCCTTCGGTCTGGAGGAACACGGCGCCGTGTGCCTTGAGGATCTCGAACGCGCGCGCCCAGAACTGCAGCCGGAGGATGTCGCCCTCATAAGTAAGCAGATCGTAGGACACGCCAAGCCGGCCCATCGTCTTGAGATGCGCGCGAACGATGCGATCGACGATGAAGGCGCCAAGAGCAGCCGTGTCGTTGCCGCCTTTTTCAAGGTCGTGGAGCGCCGCCTCGCGAATCGCCAGTCTCGAGCGATCCCCTTCGTACCACTCGGTGACGTGCGCGTACAGATCCCAGCAGTAGTAGTCGAACGGCGGCTGTTCGGCTGCAGCGACAGCCCGCACTTGGTCAAGAGAGAGGCGTTTCAGCTCCCGAAATCCGATCACGACATCGGCTACCTGCACACCGGTATCGTCGATGTAGTTCTGGACCTCGACCGGCGTGCCGCGAAAGCGCAGAGCGCGGGCGAGCGTGTCGCCGAGCGCCGCGTTGCGCAGATGGCCGATGTGCGCCGCTTTGTTCGGATTGATTGCCGTGTGCTCGACCACGGTCTTGTCGACTGGGGCCGGCGCAGGGGCGACCTCGCCGCGCACCCGCGCCAGCAGAAACGCGGGCCGATCCAGAAACAGGTTCAGATAGCCGCTTGGCGCCGCCACCGCTCGTTGGACGGCTGGGATCGACCCGACCGAGGCCGCCAGTTCCTCGGCAATCACGCGCGGCGCTTTTCTGAGCGGACGGGCCAGCTGGAAAGCCACCGTGACGGCGAGATCGCCCAGGGCCCGGTTGGGCGGCACCTCGACAGAAAACGGCGGCACCTCGTTCAGGCCGTACTGTTGGCGGACGGCGTCGACAATCGCATCGTGAACGTGTCGTTGGAGAGAGAGCATCATGTACGGGCCGCATGCCGAGCCGAACGCGGGCGGCTCGGTAACTTCGTGATACGATTACAGTTCGTGACTCTCGAGCGCGAGGCCACCGAGCTCGGCTGGCGTGTTGACGTTGGCGAGCAACCGGTGGTGATCGCCGAACCTCTCGATTTCATCGGCCGCGACCACCCGGACTTTGAAGTCGGCAAGCGCGTCCATCATCTTGAGACGTCCCTGTGCCAGCCGCCCCGCGATGGGGAGCAGACAGGCGCGCGTGTAAGCGGCACAGAGCGGGTGATACCCACGTTCGGTCAGTGGCACGACGGCGTCGGCCTCCTGGGAGAGCGCCGCGAGATGCGCCAGCCACGGCGCCGACACGTACGGCATGTCACACGCGACCACGACCACGACCTCGAAGGCCGCTTCGGTCAACGCCGCGTGCAGGCCGCCGAGCGGCCCCCGTCCCGGTACGATGTCGGAAACCAGCCGGACGCCATCTCGCGGCGTGCCGCCGCCGACGATCAAGGTTTCGCTCGCTATCCGCGACAACTCCGACAGTTGGCGCTCGAGGATCGTCCGGCCTTCGACGACGAGCGTGCCCTTGTCCTGGCCGCCGAACCTCGTGGCCTTCCCGCCGGTCAGGATGGCGCCGGTCCACATCACCGTTGGATTCTACTGTATGCGTGACCCCGGCGTTGGTCGCGTGCTCGTCGCCAGCCTGCACCAGGCGATCGCCGACGTCATCCCGACGCGCCTGGGGTTCTACGAAAGTTTCCTGGATCCGGAAGGCATGCGGGAGGGCACCATCGGCCTCGCACCGCTCTATGCGGTGCTCAGTTTCTTGCGGCAGGAGGGCGACGGGGTGTACGGCCGGATCACGACGCGCGCGGGCCACTATGCTGCCGACTGGACCGCAGTCTCGATGTCGCCCGTTCATCGAGCGCTGGTCAAGGCGGCGCCGGCCTGGCTGCGCGGTCGGCTGCTCCTGCGTCTGGCGGGCCAGCTTGTTCGCAGCACGTACCGTGGAAGCCGCGCGGTGTCGCGTATGCGGCGAGGCACGGCCAGCGTGGACCTTCGCGCGTCGATCTTCTGCACGGTCCGCGAGCGCGTGCCGCAGCCGCTCTGTGGTTACTACGCCGCGGCGTTCACGCGGCTGTTGACGCTCTTCAGCCTGCCGGCGCGGGCCGAAGTCATGGCCTGTCGTGGCACCGGCGAGGCGACGTGCACCCTGAGGGTGGCCTTGGCCGGGACCGACCAGGCCCGACGGACCGAAGCCGCCTGACGCGACGGCCGATCGACGCCCTTAAGCCGTGGTACAATTGCCGCAATCTTGGCTTCTCACATCCAAGACGACGGCTTCCGCGAGATCCAACTGAACGGCAAGCAGTTGGTCTTCCTGTTCATGGCCGCTACCGTCGTGTCGGTCGTGATTTTCCTCTGTGGCGTCCTTGTCGGCCGCGGCGTCCGGGTCGAGCGAAGTGAAGCGGGGCTTGACGCGTCGGCGCCGAGCGTCGCCGCAGACACGACACCCCGCCCGGAGGCGCCGGCCGCGGCCCCGGCACCTGGTTCCGACCCGACCGCCGCTCAGGCCCCGCCGGCGGTCGACGATCTCAGCTATTTCAATCGTCTCCAGAAGTCCAATCCGCCCGCAGAGAATCTGAAAGCGTCGCCGCCCGCGTCGCCTGCGTCCTCGCCGAAGGCGCCTGCTCGCACCCCCGCTGCGGCCCCGGCCTCCGCCGTCCCGCAGGGCCAGGGATACGCCGTGCAGGTTGCGGCCCTCAACGCCCGCCCGGAAGCCGATGCGATCGCCAAGCGCCTGACCGCAAAAGGGTATGCAGCGTACGTGCTGCCGCCCCCCTCGGGTACGCCGCAGGTCTATCGTGTGCGGATCGGCAAGTTCAGTACACGAGGCGAGGCGGAAACCATCGCCGCCAAACTGCAGAAGGAAGAGCAGTTCAAGCCCTGGATCACCCGCTAACTACAGCTCCACCAATCCATTCTCGATGACATAGCGCATCAGCTCGACGTTGGTTGTCATGCCGAGCTTGTCGAGCACGCGCGCGCGGTAGGTGCTGACAGTCTTCACGCTCAGCGCCAGACTCGCCGCGATCTGCGACACCGTCCGGCCCGACCCGATCATGCGAAGCACCTGATACTCCCGATCTGAGAGCACATCGTGCGGGTGGGCCCGCACGTCGCTGGCCTCGGCGAGCGCCTGCCGTGTGGCCGCACTCGCGTAGGTGTGCCCGCGCCGCACCTGCAGGATGGCGTCGACGAGCGCCGTGGGCGCGCTGTCCTTCGTCAGGTATCCAAGCGCGCCGGCGCTAAGTGCGCGCCGTGCAAACTGCGACGCCGGGTGCATGCTGAGCACCAGAATCGGCAGCCGCGGGTACAGGTGATGAAGCGTCTTCAGCAAGTCCAATCCGCTCGTGCCCGCCATGGAGATGTCCAGCACGACCACATCCCAGTCGTCCTGCTGAATCTGCTGGAGTCCGGCCTCGGCCGAGTCGGCTTCGCCGACGGCTGCATCGGGCCACCGATCGGTGACGATGAGCTTGATGCCCTGGCGGACGACCGGGTGATCGTCAACGAGCAGGATGCGCATGATGAGCAGGGTGGCGTTTTCGACGACCGCCCGTCGGCATCCTGAGCACGACGGCCGTACCCTTCCCCTTCTTGCCGGAGATGTCGAGCGTACCGCCGAGCAGCCGGGCGCGCTCGCGCATGCCGACCAGACCGATTGACGCCGGATCGGAGAACTCGCTCGGCGTCATGCCGAGGCCGTTGTCTTTCACGGAGAGCACGAGCTTGCTGCCCGTCTCGTAGAGGTCGATCTTGATGGCGCTGGCCTCGGCGTGGCGAATCACGTTGGTCACAGCCTCCTGGAAGATGCGAAAAACGCCGGTCGCCCGATCGTCTGAGAGCTGCAGGGTGTTCCCTCTGACGACATAGTGGCACCTGATGCCCGTGCGGGCTTGTACGAGTGATGCCTCCCATCGAATCGCTTCGGCCAGCCCAAGATGGTCGAGCGTCGGCGGCCGCAGAGAGGTGGCGATCCGACGGGTCGTTTCGAGGCTGATCTCCGTCAGGCCGATGAGCGACTGCGCGCGATCGAGCGTCGAGGGGTCGAGCCGCGACCAGTCGACCATCTTGAGCATCCGCAGCAGCTCGAGTTTGAGGCTGGTCAGCGTCTGCCCGAGGTCGTCGTGCAGCTCGCGCGCCAGGCGCGTGCGTTCGGCTTCGCGGGCCGCATTCAGCTTCGCCGCGAGGCTCTGTAGCTGACCCTGCCAACGGCGCATCGCGGCCTTGGTCCGCCCAGGTGAGCCTTTGCGGGAGGTCACGGGCGAAGTTGGTACCACGAGACCGGCGCGTCTGTCCATGCGACCAGCAAACTGTAGGACAAACACGGGCATTTCGCGAGCGGCAGGCGGCTTTGTCAGACAAACACGGACATACGGCTTGCACGAAAAAATCGACACTTACACAGAATGGGCACGATTTTGATCGCCAACGACAGGCCGGCCGCATGATCGGCCGGCCGAAGCTTCTGATTGTCGACGATGAGGCGCCCATTCTGAAGCTCGTCGAGCGCTTCGCCGGCGGGCTGGGGTTTTCGGTGGCGCAGTATCACAGCGGCCGCGCCGCGATCGCCTCGCTGCACGACCTCAAGCCGGATGTCGCGCTCGTCGATTTGCGCATGCCCGAGGTGAACGGCCTCGACGTCCTGAAGGAGATCCGCTCCATTGCACCGGATTGCCAGGTGGTGCTCATGACCGGCTATGCGAGCGTCGACACCGCGATCGAAGCCGTCAAGCTGGGCGCGCTCGACTATCTGACCAAACCGTTCGACTTCGATCGCCTGCGCGAGCTCCTGCTGACGGTCAAAAAGACCATCGAGCGCCGGGAGCAGCTGCTCGCGGTCGACGCCGATCTGGCCCACCGCTTCGAGTTCCACGGCATGATCGGCCGCAGTCCCGCGATGCAGGAGCTGTTTGACACCATCCGCCGGCTCGCGCCGCACGTGCGAACGGTGCTCATCGCGGGAGAGACCGGTACGGGCAAGGAGCTCGTCGCACGGGCGCTGCACGAGGTTGGGCCGCGGCGTGCCCGCCGGCTCATGACGGTCAACTGCTCGGCGATTGTCGAGAATCTGTTCGAGAGCGAGCTGTTCGGTCACACGCGGGGCGCGTTTACCGGCGCGACCGACGCCAAGTCGGGGATGCTCGAGCATGCGGATCACGGCACACTGTTTCTCGACGAAATCGGCGAATTGCCCGTGCAGCTTCAGGCCAAGCTGCTGCGCGCGGTCGAATATGGGGAGGTGCAGCGCGTCGGTTCGCTGGAATCGCGGACAGTGAACGTGAATCTGATCGCGGCGACCAATCGTGATCTGCGGGCGCAGGTCTCCGCCGGACGGTTCAGAAGCGACCTCTTCTATCGCTTGAGCACCATCGAGATTCATCTGGTGCCGCTCAGGGAGCGCCGGGAAGACATTCCGTACTTGACCGCCGCCTTCGTGGGGGAATACGCGAAACGTTACAAGCGCCCCCTGACCGGCGTGACACCCGCCACCGAGCGGCTCCTGCAGCAGGCGCCATGGCCGGGCAATATCCGCGAGCTGCGCAACGTGATCGAGCGGGCCTGTCTGCTGAGCGAGGGACGGCTGCTCAGCGAGCGCGAGGTGCAATCGGCGCTTCTGGTGCAGCAACGATCGTCCTCGCCCTCGCCCTCGCCCTCGCCCTCGCCGTCCGCCGATCGTGTCGTGGCCCCGGCGATGCGGGCACCCGCGCGCAGCCCGGTGCAGATGTCTGCCGCGGGGCACGAGGAGGTTGTTCGCGTTCTGAATCAGGTCGAGGGCAACAAGAGCGAAGCGGCCAGAGTGCTCGGCCTGAGCCGCCGCGCGCTGTACCGGCGCCTCGAGCGCTTCGCGGAGCCATAAGCGAGCCATGAGCAGTCCACGTAGGGCGGGTCCTTTTGGACCCGCCGCATGTACACTGATGATCCGTGTCCCCGCCTCGCTTCGATGACAACCGTGGCGTCCTTCTCGCCGTCTTCTCCGGTATTCTTCTCGCGCTGAGCTTCCCGAAGTTCGGTCACCCCGCATTCGCATGGATGGCCTTGACGCCTCTGCTTGTGGTCCTTGGTGGCCCCGTCAGCACGCGCCGGGCGTTTGTGCTCGGCCTCACAGCCGGGCTCGTGTACTTCGGCGGGACGCTGTACTGGCTGACGAGCGTCATGACGATGTACGGAGGCCTCCCGGCCTGGGTGGCTGTGCCGCTCAACGCGGCGTTTGTCGCATACCTGGCGCTCTTTCCCGCGATCTGTGCGATGGTGATGCGCCGGCTGGTGATGGCCCATGGCGCGCAGGCCTTGATGGCGGCGCCCCTCGTGTGGGTGGCGACCGAACTGGGGCGCGCGCACATCATGACCGGCTTTCCGTGGGTGCTCGTCGGCTACAGCCAGACGAGCGTCCTGCCCGTGGCGCAACTGTCGAGCCTCTTGGGCGTCTACGGCGTGTCGGCGCTCGTCGTTGGCGTCAGCGCCGCGGCCGCAGTGGTCGCTGTCAGCGTAGGCGACAAGAAGACGTGGGGTCCGGCTTCAGCCGGACCATACGTTCCGGCGGCGGTGATGCTGGCGCTGGTCGTTGGGGTGACGGTGTGGGGCGGTCTGCGCGTGGCGAGAACCGAGTGGACCAGCGCGGGTGACCCAGTCCGCGTCGGATTGATCCAGGGGAACGTGGACCAGGCGCAGAAATGGGATCCGGCACTCAGCGCATCGATCTTTCGCGACTACCTCCGACTGACCACGCAGGCGATCCGTGAGGGCGCCCAACTGGTGCTGTGGCCCGAATCGTCCACGCCGTTTCGCTTTGACGACGATCCCGCGAGCGCCGATCTCATCCGGACGATCGCGCGGCAGGCGCGCGTGCCGATTCTGGTGGGAAGCGACCAGGTCGACCGTGGCTCTGCGGCCAAGTACTACAACGCGGCGTTCCTGGTGGGCGACGATGGGGCGACCGTGGGTGTCTACCGCAAGATGCATCTGGTGCCGTGGGGCGAGTACGTGCCGCTCAGGCGCGTGCTGTTCTTCGTGGGCCCGCTCGTGGAAACGGTCTCCGATTTCTCGCCTGGCGACCGGGCCGTCGTCTGGCCCGTCCGTGGTCACTCGATGAGCACGGCGATCTGTTACGAGATCGTCTACCCGGATCTCGTCCGCCGGTTCGTCGTTGGCGGCAGCGAGCTGCTGACGACCATCACCAACGACGCGTGGTTTGGCGCGACCTCAGCCCCTCTCCAGCATTTCGAGCAGGCTTCGATGCGCGCGATCGAAACGGGGCGGTATCTCGTGCGGGCCGCCAACACCGGCATCAGCGGCATCGTCGATCCTTACGGCCGCGTGCTCGCGCGAAGCGAGATTTACCAATCCGCGGTCGTCGTGGGCGACGCGCGCTTCCTGCAGACGATGACACTCTACACCCGGATCGGCGATGTGTTCGCGTACGCCTGCGTCGTCATGACGGCCGCGCTTCTGCTGCTGACGCGCCGACGTGTTCGTACGTGACGTATTCGCACGGGACGTGTTCGTGCTCGGGGTTACGTGCCTGTTACTCGGCCTGCATAGCAGGCCGACCGCATCGAGCGCTTCACCCACACTCGCCAATTTGATCTCTGTGCCTCCGTGGCTCTGTGGTTTAATCCCTCTGAGTTCTTTGATTCCCTGTGACAACTCTTTCGTGGTGAGTCGTCGTCGAGTGCGCGAGGGGACACTCTGCGTGTGAGCGTGCACAAGACACGATTCGTGACGGCGCTGGTGCTGGCGCTTGTCTGTCTCGCGCCGGTGGCGGCGCAGCGGACGCCGCAGCGCCCAAGACTTGTACTGGTAGTTGCCATCGATCAGATGCGGTTCGATTATCTGACTCGATTCGCGCCGCTTTACACGGGTGGCCTGCGCACATTGAGAGAACGTGGCGCGGTGTTCAGCAACGCGAACTATCGGCACGCGGCCACCGAAACGGGCCCGGGGCATTCGGTCATCCTTTCGGGGCGGCACCCGAGCCATTCGGGCATCGTGGCCAACGACTGGTGGGATCCGCTGCTGAAAAAGGTCGTCAACGTGGTGGACGATCCGGTCCAGTCACCGCTCGGCGGAGCAGGCCGTGGCGCGTCGCCGGTCAATGCGCTCGGGTTCACCGTGGGCGACGTCCTGAAACTCAAGAGTCCGCAATCGCGCGTCGTGGGAGTCTCGCTCAAGGATCGCTCGGCCATCCTGATGGCCGGGCGGCGAGGCGACGCGGCGTATTGGTACGAGACCGCCGAGGGCCGCTTCATCACCAGCACGTACTACATGAGCCGGGCTCCCGGATGGTTGGTGCGATGGAACGATCGGCGTCTGCCGGACGGCTACTTCGGGAAGAAATGGAGTCGGCTGCTGCCAGACGAAGCGGTGTACGAAAAGCATGCCGGTATGGATGCGATCGAGGGCGAGTGGGATCGCGAGGATACCGTGTTTCCGCACCTGCTCCGCCGCATTCCCGGCGATCCGCTCTTCTATGATGACTTGCGCCGTACGCCGTTTGCGGACGAGGTAACGCTGTCGGCCGCGCTCGAAGCGATGAAGGCTCACCAGATTGGCCGCGATGCCGACACCGATATCTTTGCCGTCGGCTTTTCTGCGACCGATATCGTTGGGCACACATACGGAACGGAAAGCCAGGAACTGATGGATCAGTTGCTTCGCCTCGATCTCGTGTTGGAGAAACTCTTCAAGGAGATCGATCGAACGGTAGGCCTGGCGAACACGCTGGTGGTGCTCACCTCGGATCACGGTTCGCTGCCTCTCGTTGAGAACCTCCAGGCCAAAGGTGTCGATGCGCGCCGCGCGTCTTCAGCGGTCCTCGCAGGGGCCGTGCGAACGGCACTGGCCAGGAGATTCCCCGGGGTCGAAAGTCTCATGGCCTACTTCGGGAGCGACATCCCCAACGTCTACCTGGATGAGGGCGTCATCCGGCGGCACAATCTCGACCGGCGGGACGTGGAACAGACCGCGATCGGCGCGCTCGTGTCAACGGGCCTTGTCGAACACGTGTACACGCAGGCCGAGCTGTTGAGCGCCAGCAATCCTGCCGACCCGTACCTCAAGCTGTTTCAGAATTCGTTCTTCCAGGCCAGAAGTCCGCATCTCAGCGTTTTGGTGAAGAAGTACGCGTACGTCAGTTCGTATGTCGGCGGCACGGGTCATGGCACGGCTTACGACTACGATCGCCACGTGCCGATCGTCTTCATGGGCGAGGGGATCAAGCCCGGTGTGTACGACGCCGAGTGCGGTCCCGAGGACATCGCGCCCACGCTGGCGCGCATCCTTGGCCTGGACTTCCCGCGCGAAGAGGATTCACGTCTCCTGACCGAGATGCTTTTTAGCAGGCAGTAGTGTCCGCCTTCAGGCGGACCATTGTGAAGCTATAATCTCGACTGGTCATGGCGCTCGCTGCGGAAGTGAAAAGTCAGGAAGGAAAAGTTAGAAGGACGGAGGGTGATGGACGCCGTGATCCCATCGCTGACCTCTGGGGCGCGAACTACTATCCGGGGCTCGGCGCCTCGCAGTGCATTGAATTCACGGCGCTCATCAACATCCGGCCCGCGCAAGGCAATCGAAGCATGGAGATTCAGGACGCCGGCACGCGCAACGCCGTTGGTGAAATCGTCCACGCGCTCGTGGGCGCTGGAGAGCCGCTGTGAGCGCTCCCACTCAGCACGCTGGACTGTCGCCAGAGCGGTGGGCCGGCTTCTCGTTTGACCAACAGATTCTGATGATCGGCAACGAGATGAACCGTGCCTCGTCTTTGCTGGCTCGCGGCGCCTGGGACCACGCACACCGCGGGTATGAGCGGGTGCTGCAGTTGATCGATCTGACCGTCGTCGCGGCAACCCCGACACGCCGACGCGAGTTGCTGCGATGGCGCGACCTCGTGGCCGCTCTCTACCTGACGCCGGAGCCGGACGCCGACGTTCACCGACGCGTGTTCCGGTGCCTGCTGCAGTTCACGCCCACCGCCGCACAGCAGATTGAACCGCTGCTCGGTCGTCTATAATCAGGCGTCCATGGCCCTGACCGTCGGTACTCGCCTGGGAGTGTATGAGGTTGTCGCCCTCATCGGCGTCGGCGGGATGAGCGCCTGCGGCCATGCCGAGCCGAGGCCGAGCGGAGCCGAGGCGAGGCATCTGCGTCAGTCCGCGGCGGGGGTGGGGCCCCGCCGCCAAGTGAGAAAGTAGACCACCGAGCCCAGCCGCTTACAGCCGGTACTCGCCTCGGAGCTTATGAAGTCGTTGCCCTCATCGGCATCGGCGGCATGGGCGAGGTCTACCGCGCGCGCGACACGAAGCTCAACCGCGACGTCGCCATCAAGACGCTGCCGGATGTCTTTGCGACCGATCCCGAGCGCCTTGCGCGCTTCAAGCGCGAGGCACAAGTAAGAACTTAAAACTTAAAGGGACAGAAGGTGATGGACGCCGTGGGCCTCACGCCAGCGGATTCTTGAGCCTCAGCGAAGAGAAGCTGGAGAAGTCGGTGTCGGTGGAGTAGAGCGTCGCGTCGTACTCGATGGTCAGCGCCGCCAGGTGCGCATCCGTCGTCAGATTACCCGCCGTGCCGATCGATTCGACGAGACCACGAAAGATCGTCCAGTGTCCGTTGCCTGGATGAAGCAGCGAGACGAGCGGGTGCGCGATCCATTCGCCGACGGTGTCGAGCGCTTGGCGCGGGGTCAGTGGCTTGGGCAGGATTCCACCTCTCGTGCACAGCCTCAGGAACCCCAGGGCCACCGGCCAGGCCAGCCCGACTTGCTCGTCGCCGGCGAGCGTCGCCTCCCACCACTTGCGGGCCTTCGCGTGCAGCGGGGCGTCCTCGTTGGTGGCGTAGAGCAGAAGGTTGAGGTCGACGACCTTCATCGGCCCATCGCCAGCTTGCGGGCAATCTCTTCGTCGTCGAGCCGGGCGGCCAACTGGAGTGCCTTGTCGAAGTGGCTGCCTGGTGGGTATCCCATGCGAAAGGTGCGCTGGCGGAACGCGCGCCGGCGCGCCGTCGGCTGCAGGCGATCGATCCCCAGACGCAGCGCTTGGTTGACGGCCGTCTTGAACGAGACCCTGCCACGCTTGGCCTCCCGCTTCAACCGGTCCATCACGTCATCGTCGATCGTCAACGTGGTCCGCATGCCGGCATCATAACATCGACAATAATGATGTCAACACATCAATGCCACCAAAGGCATGTAGAATGTGCCCTGAGGAGACTGTCCCCCAATGCCGACCGTTGACGATCTGATGCACCAGTACGAGGACCTGAGCAAACGCGCCGCCGACCTGCGGAGCTATCTTTGAGGCCGCCCGCCCCGACGAAGAGCTGAGTCGACTCGAGGCGCGCACCGCCTCACCGGATTTCTGGAAGGACCAGGCCGAAGCCCAGAAGGTCCTGCAGCGCCGCCGCCGGCTCGATCAGGATCGCGATCTGATCCTGTCGCTCAAGAAGAAGCACGACGACCTCGCCGTGCTCGTCGAGTGGGCCGAAGCGGGCGAGCCGGTTGACGCCGAATTCGGTCGGGCGCTCGAGGCGTTCGACAGGGAAGTGCAGGCCGGCGAGATCAAGAAGATGCTCGGCGGCGAGCACGATCGCAAGAACGCCATCGTCACCATCCATCCGGGCGCCGGCGGGACCGAGTCGCAGGACTGGGCCGAGATGCTGCTGCGGATGTACCTGCGATGGACCGAGCGCCGCGGCTTCAAACGGGAAATCATCGACTATCAGCCGGCCGAAGAGGCCGGCCTCAAGAGCGTCACGTTCACCGTGAACGGTGAGTATGCCTACGGTCTGCTGTCGGCCGAGGTGGGCGTACACCGGCTGGTGCGCATCTCGCCGTTCGATCAGGCGGCTCGGCGGCACACCTCGTTCGCGTCGGTGTACTGCTGGCCGGAACTTCCGGAGGACGTGGAGATCGAGATCGAAGACAAAGATCTGCGGATCGACACCTATCGATCGAGCGGCGCCGGCGGCCAGCACGTCAACGTCACCGACTCGGCCGTTCGCCTCACGCACCTGCCGACCGGCATGGTCGTGTCGTGCCAGAACGAGCGGTCGCAGCACCGAAACCGCGATTCGGCGATGCGGGTGCTCAAGGCCCGCCTCTACGACCTGAAGATGAAAGAGAATCAGGCGAAGCTCGATCAGATCGGCGGCGCGAAAAAGGGGATCGCCTTCGGCAGCCAGATTCGCAGCTACGTGCTGCATCCCTATCAGCTCGTGAAGGACCATCGCACGAAGGAACAGGTCGGCAACGTCGATCGCGTGCTCGACGGCGACCTCGACGGGTTCATCAAGACGTACCTGATGAAGAAATCCAGCGGCACACTCGGCGAAGTCACACCTGACGATGATGCTGACTAAGGGCACGTCGAACAATCCCCGAGTAGGACGGGTCCTTTGGGACCCGCCTCTGATGCCGGGTCCGAAAGGACCCGGCCTACAAGCGATCGACAGTGCCTATTAGGCCTCGTCAGCCAGCCGTGCTGGTCGCTGCGGGCATCCTGCTCAGCCGGATCACCGGCCTCATCCGGTTTCGCGTCTTCGCGTACTACTTCGGCTTGCAGTCCGATGCCGCCGACGCGTTCAACGCGGCTTTTCGCATCCCCAACCTCCTTCAGGGTCTGTTCGGCGAGGGCGCGCTCTCGGCGTCGTTCATTCCCGTGTATGCGGCGCTCAACGCGCGCGGCGAACGGCGCGACGCCGATCGCGTGGCGGGGGCTGTGGCGTCGCTCCTCGCGCTGGCGGTGGGCGTGCTGGTGCTCATCGGAGTACTCGCGACCCCGATCCTCATCGCGGTGATCGCCCCTGGGTTTACGGGCGCCAAACGCGAGCTCACGATCCAGATCGTCCGCGTGTTGTTTCCCGGCGCCGGCTTGCTCGTCATGTCGGCGTGGTGCCTGGGCGTGCTCAACAGCCATCATCGCTTTCTGCTCTCGTACGCCGCGCCGGTGGTCTGGAACGCGGCCATGATTACCACCCTCATCGTCTTCGGCGCCGCCGCGCCGGAGCGCCTGGCGGTGACGCTGGCGTGGGGCTCGGTCGTCGGCAGTTTTCTGCAGTTCGCCGTGCAAGTGCCGGTGGTGTGGCGCGTGGCGCCGGATCTCCGGTTCGCTCTCGACGTGGCGTCGGAGCATGTCCGTCTCGTCTGGCGCAGCTTTGTCCCCGTGCTGGTCAGCCGAGGGGTCGTGCAGGCGAGCGCGTATATCGACACGTTACTGGCCAGCCTGTTGCCGACCGGTGCGGTCACGGGTCTGATGAACGCACAAAATGTGTACATGCTGCCCATCAGCCTGTTCGGGATGTCGGTCGCCGCGGCGGAGCTCCCCGCCATGTCGGGCGTGGCGGCGGTTGAAGGGACTGGCACGGACGCGTTGCGTGCCCGGCTCGACGCCGGCCTTCGGCAGATCGCGTTCTTCGTCGTGCCGTCGGCGCTGGCGCTTGCGGCGCTCGGAGACGTCATTGCCGCCGCGCTCT